>NZ_JBYTEK010000008.1:0-136803 GCF_058783335.1 Stenotrophomonas sp. FW305-C-20-S1 | reverse complement strand
CCCCCCCCCCCCCCCCCCCCCCCCCCCCCCCCCCCCCCCCCCCCCCCCCCCCCCCCCCCCCCCCCCCCACTACCGCACCAGGCCAGCGACCCGCGCTACCGGGGTGACGCCCGGTCAGGTGTTGCGCAGCGCCAGCAGTTCGCCATTGCCCACCGGCACCAGGCTGGTGGTGAACGCCGCATCGGCGGCCAGCAGGGCGCGCAGCGGCGCCATCTCACCGGCATGCGAGGTGGCGTTGTCGACCACCAGCAGGCCGCCGGGGCGCAGTACCCGACCCAGCTGCGGCCACCAGCCCGCGTACTGCCCGCGATCCGAATCCAGGAACAGCAGGTCGATGCAGCCCTGCTCGGCCTGCGCCAGCCACTGACCGGCATCACCGTGGACCAGGTTGATGCGCTCGCCCAATCCACTGCGGGCGAAATTCGCGCGGGCCATCGCCACCTTGTCGGCAGCGAACTCCAGCGTGGTCACCTGGCCATCGATCGCGGCCGCCGCTTCGGCCAGCCACAGCGTGGAATAACCGTTGGACGTACCGATCTCCAGCACGCGGCGGGCGTTGCCGAAACGCACCAGCACCGACAGCAGTTCACCGGTGTCGGCGGTGATGTTGAGCATGCGCCGACCGCGCTCGGTTTCGCACGCATCGTTGTCGCTGCCGAACTGCGCGAGCTCCTGTTTGAGCGCGCTCAGCGCATCCATCATCGCCACCACGCACGCGCCAGTGCGAACACTCCAACCGCACCGGACACCCAGCTCCACGCCGGCACGTCGCCCCAGTACCAGCCAGGCGGCTGCAGCACGTACATCAATGCGGCGATCGCCAGCAGGCCGACGCCGGTGATCGCACCGACCGCATGCTTCTGCAGGCGCTGCACGCTGGCATCCAGCGCAACCAGATCGCGCGAGCGCATCGCCAGTTCATGGCGACCTTCCACCTGCTGGGTCAGCCAGGCGTGCACCAGGCGCGGCATGTCCGGCGCATGGGTCATGATTTCCGGCAGGCGCTTGCCGATCTCGCGCACCACGCGGCGCGGGCTGTAGCGCTCGCGCAGGATCTTCGCCAGCACCGGCTTGGCCACGGCCCAGATGTCGATCTGCGGGTCCAGCTGGCGGCCGACGCCCTCGATGTTGAGCAGGGTCTTCTGCAGCAGGATCAACTGCGGCTGCAGGGTCAGCTGGTAGCGCTGGGCCACGCGGAACAGCTTCATCAGCACTTCGGCCAGCGAGATCTGCGACAGCGGACGGGTGAAGTACGGCTCGCACACCGAACGCACTGCCGCTTCCAGATCATCGATGCGCACGTTGTCGGGCATCCAGCGCGCCTGCACGTGCAGTTCGGCGATGCGGCGGTAGTCGCGGTTGAAGATGGCCATGAAATTCTCGGCCAGGTAGTACTGATCTTCCTGCGAGAGCTGGCCCATGATGCCGAAGTCCAGCGCGATGAAGCGCGGGTTGTCGCGGCGTGCCGGATCGATGTCGACCCAGATGTTGCCGGCGTGCGCGTCGGCATGGAAGAAGTTGTCGCGGAACACCTGGGTGTAGAACACCCGCACGCCTTTGGCGGCCAGCGCCTTGCGGTCGATGCCGGCCTTGTCCAGCGCGGCGATGTCGTCGGAAGGAATGCCCCATACGCGCTCCAGGGTCAGCGCGCGCTCGGCGGTATGGCTCCAGATCACTTCCGGTACGTACAGGTCGTCGGAGTTCTCCCAGAAGCGGCGCAGCACGCTGGCATTGGCGCCTTCGCGCTGAAGGTCCAGCTCGGCGGCCAGGGTGTTCTCCACCTCGGCCACCACTTCGCGCGGGCGGATCTTGTCGGCGCGCGGATGGGTGCGCTCGACCAGCGTCGCCAGCGAGTTGAGCAGGGCGATGTCGGCGTCGATCTGTTTTTCGATGCCCGGGCGCAGCACCTTGACCACTACCTGGCGGCCGTCGGCCAGGGTGGCCGCGTGCACCTGCGCGATCGACGCCGAGGCCAGTGGCTCGGTATCGAAACTGGCGAAGGCTTCGCTGACCGGCAGGCCCAGCGCTTCCTCGACGATGCGGCGTGCGGTCTCGCCGTCGAAGGGCTTGACCCGATCCTGCAGCAGGGTCAGCTCATTGGCCACGTCCGGCGGCACCAGGTCGCGGCGGGTGGACAGGATCTGACCGAACTTCACGAAGATCGGCCCCAGGTCCTGCAGCGCCAGGCGTAGGCGTGCACCCCGCGACTGTGCCGCGATGGCGGCCGATGCGCGCGGAACGAACGGCTTGGCCAGGCGCAGCCAGCGCTCGGCCGGGGTGCCCTGCAGCAGGTCGTCGAGGCGGTAACGCAGGATCACCCGGCCGATGCGGCTGGCCCGCAGCAGCGCCTTCATGCGGCACCCCGCAGGCGCTGCACGCGTGCGCCGAGGCGCTCGACATCGTCGCGCAGCACGTCCACGTCATCGTGGAAGGCATCCAGCTCGGCACGTGGCACCACGTCGCGCGATTCCTCGGTGATGAATTCAGCGGCGCTATGGGCGAGGTCGATCGCCCCCTGGCGGGCATGCTGCAGGGCGCTGCGCAGGGTGTTGGCCACCTGCACGCCCAGCACGTCACCGAACACGCTGACGAACGGCTGCTGCCAGTCCGGATCGAAGCCCTTGGCCAGCTGCTGCAGGCGGCGCGCCAGCTCGGCATCGCCGGCCACGCGCACGCGCCCCTTGCCGTTGTCAGCGCCCTGGCGGGCACGCGCCAGCAGCGGCAGCTGTGCCAGCACGCCGGCCAGGCTGCTGCGCACGGCCAGGTCGGCTTCCTGCGCATCCACCGGGCCGACACGCAACTGGTCACCGTCGACGCTGATGCGCATTGCCAGCGGCGGCGCGTCCAGGGTCAAGTCGATATGGCGACCGTCGAGGCCGGCCAGTGCGTGGCGGGTATCCGGATCCAGCGCCAGCGCGCGGTTCAGGGCGATCTGCAGGGCACGGCCAGCGACCGGCTTGAGGGACTTGAGCAGGGAAAGAGCCATGTGCGCATTCTACCTGCGTGGGTGGGGGGCTTGGGCCGGGCTGCCGCCCGGCACCCGCAGACGCAACGGCCAGAGCAACGGCGACGTCAACGTCAACGTCAAACGCTGGCTTGCTGTGGGGGGCGGGGTGGGTCCGGTTGCGGGGGACGCCGTAAACCCCGCTCCGCGGTCCGGCCCAGCCGCTGGCGGCTGTGCGCTCGGGCGCTTGCGAAGCAGTGCTTCGCAAGCAAAGCGCCCTCACCCCTGGGGGCTTGGCCGCGGCATCCATGCCGCGGACACCCCCGCAACCGGCCCCACCCCGCCTTCGACAGGTTTCCGGTAGCCATTTGCGGTAGTGCCGGCCGCTGGCCGGCAACCTCAGCAGGTGTCGACCTTGGTCGACACGGTAGATCAGGGCATGCGCAATTGACGCGTGCGAAGGGATTTCTGGTTCATCCGTGCCTCACGCGGAAGGCCGATGAAGGTTCATGCTATGGAGCCACGCAACGCACAGGACATCGCATTTCCATGGCACGGACACGGGTTGGCATCATCTTCGGTGGCAGGTCTTCCGAACACGAAGTTTCGCTGCAGTCGGCGAAGAACATTCTCGACGCGCTCGACCGCGAGCGCTTCGAACCGGTGCTGATCGGCATCGACAAGCAGGGCCAGTGGCACCTGAGCCAGCCGGACACCTTCCTGCTCAATGCCGAGGATCCGGCGCGCATCGCCCTGCATCCTTCCGGTACCGCGCTGGCGGTTCTGCCCGGCACCGAGCAGGCTCAGCTGCAACCGACCGATGCGGGCAGCGCGCTGGGGCAGATCGATGTAGTGCTGCCGATCGTGCACGGTCCGCTGGGCGAGGACGGCGCGCTGCAGGGCCTGCTGCGCATGGCCAACCTGCCCTTCGTCGGCTCGCCGGTACTGGGTTCGGCGGTAGCCATGGACAAGGATGTAACCAAGCGCCTGCTGCGCGATGCCGGCCTGCAGGTGGCGCCGTGGGTCTGCATCCGCCGCCATGAAGCCGATACGGTCGATGTCGATGCCCTGATCGCGGCACTCGGCCTGCCGCTGTTCGTGAAGCCTGCCAACCAGGGCTCATCGGTGGGCGTGAGCAAGGTCAAGGACGCCGACGGTTTCGCCGAGGCATTGCACACTGCGCTGCGCTACGACCACAAGGTTCTGGTGGAATCGGCCGTGGTCGGCCGCGAGATCGAATGCGCGGTGCTCGGCAACGAGCGGCCGCAGGCCAGCATCTGTGGCGAGGTGGTGCTGCACGACGAGTTCTACGCCTACGACACCAAGTACATCAACGAAGATGGCGCCGAAGTGGTGGTGCCGGCCGCGATCGACGCGGCGACGCAGGCGCGTATCCAGGACATCGCGCTTCAGGCGTACCAGGTACTGGAATGCGCCGGCATGGCGCGCGTGGATGTGTTCCTGACCGCGGATGGTCGGATCGTCATCAACGAGGTCAACACGCTGCCCGGCTTCACCCGCATCAGCATGTATCCGAAGCTGTGGGGCGCCAGTGGCGTGGGCTACACGGCGCTGATCACGCGCCTGATCGAACTGGCGATGGAACGGCACGACGCCGATCGCCGATTGCACAGCGCGGTGCGCTGACCGCGCTTCGGCAGTGCCGGCCGCCAGTCTGCAACCCCGGGTAATCGAGGTTGCCGGCCAGCGGCCGGCACTACTACTCAAGCGGTCATGTGCGCTTGCGGAACATCGAGATCACCGCCAGCACCAGGAACACCACGAACAGGATCCAGGCGATGTTGCTGGCGGCACCGGCGATGCCGGAGAAACCGAGCACGGCGGCGATGATGGCGATGACAAAGAAGATGACGGCGTAATGCAGCATGGTGCTCCTCGCAGGTGGTCGGCCGTGGGTGGCGTTGTGTCCATCCTGCGCATCTGCCGGTGTGCAACCGGTGATGGCGATCTCTGCGCGTAATGAAGGCTTCAGCGCGGTGATGCCGCCGTCATGATGCGGCCTTCAGTCGTCGCAGCCCTTCTTCGATGCTGACCTGCGGCACGTAGCCGAAATCACGGCGCGCCGGCTCCATGCTGTACCAGTGCGGCGTGCACAGCTGCTCGGCCAGGAAGCGCGTCAGCGGCGGCTCGCCACGCAGGCGCAGCAGCGGCCACAGCCGCTCGCAGATCGCGCCGATCCGATACGCCGTCTTGAAGCTGATCGCCTTGTCCACGGTTGGAGCGCCCACCGCCTGCAGCAGCTTGTTGACCAGCTCGCGCATCGGCAGCGGTTCGCCATTGGAAATGAAGTACGCCTTGCCGGCGCAGGCCGCGCCCGGTGCCAGCGCCTCGAAGGCGAGGAAATGCGCCAGCGCGGCGTTGTCGATGTACGTGGTATCGACCTTGTTGTTGCCATCGCCCACCAGGCGCAAACGGCCAGCGCGTGCACGATCGGCCAGGCGCGGCACCAGCTGCTGGTCGCCCGGGCCCCAGATCAACCGCGGACGCAACGCCACGGTTGCCAGGGTCGCGTCATTGGCCGCCAGCACGCGCTGTTCGGCAATCGCCTTGGTCGCCGCGTACGGCGCCTGGAAATCCTCGCCATACGGCACTTCGTCCGCACCCAGTCCTTCCACCGGGTGCGTGGCGCGGTGGGTCACGCTGGGCGTGGAGGTGTAGACCAGCCTGCCGATGCCATGCGCGCGGCAGGCGGCGATGACGTTGTCGGTGCCGACCACGTTGGCCTGGTGGTAGCTGTCATAGCTGCCCCACGCACCCGCCTTGGCACCGTTGTGGAACACCGCATCGACGCCGGCCACCGCATGCAGCACCGCCTGCGGATCGGCCAGGTCACCGCGGATCTGGCCCACGCCCAGCGCCTGCAGTTGCGGGTAGTGGCTGCGGTTGAACGCCAGCACCTGGTGGCCACGTTCGACCAAGCCACGGCACAGCGCCTGGCCAAGAAAACCACCACCGCCGGTGACCAGGATCTTCATGCGCGTTTCTCCAGTTCGGCGCGTGCCCAGACGGCGAGCTTCTCGCGACCGATCTTGGCGTTGTGACGGATATCGACGGGGAACGCCGGATGCATCAGCACGTGTTCCAGCTTCATCTCGGGCAGACGCGCAGCGGCCGTGGCATGCAGCGCCTCGCGCAGAGCAGGGCTGTCGGACTGGCCACGCTGCAGCTCCACGCACAGCACCGGCACCTGCGCACCGGCCGCGCCGACGCCCACCAGCGCAGTGCGTGCCACGCCGGGTACGGTGTTGAACACCGGCTCGACCTGTTCGGTGTACAGCGGTCCGTGGGCGGTTTCCACGCGATGGGTCTTGCGGCCACAGAACCACAGCCGTCCCTGCGCATCGAAGTAGCCGACATCGCCCATGCGATGCACGATGCGGACGCTGCCATCGGCCAGGGTTTCGCTGATCTTCGCCGCCGCCGTCGCCTGCGGACGGTTGAAATAACTGTCGGTGGCGGTCGGTCCGGCCACGGTGATCTCACCGATCTCGCCCACTGCCAGTACGCGCGCCTGCGACCAGTCCGGCAGCGGCGCATCGTCGATGGCGATGATGCGCACCTCGTTCGGTGCGACCACGCTGCCGACGCAGGTGCCGGCACCGCCCTCGGTGGCCGCGCGCGTACGCTCCAGCTCGCGCCCCTCGACCACCGCCACCGGCAGGCACTCGGTGGCGCCATACGGCGTCCAGAACTGGGCATCGGCCGGCAGCAGGCTGCGGATCGTGGCAACCACGTCCGGCGGCACCGGCGCACCGGCCGAGGTCACCCGGGTCACCGTCGGCAACGGCCGCCCGTGCCGCGCCAGCACCCGCATCAGTGCGGGCGAGCCGAACAGCTGGGTCACGCCGAAACGCTGGATGGCGTCATGCAGGCGCGCCGGGTCGGCCTGGGCCGGCCGGGTCGGGTCCATGTCCGGAATCACCGAGGTCAGGCCCAGTGCCGGATCGAACAGCGCAAACGGCGGGAAGGTCGGCAGGTCCACCCCACCCGCCTCCATGCCGAAGGCGCTGCCCAGCAGCTCGATCTGGCCGACGAAGTGGCGGTGGCGGTAGACCACGCCCTTGGGCACGCCGGTGGAGCCGCTGGTGAACAGGATCGCCGCCGTGTCCTCGCCATCGGTGTCGGCCAGCATCGGGCCACTGTTGGCGCCGGCACGCTCCAGCGCGGCCAGCGTGGTACCGCCCCAGCCCAGGCGGCGGCCGACGGTCACCAGGCGGGTCGCCGAAGGCGCCCAGCGCAGCGCCAGCCGCGCCACGTGGGCCAGCGGGATGCCGATGAAGGCCTGCGGCTGTGCCTCGTCCAGGCACTGCTTCAGCGCGCGCTTGTCGATGCCCGGATCGACCAGCACCGGCACCGCGCCCAGCTTGAACAGGGCGAACATCAACAGGAAGAACTCCGGCGACGGCCGCACCATCACCACCGTGCGCACCCCGCGGCCGATACCGTAACCGGCCAGGCCGGCCGCCATCGCATCGCTGCGGGCGTCCAGCTGGCGGTAATCCAGGGTCACGTCGTAGGCCGCCATGCCGTTGCCGGCGCCGCGCCGCCCGGGGCAGCGGATGGCGATCTGGTCGGGGCGTTCACGCGCCAGCTCGGGCAGCCGCGCGGCGATGTTGCAGGATCGGTTCATCCGTTCATTGTCGCCGCTTACGGAATTTCTTGCGCGGCGGCCGCCAGCGTGGAAAATCCGCATCCTCGTCCCTTTCCCGATGCCGCCCGAGGCGGCTTGCCCATGCAACATCCCTGCATGACCTGCGGCGCCTGCTGCACCCAGTACCGCGTGGCCTTCCACTGGATGGAATCGGACGAGGTCACCCCCGGCGGCGTGCCGCACCAGCTCACCGAGGTGCTCGACCCGCACCGCCTGTGCATGCGCGGCACCCATTCCAAGCCGGTGCGCTGCGTGGCGCTGGACGCGCAGATCGGCGTCTATTCGCGCTGCACGATCCACCCCAACCGCCCCAGCGTGTGCCGCGAGGTGGATGCATCGTGGGAGTACGGCAAGGCCAGCCCGCAGTGCGACAAGGCCCGCATCGCCTATGGGCTGGATCCGCTGACCCTGGCCGACTGGCGCTGGCGCGACGGCGCGGACAACGACGACGACCACCCGGACGACAACGGCAACAGCCCCTCGCCACAGGCGCCGATCGCCGCGTGACGGGCGTGCCGACCAACGGTCGGCACCCACCCATCCCTTCCCCAGGCGTGCCGACCAACGGTCGGCACCCACCCGTTCACTCTCCCGGTGGGTGCCGACCGTTGGTCGGCACACTCTTCAGATCGGGTTCGCGTCCAGGAACGCCCGGATCTCCGGCACCAGCACTTCATGCTTGTCTTCAAGCACGTAGTGGCCGGCATCCTCGAAGGCATGCACCTGCGCCTTCGGCAACGCCGCCTGGAAGCCCTTCAGGAAGTGGTGGTCGAACACGAAATCACGCAGGCCCCAGCCGAGGAGGGCCGGACGATCGGCGAACGACGGCAGCGCCTTGCCGGCGCGCTCCAGCAGTGACCACGCCTTGTCGGCCGGCGACAGCGGAATGTCCTGCATGAAGCGGATGGTGCTGATGCGGTTGGCGTAGCTGTTGTACGGCGACACGTAGGCGCGGCGCACATCGGCCGGCATCTTCCGCTCCACGCCCAGCCACGAGGCACCGGAGGAGAACGCATTGAAGGTGCGGATGATCCACTCGCCGATCTTCCAGTGCCGGCCCAGCGCGATCTGCCACGGCATCTTCTTGGCCGCCGGCATCGGGAACGCGGCGGTGTTGAGCACCACCAGGCGCTTGACCTGGTCGTGGTGCGACAGCGCCCAGCCGAAACCGATCATGCCGCCCCAGTCGTGCACGGCCAGCGTCACCGGGCCGGTGATGCCCAGATGCTTCAGCAGCGCATCCAGATCATCCACCCGCGACTGCAGCGTGTACTCGTAGCGGCTGTCGTCAGGCTTGTCCGACAGGCCCATGCCGATATGGTCCGGCACGATGCAGCGGTACCTGTCCGACAGGCCGGCCACCAGCGTGCGCCAGTAATAGCTCCACGACGGGTTGCCGTGCACCATCACCACCACTTCGCCATCGCGCGGGCCTTCGTCGAGATAGTTCATCGACAGGCCGGGGCGGACCTCGAAACGCTGCGGGTGGGCGGGGTAACCGGGAAGCTGGGACATCGGATCGCACCTGTAGAAAGGGCCGGTAGAACCGGCCCTTGGACACTTGGAAAACTCATCGCTGTCCGTCGCGAGCGATTGGCTGGCAGGTGCGGACGGCGCGCAGCAGGTCAGCGGTGACTTTTTTACCAGACCACTTCGGCCATCGAGCAGTTCAGGCCCGAGCCGATGCCCAGAAGCGCGATGCGGTCGCCCTTCTTCAGCTTGCCCAGTTGCTTGAGCTTGCTCAGCACGATCGGCACCGAGGCCGGACCGATGTTGCCGTGCTCGCCGAAGATGGTCATGACCTTCTTCGGGTCGATGCCGAAATTCTTGATGAACGCCGCGGTGTGCGGCTGGCTGACCTGGTGGATGACGAACTGGTCCAGCTCTTCCACGGCCCAGCCCAGTGCGATCTTGGCGGCGGTGAAGGTCTTCTGGGCCAGCTTGATGCCCTCGATCAGCAGCATGCGGGTGTCGGTGACCATGCGGTCCAGGTTGCCCAGGCACAGCTGGTTCCACTCGGTGGCCGAGCGGGTCACGCCACCCTTGTAGCGCGGCGCGTCGGGCACCAGCTCCGAACGGGCCATCACCATCGCGGCTGCACCGGAACCGGTGGTCAGCGCCGCCAGCTCGTTGCGGAAGTCGTCAGCGGTGACGTCCGGCGCGGTCATCCGCTCCAGGGTCTTTTCGTACACCAGGTTGGCGGTCTCGCCATCCACCACCAGCGCATAGTCGATCTCACCGCGCTCAAGCATGCGCGCAGCGATGTCCATGCCGTTGATGAAGGCCAGGCAGGCATTGGCGACGTCGAAGGTCATGCACTCGTCGCTGACACCGAGGTTGCCGGACACGATGGAAGCGGTGGACGGCTCCAGGTAGTCACGGCTGACCGAGGTGTTGATCAACAGGCCCACCTGCGTCGCATCGATGCCTGCGTCTTCCAGCGCCTTGCGGCCAGCCATGGTGGCCGCATCGGACGCCAGGACACCGTTGTCCCACAGGCGGCGCGCGTGGATGCCGGCGATGTCGCCGAGGACGTCGGTACGGATACCAAGGCGATCCAGCGTCGGCTGCAGGCGTTCGTTGATTTCCTTGGTCGTCAGCGTGTGCGGCGCATCAACGTGAGCCAGGCCGGCAATCGAGACATTCTTGAAGAGCATCGAGGTTAGCGCCAAGGCTCAGGCAAAGGGGGCGCTATTCTATAACCCCCCGGGCCTTCACCGCATCTTTACGAATTCAGCCTTGGCCGTATGGTGAAGGATTCAGCGCGGCGGGCACTGGAAGGCGGCGAAGCGCTGGCTGCCATCGGCAGGGGCCGCAGCGGCCTGCACGGCGTTGGCGCCGGTGGTCGGGGCCTCGTTGCGGGCCAGGGTTTCCAGCTCTTCCTGCACCCGCAGCGGGTTGCGGTTGTAGAAGCCGACCTTGCTCTTCACGGTCACCACTACTTCGCCCTTGGAGATGCAGCCGGCCGGTACCGGGCCTGCCGGCAGCACGCGGGTCGCCTTGCCGGCCGGTTCGATCGGCACCCAGGTGCAGGCGGTGACGGTGAGCAACAGGGACGACAGCAGCAGAACGCGCATGGGCAGGATCCTGGAAGGGAATGTCAGGAGTGTGCCTGAACCGTCTGAATCAGGGATAGCCGGAGAGGGCTGCGGTAGCGCCGGGCCATGCCCGGCGGTTCTTCGAAGGCGTCCAGATGCCGCGCTGCGCGCTCGCCGGGCGCGGCCCGGCACTACCACCGGAGGCCTGCCCGCCGGAGCGGGCAGGCACATCCCTTACTTCTTGACCGGGTTGCCTTCGGCATCGATCACGGTCACTTCGCCCAGGTTCAAGGCGCGCACGGCCGCTTCGGTCTGCTTGAGGTCGCCCACCACCACCCAGGTCAGCGCCTGCGGCTTGATCTCCGCTGCCGCCTGCTGCACCTGTGCCGGGGTCATCGCTTCGATCTCGGCCTTGCGGCGCAGCACGTAGTCGTCCGGACGCTTGAACTGCACGATCGTGCCGATGGTCGAGGCCACCGCGCTGGCGGTCTCGTAGGCGCCGGGCAGGCTCAGCGTCTGGATGTTGCGGATGCGCGCCACTTCCGCGTCGGTCGCCGGCTTGCTGCCGTTGGCGAACTCGGCGATCTCCTTGCGCATTTCCGCCATGGCCGGGCCGGTCTTGTCGATCTGCACCGGTGCCATCGCCATCCACGGGCGCTGGCCCACGGTGTTGCTGGCGCTGGTGCGGGCACCGTAGGACCAGTGCTTGTCCTCGCGCAGGTTCATGTTCAGGCGCGAAGTGAAGTCACCACCGATCACGCCGTTGGCGATGTCGAAGCGGGTCGAGCTGGCATCGCTGGACGGCGGCACGACCTGGCCGGCGAACAGGTTGGCCTGCACCGCGCCCGGCTGGTCGATCAGGAACACGCGCGGGCTCTTCGGCAGCGCCACGGCGGTGGTGGCCTTGATCGTCGGCGCATCACCGGTGGCCTTCCAGTCGCCCAGCTGCTTGTCCAGCAGCGGCACGATCTCGGCCAGGGTGGTATCGCCAACCACGATCAGGGTGCCGTCCTGCGGACGCAGCCAGTCGCGGTGGAAGTCGACCAGATCCTCGCGGCCCAGGCTGCTGATCGCCGCTTCGTCACCGCTGCCGGTGAACGGGATCGCGTACGGGTGGCCCTTGCCGTACAGCAGCGGCGGCAGCACGCGCATCGCTACCGCACCCGGGTTGACCTTCTCCTGCTGGATGCCGGCGATCCAGGTCGCCTTGACCCGGTCGATCTCGCTCTGCTCGAAGCGCGGCTCGCGCAGCAGGCTGGCATACAGCGCCAGCGACGGCACCAGGTTCTCCTTCAGCGCGGACAGTTCCACATCCACCGAATCCAGGCCTGCGGACGCATCGAGATCCGCACCCAGCGCATCGGCTGCATCGGCGAAGGCCAGCGAGCCGAGCTTGCCGGCGCCTTCGGTCATCAGGCTCATGGTGAAGTTGGCGGTGCCCGGCTTGCGGCCCTGGTCGGCGGTAAAGCCACCCGGGAACTGGTAGCTGAACTGCACCACCGGAATCTCGTGGCGCTCGGCCAGCACCACCTGGGTGCCGTTCTTCAGCGTGGCGCGCTGCAGGGCCGGGAACTTCAGCTGCGGGAATTCGCGGGTCTGCGGCACGCCGGCCTTGCGGTCCACCTGCTCGGGCAGGGTGCTGTACCTGCTGTCGACCGCCGGCACGTTGAACGGCTTCGGCGCCTGCGAGGGGTCTTCCTTCAGCGCCACGCGTTCACCCGGCTCGACCACCAGGGTGTGGCTGCCCTTGTCCAGCCACTGCGCGCCCAGGCGCTTGAGGTCGGCAGCGGTGGCCTTGTCGATGTTGGCCAGCGAGGTGCGGAAGCAGCCCGGGTCGCCGGTGTAGACCGTGCACTCGGCCAGCGCATCGGCCTTGCCACCGAAGCCGCCGATGCGCTCGATGCCGCGGATGAACGCCGCGCGCGAGCCGGTCTTGGCGCGTGCCAGTTCTTCGGCGGTCGGGCCCTCCTTGAGCAGGCGCTCGATTTCCTCATCGATGATCTTTTCGACCTTGGCCGGATCCTGGCCCTGCTTCACCGTGGCCATCACCATGAAGTTGGAACCCAGCTGCGAGGCGTAAGCGCCGGCGCTGATGTTGTCCACCAGCTTGTCCTGGTGCTGCAGGCGCTGGCTCAGGCGCGAGGACTTGGCGCCGCCGAGCACATAGGCCAGCAGCTGCAGCTGGTCGACGTCGGTGGTGCCGACCTGCGCCACGTTCCAGGCGCGGTAGATGCGTGCCTGCGGCACCTTGTCGGTCATCACCTCGCGGGTGTCGGCCGGCCGCTTGGCCACATCCACCTTCGGCTGCGCCATGGTCGGGCCGGCCGGGATGCTGCCGAAGTACTTGGCGGCCTTTTCCTTGGCGGTAGCCAGGTCGATGTCACCGGCCAGCACCAGTACCGCGTTGTTCGGGCCGTACCAGGTGCGGAACCAGGTCTTGACGTCGTCCAGCGAGGCGGCGTTGAGATCATTCATCGAGCCGATCACGCTGTGGTGGTACGGGTGGCCCACCGGATACAGCGCGCGGTTGAGCTGTTCCCACACCTGGCCATAGGGCTGGTTCTCGCCCTGGCGCTTCTCGTTCTGCACCACGCCACGCTGTTCGTCGAGCGCAGCCTGGTCGATCGCGCCCACCAGATGGCCCATGCGGTCCGATTCCATCCACAGCGCCATGTCCAGCGCGGTGGTCGGCACGTTCTCGAAATAGTTGGTGCGGTCGGTATTGGTGGTGCCGTTCTGGCCGGTCGCACCCACCTGCTTGAAGGGTTCGAAGTACTCGCCGTCGTGGTTCTCGCTGCTCTGGAACATCAGGTGTTCAAACAGATGCGCGAAGCCGGTGCGACCGGCGGGCTCGTCCTTGCTGCCGACGTGGTACCAGATGTTGACCGCAACGATCGGTGCCTTGCGATCGGTATGCACCACCACGCGCAGGCCGTTGGGCAGGGTGAACTGCTCGAACGGGATATCGACCTTGCTGGTCGCGGCCGGCTTGGCCGCCAGCGCGTAGGTCGGCGCGAGCGTGCCGAGAGCAGTACTGAGAGCAACAGCGAGCAGCGCGGCGCGCGGGCGCAGGGTGAGCGACATATCCGGGTCCTTGGTCACGAAGGTGAATCCCGATCCTAGCGCGGGCGTGCGGCCACCGGTATCGGCCACCAGTCACTGGGGGTGATCGGCCCCCTCGGCCTTCGTGATTGGCCGTTCGCGGGTCACGAACGGCGGTGATTCACGTCCGGACAGTGTCCGCAGCCCCCCGAATGGACAGGTGTCCGCCCTGCGGACACTTTCGGCGAGTCATAAAACCCTTATGAATCAACGACTAAAAGTTGGCACGGGGATTGCTTTGTACTTCCTGCGCTAGGAAGGGCTTCAGACGAAAGCTGACTGAAGACTGAACAAAAGCAGGAAATCGAAAATTCCGCTTGCATCCCCAGAACTGGTGTTCTACCTTACTACCACACCACTGCTCACCAACACTAAACAGGCCCCGTCATGAACGCCAAGACCATTGCCATCGCCATCGCCCTGATCGCCGGCACCGCGGTTGTTTCGTCGGTGCAGGCCTCCGAATCCATCAAGACCCTGTCCACCGTGCAGGTCCGCCCGGCCGCCGACCAGCTGGTCCAGCAGGCCTGGGAACAGGCCAGCGGCATCCCGACCCTGGCCACTGTCGAAGTGCGCCCCAGCGTCGACCAGCTGGCCGAGCGCGACGGCTTCATCGCCAGCCCGGTCGCCGCCGCGCTGCCGATCACCACCCTGGCCTCGGTTGAAGTGCGCCCGAGCCTAGAGCAGCGCGTCGCCCTGGCTGCCGAGCAGGAAGCCCAGCGCTACGCCGCCACCCTGGCAGCGGCCGCCACCAGCGTCGCCAACCAGGTGATCGTCAACCTGCCGGCCCTGCAGGTGCGTCCGAGCGCCGCCCAGCTGCAGGCCTTCGCTGCCGAAACCGCCCAGGTCCTGCTGCGCCCGTAAGCGACGTCCGCCCTGCCCCGCGCGGGGCGTGCGTCGTAAAGGCGGCCGCCGTCGCAGGTACACTGCGCCGATGAATGCCGCGCCCCAGTTCCACGTGATCCTGTTCCAACCGGAAATCCCGCCCAACACGGGCAATGTGATCCGGCTCTGCGCCAACACCGGCGCGCAGCTGCACCTGGTCGAGCCGCTCGGCTTCGCACTGGAAGACAAGCAGCTCAAGCGCGCCGGCCTGGACTACCACGAGTACTCGCGCCTGCAGGTGCATCCGGACCTGGACACTGCGCTGGCGCGGATCGCACCGAAGCGGTTGTTCGCCCTGAGTACGCGTGCCAGCGTCCGCTATGACAGCGTGGCGTTCGACGACGGTGATGCCTTCCTGTTCGGCCCGGAAAGTCGTGGCCTGCCGCAGGACGTGCTTGATGCCCTGCCCGATGGTCGCCGGCTGCGCCTGCCGATGCGGCCGGACAACCGTAGCCTCAACCTGTCCAACACCGTTGCGGTGGTGATGTACGAGGCGTGGCGCCAGCATGGGTTTGCCGGCGGGGCGTAACGCCACGCGTCTCTCTTCCGCCTAATTGCTGTGGCGGGCGCATGCGTTCATGGGCGTTACTTTTCTTTCCGCGCGGAAAGAAAAGTAACCAAAAGAAACGCGCCGCCATCCGCGAGCCGGTGCTGCGCACCGGTACCCTGCGCTCCTCGGCCCGCCGGGGGACGGCGCGGAACTCGCTGCGCTCAGACACCCGCGCCTCTCCGCCCCCGCCGGACCTGCGGTGCTCGGCTCGCTTCAAGGCGGACCCAACAGCCGCGCAGTAGATCCACGCCATGCGTGGATGTCTTCCGCCTGGATCAATCAGTTGCGGGCGCCATGGCGTTACCTGGAACGCGTGCGATTGCCCACAGAAGAAAACTCCAGACCATCAATATCAGCATGCGTGCCGCACAATGCCAAACCCGTTGCCGTCGGGTCGATCCCGCCGGATGAGACTCTCAGCGCACCTGCATGTTGCTCGATAGCCACTGTGCCTAGTTCGGACTGATGAATCAGCTTTCCGCCCTCTGGCTTCATGTGCAGCACAAAGGAGCAGACGTACTGCATCGCCTGGGTACTGTGCAGCTCAACCCTGTAGCCCAGTGATTCTTCGACAATCGACAGGCTGTCCCTGAATCCATCGCGGCAACTACGCCCGCTGCCCGGTTCGGTACACAGATCGCTCGCCTGCGAATAGCTGCCTGCCCATGCCCCATCATCCCTGTTGCCTCCCCGCGCCATCTGCAGCACGGAGGCTTGGAAGAGCAGCGGGAGGCACAGCAGCCTTACAGAGGGATTGTTCTTTATTCAGCTTGCATCTCCGGATAGGCGTCCTTTGCCGCCCACCCTACTCGGCAACGCCGGCCAGCGGCCGGCACTACCGGTGCACTCAGAACGCGTTGATGCCGGTCAGCTCGCGGCCGATCACCAGCTGGTGCACGGTCTCGGTGCCTTCATAGGTGATCACCGATTCCAGGTTCAGCGCATGGCGGATCGCCACGTGCTCGGTGGTGATGCCGGCGCCGCCCAGCAGGTCGCGGCATTCGCGGGCGATGTCGATCGCCATGCGGCAGTTGTTCCACTTGGCCAGGCTGACCTGCTGCGGTTGCACCTGCCCGGCTTCCTTCAGTCGGCCGAGCTGCAACGCCAGCAGCTGCGCCATGGTGATGCGCCGGGCCATGTCGGCCAGCTTGATCTGCGCGCTCTGCGTGGCCGCCAGCGGACGGCCGAACAGGACGCGCTCCTTGGCATAGCCCAGCGCTTCATCCAGGCAGGCGATGGCCGAGCCGATCGGACCCCAGCTGATGCCGAATCGTGCCTGGGTCAGGCAGCCCAGCGGACCCTTCAACCCCTTCACGTTCGGCAGGCGGTGGCTGTCGGGCACGCGCACGTCGTCGAAGAACAGCGCGCCGGTCAGCGACGCGCGAAGGCTCATCTTGTGCTTGATTTCCTGGGTGGTGAAGCCGGGCATGCCCTTCTCCAGCACGAAGCCCTGGATGCCGTCTTCGGTCTGTGCCCAGACGATGGCCAGGTCGGCCACCGGTCCGCTGGTGATCCACATCTTGCTGCCGTTGATGCGCCAGTCGCTGCCATCGCGCACCGCGCGGGTCTTCATGCTGGCCGGGTCGGAACCACCATGTGCCTCGGTCAGGCCGAAACAGCCGATCAATTCGCCGCGGGCCATCGCCGGCAACCATTGCCGGCGCTGTTCTTCGCTGCCGTAAGCAAAGATCGGGTACATGCACAGCGAGCTCTGCACCGACACGAAGCTGCGCAGGCCCGAATCGCCGCGCTCCAGCTCCTGACAGATCAGCCCGTAACTGACCGCGCCAAGGTCGCCGCCGCCGTACTCGGCCGGCAGCGTGGCGCCGAGCAGCCCAAGCGCGGCGATCTCCGGCACCAGTTCCGACGGGAACCGTGCCTGGTCGAAGGCATCACCGATGATCGGCAGCACGCGCTCGTTGGTGAAGCGGGCCACGCTCTCCTGTACCGCGCGCTCTTCCTCGCTGAGCAGGGAACGGACATCGAACAGGTCGTACGGATCCAAAGCCATGGCACTCACACGCAGTCGGGACTGCCGCCATTGTCGGCCATCCGGGCGGCGTTGGTGTGCGGGTAGAGGCCGACCCTGGTCGGCGCTGGTGTTTCCGCTCACGCCAACCAGGGTTGGCACCTGCCAGACCACGCGCATTACGCTGCATTGCAGCAATTGCGATGTGAACATCGGCGATCTAGCTCGATCACGCCCGTCCCGGTACCCTGACACATTCAAACAACCGTTTCGCCCGTGGCTGCACGCGCGATTCCCAGGCAACCGCCGGTGGCCCCGATGCCGGCACTACCCACGAGTCATGCAATCGATGAGTGCTGAAGCCAACGCCCTGCCCCCGCGTGAAGTCATGGAATTCGACGTGGTCGTCGTCGGTGCCGGCCCGGCCGGCCTGGCCACCGCGATCCGCCTGCGCCAACGTGCGATCGACGCCGGCCGCGAACTGTCGGTATGCGTGCTGGAGAAGGGCTCCGAACCCGGCGCGCACGTGCTGTCCGGCGCGGTGATGGACCCGCGCGCGCTGACCGAACTGTTCCCGGACTGGGCCGAGCGCGGCGCACCGCTGAAGCAGAAGGTCACCCGCGACGAGTTCCTGTTCCTCAGCGAGACCGGCGCGCGCACCACCCCGCACGCGCTGTTGCCCGAGTGCTTCCACAACGAAGGCAACTACATCATCAGCCTGGGCGAGGTCACCCGCTGGCTGGCGCAGCAGGCCGAGGCGCTGGAAGTGGCGATCTTCCCCGGCTTCGCCGCCGCCGAAGTGCTGTACGGCGATGACGGCGCGGTGATCGGCGTGGCTACCGGCGACATGGGCATCGAAAAGGACGGCACGATCGGTCCGGCCTTCGAGCGCGGCATGGCCCTGCATGCGAAGTACACGGTGTTCGCCGAAGGCGCGCGCGGCCACCTCGGCCGCCAGCTGATCAGCCGTTTCAAGCTGGACGAAGGCAAGGATCCGCAGGCCTACGGCATCGGCATCAAGGAACTGTGGCAGATCGACCCGGCCAAGCATGAGCCGGGCCTGGTGGTGCACGCAGCCGGCTGGCCGCTGGATACCGACACCTACGGCGGTGCCTTCCTGTACCACGCCGACGGCGGCAAGGTCGCCATCGGCTACGTGGTCGGCCTGGACTACAAGAACCCCTGGCTGAGCCCGTTCGAGGAATTCCAGCGCTTCAAGACCCATCCGTCGATCCGCAAGCATCTGGAAGGCGGCACCCGCATCGGCTACGGCGCGCGTGCGATCACTGCGGGCGGCCTGATGTCGCTGCCCAAGACCGTGTTCCCGGGCGGCGCGCTGGTTGGCTGCGAAGCCGGCTACCTCAACGTCAGCCGCATCAAGGGCAGCCACGCCGCGATCAAGACCGGCATGCTGTGCGCCGATGCCGCCTTCGACGCGCTGGTGGCCGATCGCCAGCACGATGAGCTCAGCGCCTACCCGGCCGCCTTTGAAACCAGCTGGCTGCACGACGAACTGAAGCTGTCCAAGAACTTCAAGCAGTGGTTCAAGAAGGGCCAGACCGTGGCCACGCTGATGACCGGCATCGAGCAGTGGCTGCTGCCGAAGCTGGGCGTGCGCAACCCGCCGTGGACCCTGCGCCACAGCATCCCGGACCACGCCTGCCTGGAGCCGGCATCCAAGCACACGCGCATTGCCTATCCCAAGCCCGATGGCGTGCTGACCTTCGACCGCCTCAGCTCGGTGTTCCTCAGCAGCACCAACCACGACGAGAACCAGCCCAGCCACCTGACGCTGAAGGATGCGAGCATCCCGGTGAGGGTGAACCTGGCCGAGTACGCCGGTCCGGAAGCGCGCTACTGCCCGGCGGGCGTGTACGAGTTCGTCGGCGACGGCAACGATGCGCGGCTGCAGATCAACGCGCAGAACTGCGTGCACTGCAAGACCTGCGACATCAAGGATCCGACCCAGAACATCGTCTGGGTGACCCCGCAGGGCGGCGGCGGACCGAACTACTCCGGCATGTGACCGGCGATGGGGCTGCGACGGCCGGTCGCAGCCCCACGGCGCGTGCGCCCGTTATCCTGCTCGCCCATGCGTGCCCTTCGTCTGCTTCCCGCTGTTGCCACGATCCTGGTCGCCAGTGCGTGCCAGCGCCCGCCCGCTGCGCCCAGCACGCCCGAACAGGCGCGCCAGCAGGCGATGCAGCGCGCGTTCGAACTGTGCGCGGGCTGCCATACCGTCAATGCCGGCGGCATCCACCGCTTCGGTCCCAACCTGCATGGGGTGATCGGCCGCCGTGCGGGCAGCCTGCCCGACTACGGATACTCGCAGGGCATGCGCCGCGCCGACTTCGTCTGGAGTGCGCAGACCCTGGACACCTTCCTGCAGTCGCCCACCCATCTGGTACCCGGCACGCGCATGTACAACGCCTTCCCGAGCGCCGAGCGTCGCGCGCTGGTGATCGCTTACCTGCAGGAGCACGCGGCTCAGTGAGCCAGGCGCTGCAGCTGGTGCTGCAGATGCGCCACGAACTGCCCGGCGTCGGCAACCGCCGATGCGACCTCTGCATCGCCCGCGGCCTGCAACCGTTCCACCAGCGCGTTGGCGCGATCGGCCAGGCCGCGTGCACCCACCGCCCCCAGCGCACCGGCCTGCCGATGCAGGTGCAGCGCGGCCGTCACCCGGTCGCCTTCGTGCAGCGCGCGCTGCAGGGCCGCGATGTCCTCGTTGCTGGCCTTGACCAGGCTGTCGTGCAGCTGCCGGGCGATCTCGCGCGAACCGAAGCGCCGTTGCAGGGTCGCCAGGTCGGGTAGCCCCTCGTCGCCCTCGGGCTCATCGTCGCTGTCCACCGCGGCCTGGTCATCTTCAGCACCCTCGGCGCGCGGCAACCAGCGCAGCAGTGCCTGCCGCAGCGTCGCCAGCGACAATGGCTTGGCCAGCACGTCGTCCATGCCGGCTTCGCGGCAGCGGCGTGCGTCATCGTCAAGCACGCTGGCGGTCAGCGCCAGCACCGGCATGCGCGGCTGGCCGTTGCGCCCCTCGCGCTCGCGCAGCAGGCGGGTGAAACCAAATCCGTCCAGCACCGGCATGCGGCAGTCGGTGATGACCAGATCGAAGGATTCCTCCGCCAGCCGGTCCAATGCCTGCTGCCCGTCATCAACCAGCACATGCGGCACGCCCAGCTGCTGCAGGCGCCAGGCCATCATCGCCTGGTTGGTGGGATGGTCTTCAATGATCATCACCCGTGCCTGGCGCAGATCTGGCGGCAGCAGGGCGATCTGCTGGTGCTCGGCCTGCAGCGCGATCACATCCTCGCTGCGCGCTTCCACCAGCGACAGCAGCACGTCAACCCGCGTTCCTTCGCCCAGCGTGCTTTCCAGCTTCAGTTCGCCGTCCATCTTCTGCACCAGGCGCCGGCAGATGCTCAGGCCCAGCCCGGTGCCCCCATGGTCGCGCTGGATGTACGCGCCGGCCTGGGTGAAGGGTTCGAACAGGGTCGGCAGCTGCTCCGGCGCGATGCCGATGCCGGTGTCGGTGACGCTCAGGCGCAGCGGCTGGCTGCCATCCTCGGCAGTAGGCCCCAACACTTCCAGCTGCAGCCGCACCGAGCCCTTCACGGTGAACTTGATGGCATTGCTGAGCAGGTTGAACACGATCTGGCGCAGGCGCACGCCGTCCACCTCATGGGCCTGTGCCAGCTGTTCGTCGATGTCCAGCTGCAGGTCCAGGCCACGCGCAGTGGCCTGCGGCAACAACAGTCGATGCACCCCCTCCAGCAGTGGCCGCACCGGCAGCGGCACCGGCTCCAGGCGCAGCGCGCCCGCTTCCATCCGCGAATAGTCGAGGATGTCGTCCAGGATCTGCCGCAGCATCTGCGCCGAGTCTTCGATCACGCCGAGGATGCGTTGCTGTTCGGCGTCCAGCGGCGAATGCGCCAGCACTTCCAGCATGCCCAGCACACCGCTCATTGGCGTGCGGATTTCATGGCTCATGGTGGCCAGGAAGCGCGATTTGGCTGCCGCAGCCTGCTCGGCTTCGACCTTCGCCGCGGCCAACGCGTCGGCCTGCGCGCGCGCCTGGCTCACGTCCACCCAGTAACCACTCCAGGTCACCGCACCCGCTTCGGTTGAATACGGGTGCGCCTGGCTGCGCACCCAGCAGGGCGCGCTTCCGTCACGGTGGATACGGAACTCGAAGGACAGCGGGGCGAAATTGCGCGCCGCCAGCTCCATCGCACGCAGCACCTTTTCGCGGTCGTCGGCATCGATGCATGCCAGCAGCGCCTGCCCGTCCGACTCCGCCTGCTGCCGGCTGATGCCGAACATCGACTGCACATCGCCGGCAATGAAAGGGAAGCTCAGGGTGCCGTCTGCTTCGCGGCGGGCCTGGTAGACGATGGCAGGCAGGTTGTCGGTCACCTCGGCCAGGCGCTGCTCCAGCTCGCGACGGCCAGCCACTTCGCGGCGCAACCGCCAGTGTCCCAGCCCATGCATTGCCACAGCAGTGGTCAGCACCAGCAGCAGGGGAAGGCCCCAGCGCAGCAGGGTGCGCCAGTCCACTCCATCGCGGTATTCCACCGACAACCAATCGCCGCGCAGGGCCTCGCGCCGGCGCGGCCCCATCTGCAGCAGCAGGCGGTCGAAGGTGGTGGCCAATGCCGCATGGCGGCGCTCCACCGCCAGCGCCAGCTGGTCGTTGAACCCGGCTGGCGCGGCCAGTTGCAGGCGCCCCGGGAAGCGGTTGCGCAGCAGCTGGTCGACCAGCGCCAGGTTGCCCACGTAGGCATCGGCCTCGCCATCTGCCAGGCGTTGCAGGGCCTGCTCGGCGCTGCGCGCGGCGACGATCTTCACCGACGGTGCCTGATGCTGCACGTAGCCACGGATGCGCTCGGGATCGGACAACAGCACGCGCTTGCCGTCCAGGTCCGACAAACCCAGCATCGACGGACTGTCAGTGCGGGTGACAATCACATTGGGAACGGTGATGAAGGGCTGGCTGAACACCCATTCCGGCCCGAGATAGTTCGAATCGGCAGGAATGCCGATCACCGCCTGCAGTTCTCCGCGACGCGCCTTCTCGCGCACCTCATACCAGTCATGGCTGTTTTCAACCTGCAGGTTGGCGCCGGCCTGCAGCAGGCGCTGCAGGTATTCGTTGGTCAGGCCACTGGGCTTGCCATTCCTGTCGGCAAACGACAGCGGCGCGGCGTTGGGCGCAAAGCCGATCTTCAAGGGTTGCTGCAGCACGCGTTTCTCGGCCTGGCTCAATGCCAGCTGCGCCGACGCCGACCACTGCGGCGGTGGCAGCCAGCGCTGCGCGAGGGCGTCACGCTGCGCTTCGCTGACGGCGGCAAGCGCTAGGTCCAGTGCTTCGGACAACGGCTGTTTGCTGTTGGGCACACCGAAATGCAACTGCTCCGGGGGCAGATCGCTGGGCCGCAGCAACGCCACACCCTTCAACCCGTTGGCGGCGATCAGTTCCGTCGCCACGTAGGCATTGCCGATGAAAATGTCGGCTTTGTCGTCTCTGACCATACGCAAGGCCGTCAGCGTGTTGTCTGCGACAAGTTGTCGTGCTCTTGGGAACCGCGCACGCACCTGCGGTCCGGTCATGAAGTCCTGCTCGACCACAACGCGCAGGCCATCCAGATCAGGTGCCTCCGAAGCACGCAGGTCCTGAGGACGTCCGACCATGGCCAGCGGTGCTTCGGCATAGGCGGCGGTATAGACCATGCAACGGGTACGCTCGGCGCTGAGCGCGATGTTCATCACCACGTCGATTTCGCCGCGACATGCCGCATCCAGCACGGAGGGCCAGTCCGCAAAACGGCGCGTCTCCACCTTCAGGCCAAGCTGCCGGGCCGAAAGCGTCAGGTAGTCCGGGCCAAGGCCCACCTGCTTCCCGTCCTGGATCGACTCAAAAGGAGGCCAGCCACTGTCATACTGTCCAACAACGACAACAGGATGTGCGGCCAGGTACTCGCGCTGCAGGGGGCTGAGCGGCAACGGCCCCGGCGTGGACGCAGGCTGGGCCAGCGCCGGCAGCGCCAGCAGGGTCGTCAACAGGATCAGTCCACGAGCCGCCCAGCTGCGCATCTGCAACGATCTCCTGGAAGTCCTGCCAGGGACCGCGACGGTCGCGGTCCGGCGTGCCGGTGGCCATACTAGAGCATGACCTTGCGCATCATCATCGCAGACGATCACCCCGTGGTCCGCATCGGTACCCGCGCCGTCATCGAATCCAGCGGCGTTGGCCGCGTCGTTGGCGAGGCCGACAACGCCCAGGCGCTGATGACCCTGCTGACAACCCAGCCCTGCGACCTGCTGGTCACCGACTACTCGATGCCTGGCAGCCCGCAGGCCGATGGCTTCGCCATGATCGGCATGATCCGCCGCCGCCATCCCGACCTGCCGGTGCTCATGCTCAGCGTCTCCAACAACCTGGCGATCCTGCGCATGGTGCTCGACAGCGGCGTGCTCGGCCTGGTCGACAAGAGTTCGTCGATGGATGAACTGCCGCAGGCGATCCAGGCGGTCTATCGCGGCCAGTCCTACATCAGCCGCAGCCTGCGCGAGCGGGTGGAGGAAGCCGGCAGCTGGCGCATGCGCGAGGGTGACGGCAAGCCGTTGTCGCCGCGCGAAGTGGAGGTGCTGCGGCTGCTCGGCACCGGCATGACGGTCAAGGAAATCTCGCTGCAGCTGCACAAGAGCGTCAGCACCATCAGCCGCCAGAAGGGTGACGCCATGCTCAAGCTCGGGCTGAAGGGCGACGCGGAGCTGTTCGACTACCTGCGCGACGGCAGGATCTGAGACACCGTTCGCAGTTCTCTGGCGGGAGGCTCCTCCCTGCCCCCCTGTGATCGCCGTCGCATCTGTGCCATCATCCGCGTCGATGGGTTTTCCTATGCGAGGTCGAAGGAATCGACCGGCTCATCACGACGTTCCCCCTCATCGAGGGCGGGGCGTGTTCTGCGTTGGCCTTCCTGCCCGACGCCCGCAAACCATGGAGAGGTGCATGAAGATCCTTCCGGAATCCCGCTTGGCCCGTGTCCGCCCACGCCTGTGTGCGACGTTCGCCGGCCTGCTCGTGGCGCTGCTTGCCAGCGCCTGCACCCCCTCGCCTTCGACCGCGTCACCACAGGGCGCCACCGCGCCACGACAGGATGTTGCCCCGATGCAGAGCTCTGCCACACCCGCCACCACGGCCACCGCCACGCCCCCCGATGCCGGCAGCGTGCTGTATTTCATCTACGACGTCGACGGCGATGGCGCCGTTTCGTATGAAGTAGCCAATGGCAGTGTCGCCACCTTCTGGTTCGGCCATGCCTTCGAACTGGCCGGCACCCGCTATTACACCGGCTTTGCCTGGAACACACCGCAGAAGTACGGCAAGCTCGGCGAAGACGAAGCCGGTCCGGACAGCCAGGTCACCCTGACCGAAGCCACCTTCACCCTGACCGGCGACAAGCCGGATCGTCCCTGGGTGTTCAAGGGCGCCGAACCGTGGATCGGTACCGTCGGCGCCTATGGCACCGCGCCGGACATCGACAGCAAGCGCAAGCCGCTGGAATACCGCACCCCGGCCGGCAAGCTGGTGCTGGCAGTGCCGACCAGCACCTTCGCTACCGGTACCAGCATCGAAAGCTACACCGTGCTGGTATTCAACCCGGACTACGAGAAGTCCGAAGACGGCCAGGTCTGGGCCAGCGCGGGCACGGTGATCACCGGCGAAGACAATTCAGCCGCCTGCGACGAGGGCCAGGTGATGCCGTGCGTCAGCAACCGGGGCGCACTGGCCTTCAGCGCCGTCGCCGGCAGCGACCTGCCCACCATCACGGTCACCGCCACCGGCACCACCATTTCCGGCCCGGGCCAGACCCGTGCGCTGGGTGCGGCCGACGCGCGCCAGTACCACTACGACGCCGCCCGCAAGGCCTACGTCGAAAAGTAAGACGCACCACCCCGCAGCACCTGTTGACCGACATGTTGAAGACTCACGGATGAGTCCGGTTGGCGTATCGCGGCAAAGGCCGCTCCATCAACCCCAGAGGAAGTGTCATGGCACAACGTGACTACAGCAAAAAGGAAGTTCTCGACATCATCGAGCAGGTTGCACAGCGCAAGGGCATCGCCAGCGAGGACTTCCTGCGCTTTGCCCACATCGAGACCGGTGGCCGCTTCAACGAGCGCGCGCACAACGACAAGACCGATGCCAAGGGCCTGTTCCAGTTCCTGCCGTCGTCGGCCAGGCAGTACGGCCTGACCGGCCACGAGTACGACCCGACCCGCAACACCGAAGCGGCAGCGGAGATGTTCAAGCGCAACCTTGCGGACATGGAAAAGCGCCATGACCGCACCGGCCATCCCTACCTGTCCGGTGATGACAAGCCGAGCGGCCTTGACCTGTATCTGGCACACCAGCAGGGTGCGGCCGGCTACGGTTCGATCCAGACCGCGATCGCCACCGGCACGTTCGGCGTGGTGCGCGACGGCCACGGCGATCCGATCGACATGCGCCCGCGCATCATGGGCCAGATCGGCGGTGACGTAGAAGCGCTGACCGGGCATACGCGCGCGGAGATGCGCACGATGAATGATCGTGACCTGGCCAGCACCTTCGCCCAGTACTACGACCGCAAGTACGACGCGATCAGCATCCCGGAAAAAAACATCGCGCCGATCACCGAGGCCCAGGCGCGTCCGGCGCCGGTGCAGGCCGCACCGACGCAGACCGTGACCCCCGCCGCGCAGGCCGCCGTCGCCGCCGGTGCCGCAGCCATCGCCGCTACCGCCACGGCTGCTGCCGCCAAGCCCGATGCACCCGGCATTTCGCTGGATGCGGCCTACAACGCCGGCGTGAAGTACGACAACGTCAAGTACGCGATCAACATCGAATCTAGCCAGTACTACCGTGGCAAGGGTGTCACCGGCAAGAACGTCGAGCAAGGCTACATCGACTGCTCCGGCTGGGTCGGCACGATGCTCAACAAGACCCAGGATGAGATCAACCAGAAGGCCGGCCATGCGGTGTTCGCCGACGCCGACAAGATCAAGCTGGGCTTCGCCGGCTCCGGCGGTATCGTGCATGACGCCTACAAGGACTCCGGCGTGCTGCTCAAGCGCGACGACATCCTCAAGCCGGGTGCGCTGAAGGAAGGCATGGTGATCGGCCTGGATACGGCCAAGACCAAGCACGAGCACTGGAACGGCATCGACCACATCGTGATGGTGGTGCGAGACCCGAACACCGACAAGCTGCTGATCAGCCAGTCCACCGGCAAGCTGGGCGTGCATACCATGCCGGTGGAGGATTACCTCAAGCAGGTAAAGGACCACCCCAACTGGAAGCTGTTCGCCTCCGATCCGCTGCACCAGGCACGCGATCTGCTGGAAAACCGCAGCCAGGCGCACGAGCAGGCGCAGGCCAAGGGCGCCGCCGAGCCGAAGCCGTCCCCGCAGGAAAAGCCGCAGACCAGCAACGAAGTGCATAAGCAGGGTGCGCACGGCGAGGATGTGCGCAGGGCGCAGGAACAGCTGGGCCACCTGGGGTATGTGGGTGCCGACGGCAAGCCGCTGGTCGAGGATGGGAAGTTCGGTCGCAACACCGAGGCTGCCGTGCGCCAGCTGCAGAAGGACAACGGTCTGGCAGTGGACGGCATCATCGGCCCGAAGACGCTGGATGCGATCAAGGACGCGCGCGAGCGCCCGCTGCTCAATGACGAGCGCCATCCGCAGAACCCGATGTACAACCAGGCCGTGAAGGGCATGGAAGGCCTGCCGGCAGGCACCTTCAAGGACCGCCATGCACTGGAGGCCGCCGCCGCTGCACTGACCAAGGAAGCGCAGGCCAGCGGCATGCAGCGCATCGATTCGGTGGTGCCCAGCACCAACGGCGAGCGCATGTTTGCCGTACAGGGCACCTCCGGTGACCCGGCTGCCTGCCGCGCGGCGGTGGACACCCGTGCGGCCAGCGAGCAGAGCATGGCACTCAGCAGTGGTGCGGTGCACGGTGCACCGAATGTCCTGCAGCAGCAGGACGCCCAGCAGGAGCAGGTGAAGCAGGCCCAGCGCGCCATGGGCCACTGAGCCAGGCCAGGCAGGGGAAGCCATGG
The DNA here is from genome assembly GCF_058783335.1 of Stenotrophomonas sp. FW305-C-20-S1. Taxonomy (NCBI): domain Bacteria; kingdom Pseudomonadati; phylum Pseudomonadota; class Gammaproteobacteria; order Lysobacterales; family Lysobacteraceae; genus Stenotrophomonas; species Stenotrophomonas sp. FW305-C-20-S1. The sequence goes on along the minus strand of NZ_JBYTEK010000008.1, from coordinate 109,531 downwards.
GAAGGGCCGCGTACTGCGGCCCTTTTCCTTTCTGGCAGCTGAGCGGCCGCCGCGCTTTCAGCCTCGCTTCATGCCGCCTGACGCTAGATGAATGCGCAAGCCGCACGGGGATCGCGCGCAATGTTCCGGCAATGTCCGGGCACCAGCGTGGTCCCTACGGCAGCCGGGGCGCCCAGCGCCCTTCCTGCCCACCGTGGCATGCACCTCACAGGAGAACCCAACATGCTCAGCACTTCCGCACTCAGCTTCCGTGGTCTGGCGATGGCCCTGGCACTTCTTGCCGGCGTGGCCGTGGTCAGTGATGCCAGCGCGATGTCGAGGAAGGACAAGCGCACCGTGGTCGGTGCCGTCGTCGGCGGCGTGGCGGGTCACCTGATCTCCAACGGCGACCCGGCTGCCACCGTCGGCGGCGCGGTTGCCGGCGGCGCCATCGGCAACCTGACCACCTCCGACCGCCATGATCGACGCTACGACGGGCGCTATGACCGTCGCTACGACCGCCGTTATGACCGGGGCTACAACCGCGGCTATGGCTACGACCGCCGCGATGACCGTCGCTGGCAGCGCGAGCGCCATGACAACCGCTACTACCACGACCGCGGCCGCCATCGCGGCTGGTAAGCGCGCCGGCCACAGGCCGCACGTGGCGTCCCTGACGGGCGGGTCGATGACCCGCCCGTTTGCGTCTGTGGCGTCCATGGCGTTGAATGCGCAGCCTTGGATGTTCCATTACTCACCAGCGGCCGTGGCATGACTTCTTCCCCCCATCGCGTGCAGGGCCTCAACAACGACGAGGTCGTCGCCGACTGGCCGGCGATCGACGCGCAGGAGATCACCTGGCTGCGTGGCCACTTTCCGCAGCTGGGCGCGGACAGCACGCTGCGCTGGCACAGCCCGCGTCCGTTGTCGGCCGCGGCCATCGTCGACGGCACCGGCGGTCCGGTCTTCATCAAGCGCCACCACCACAGTGTGCGCAGCGCTGGAAGCCTGGAAGAAGAACACCGTTTCATCGCGCATCTGGCAACTGCCGGCATGCCGGTGGTGCAGGTGCTGGCCAGCAACGACGGCCGCACCGCACTCGAACACGGCCCGTGGACCTACGAACTGCATGCGGTGGGCGCCGGCAAGGACCTGTATCGCGAGCTGCCGTCATGGTCACCACTGACCGACATTGCCCAGGCCCACCAGGCAGGGCGCGTGCTGGCCACGCTGCACCGCGCGGCCGCCAGCTACCACGCCCCGCAGCGCAGTACCCATCTGCTGGTGGCACGCGACGACCTGATCCGCGCCGATGACCCGATCGCCGCGCTGAAGGCCGACCTCGGCAACCGCCCCGGGTTAGCCCGCTACCTGGCGCGCATTCCCTGGGAAGAACAGCTGCGCCGCGATGTGCTGCCGTGGCACCACGGCCTGGCCGCGCGCCTGCAGGACGAACCGCGGCTGTGGGCGCACAACGACTGGCACGTCTCCAACCTGCTGTGGAACGACGACGGCACGATTGCCACGGTGCTCGATTTCGGCCTGGCCTCGCCCACCAGCGCGCTGTTCGACCTGGCCACCGCGATCGAACGCAACGCGGTGGCCTGGCTGCAGCTGGAGCGCGGCACCGATGCTGTTCGCATCGACATCGCCCTGGCCCTGCTGGACGGCTATCGGCAGGAACTGCCGCTGTCGCCCACGCGCGTGCACCTGCTGGCCGACCTGCTGCCGATGGTGCATTTCGACTTCGCTCTGTCCGAAGTGGAGTATTTCGAGGGCGTCACCGGATCGACCGCGAACGCCGATGTGGCCTGGCAGCCGTTCATGCTCGGGCATCCGGCGTGGTTCGCCACGGCCCCCGGCCAGGCCCTGCTGGCGGCCCTGCACGCCGCCGCGTGAGCCGCGAGCCAGCAAACACGCGGGGTACTCAGTAGATCGACGCCATGCGTCGATGATGCGCTCGGCCGGGGTCAGATCCCTTTCCGTTGGAAAGGGATCTGACCCCGGCTGAAGGGCGGTAGCTCGCAAATCCGTACCATTTGTAGTGAAATGGTCACCTGAAGCGGGGGTGCCTGGATCTGCCAGGCTGAGAGAGTCCCTTGGAACCTGATCCGGTTTGCACCGGCGTAGGGAGCTTTGAGCCGCAGCCACACCCCCGTCATGGGCCGGTGCACCTGCGCGCCGTCGCTTCGTCTCCCTTGTTGTCTGAAGACGAATCGAATGAACCGCTGCCTGCGCCCCACCCTGCTCGCCCTCGCCCTGTGCGCCGCCCTGCCGCTGTACGCCAGCGAGGCAGGCACCGACGCTGCTGATGCGCCCTCCTCACCCACCGAACTGGCGGCGGTGCGCGTGCAGGCCGGCAAACCGAAGGCCGACACCTCGCGCGTCAACGCCTTCGGCGGCGGCTCGTGGAAGGACACCCCCGCCTCGGTGAACGTGCTGGAGCGCGACTACCTCGACCGCCGCCAGGTGCGTTCGCTGTCCGAGCTGGCCAGCAATGATGCCTCGCTGGGCGATGCCTATGCGCCGGTGGGCTACTACCAGAACATCGCCATCCGCGGCTTCGCGCTGGATGCGGCCACCGGCTACCGCTTCAACGGCATGTCCATCGCCGGCGAGCAGCGCCTGGCACTGGAGAACATCCAGGAAGTACAGATCCTCAAGGGCGAAGCCGGCCTGGCGGCTGGCGTGATGGCGCCCGGCGGCATCATCAACTACGTGGGCAAGCGCCCGGCGGAAGTGCGCACGGTCACCCTGGGCACCGATTCGGAAGGCTCGCGCTATGCCGCCGTGGATGTCGGCCACTGGCTGACCCCGCGCTTCGGCGTGCGTCTGAACGCGGCCTGGGATGCCAGTGATTCCTACGTCGAGCATGCCGACGGTCGGCGCAACTTCTATTCGCTGGCCACCGACTGGCTGATCGGCGAACACGGCAAGCTGGAAGTGGATGCCAACTACCAGACCAGCGCGCAGCGCTCGGTGTCCGGCTTCCAGCTGCTGGGCGCGCGCGACCTGCCGCGCGGCGTCGACCGCGAACGCCTGCTCGGCTACCAGCCGTGGCAGCGGCCGGTGGACATTGCCAGCACCAACATCACCGCGCTGCACACCTATGACTTCAACGATGCGTGGCAGTCGCGCGTCTCGTTCGGCCACAGCCGCTCGGTGATCGATGACAACGTCGCCTTCGCCTACGGCTGCTACTACACCGCAGGGTGCGCAGACGGCAGCGTGCCGGGCAACTACTTCGCCCCCAACGGCGACTACGACATCTACGACTACCGCAGCCCGGATGACACCCGCCGCAACCAGCAGGCCCGTGCCGAACTGCGCGGCAGTTTCGAGACCGGCAGCGTCGGCCACCAGCTGAGCATCGGCGCCGACTACTTCCGCCGCACCATCGACAAGCGCCCGAGCGTCAACGAGTACGTCGGCACCAGCAACATCCACGACGTGCAGGTGCCGGTGTTCGAGCCCTCGCCGAAGATGCCGGGTGCATCGGCACGGCGCCTGGACAGCCGGCAGACCGCGTTCTTCGCGCTGGACCGGATGAGCTTCGGCGATGACTGGCAGTGGCTGGCCGGCGGCCGCTTCGTGCGCCTGGACGAGCGCGCCTACGACAAGCGCGGCACGCCGCAGCGCCACAGCCGCCTCTCGCGCTTCCTGCCGCAGACCGCGCTGGTGTGGAAAGCCACCGACCAGCTCAACGCCTACGCCAGCTACGTGCGCGGCATTTCGCTGGGCCAGGAAGCACCGTTCTGGACGTCCAACGCCGATACCTTCCTGCCGTCGATGCAGTCGCGGCAGCTGGAAGTGGGCGTGAAGTACGTGCCAGTGGACGCCCTCACCCTGGGCGCGGCCGTGTTCCGCACCTCCCAGCCCTACCAGTACGCAAAGCCCGACGGCAGCGACGTCGGCTACACCTTCGTCGAAGAAGGCCAGCAGACCCATACCGGCCTGGAACTGACCGCCAACGGCCAGCTGACCGACGCGCTGCAGATCGTCGCCAGCGCCAGCGTGCTGCAGGCGCGCGCACGCGACACCGGCACCCCAGCCTATGAAGGCCATCAGCTGGTGAACGTGCCCAAGGTGCGCGCCAGCGTGCACCTGGCCTACGCGCTGCCGTTCGTTGAAGGCCTGGATGTGACGGGTGGCTGGCGCTATGCCTCCTCCAACGTGGCCCGCGCCGACGGCGGTGTGCGCGCACCGGACTACTCGGTGTTCGACGCCGGCCTGCGCTTCCAGCACCGCCTGCACGACCGTGCGGTCAGCTGGAACCTGTCGGTGGACAACCTGTTCAACCGCTTCTACTGGCGCGACACCGGCAGCAGCGGCGGTGACTACTACCTGTTCCCGGGTGCGCCGCGGCAGGCGCGCCTGTCGGTGACGTTCGCGCTGTGAGCGGCGTCGCGCTCGAGTGGACTGCCGCGCTCTTCAGCATCCTCGGGGTGTGGCTGATGGCAAAGCGACGGCTGGCCGCGTGGCCGGTCGGCCTGCTGTCGGTCGCGCTGTACGGCGCGGTGTTCGCCGAAGCCAAGCTGTACTCGGACACGCTGCTGCAGGTCGCCTTTGGTGGTTTCCTGGTCTACGGCTGGATCAACTGGCGCCAGCACGCCGCCGATGAAGGCAGCATCCGCATCGTGCCGCTGGCGCGCGGCAAGCTGCTGCGCGACCTGGCCATCGGCCTGTGTGGCGGCGTGGCGCTTGGCGCCGGCATGCACACCTTCACCGATGCAGCGTTGCCGTGGCTGGACGCGATGCTGACCGCACTGAGCCTGGTCGGGCAATGGTGGCAGGCCCGCCGGCACACCGCCTGCTGGTGGGTGTGGATCGTGGTGGACGTGGTCTACGTGGGCGCCTATCTGTTCAAATCGCTGCACGTGACTGCTGCGTTGTACGTGTTCTTCCTGGGCCTGGCATTGTTCGGCCTGCGGGCGTGGCGCGCCGCCGCGCGCGAGCCGCAGGCAGTACCTGCGCAGTAGAGTCACGCCATGCGTGGCTGCGTTTGGTAGATGCCGACCTTGGTCGGCAGGTGAGCGCCAACCAAGGTTGGCGTCTACCGATGCCCGGCATCCACGCATGGCGTGGATCTACTGGGTAAGGGTCAGCCCCAATCGCAGTGGCTGGCGCATGTCCTTCGGCGGCGCCGCCGGCAACGGCGTGGCCTGCAGCGCCGCACGCAGATCGGCATCGACCTGTGCATCACCCAGGCTGTCGAATTCCAGTTTCGAGATAGCGCCATCGCCGGCGATCCACACGCTCACCACCAACGGCGCCGGCGCATCGGGGTGTTCCTGCAGCCAGGCCAGCAGGCGCTGCGCGTGCGGATCCTGCTCCTGCTGCAGACGCTGCTGCAACTCGCCGCTGACGGAGGCGGCATAGGCCATCCAATGCGCAGGCGCGTCCTGTGCGGACACGCTGGCGCTCCCCAGCGCCAACAGGCCCAGCAACCATGCCAACGGGCGCCAGCCACGGCGCGAGGTGCGCTTGTTTCCTGCGGAAGCCATCACCCACGTCTCCACGTCCATCCCAACGCGTCATGGTCGGCGCCGTAGATGACAGGCAGATGGCGGCGCAGTAGAGCCACGCCATGCGTGGCTGTTCCGGGCAACCGGTTGATCCATCCACGCATGGCGTGGATCTACCTGGCTGCCCCACCCGGCGTGATCAGTCGCCCAGGTCGGCCAGCACCTTGCGCGAGGGCGCAAAGAAGGTGACGCCGGTGGTCGCGGTGGAGAAATCGAGAATGCGGTCGTGCAGCGGCGCCGGATTGCCGATGAACATCCGCTCCAGCATCTTCTCGATCACCCACAGCCGACGCGTGTAGCCGATGAAGTAGGTGCCGTACTCGCCGCGCCCCGGATTGGCGAAGGGCATGTTGTCGCGCAGGATCTCGTGCTCGCCGTCGGCATCCTCGATGGTGCACAGCGTCTTGTGCGACTTCTGCGCGTCGGCCGGTGCGTCGTCCAGCTCGATGTTGTCGTGCTTGGTGCGTCCGATGATCGCCTCCTGCGCCTCGGTCTTCTGCGCACGCCAGGCATCGAGGTTGTGCAGGTACTTCTGCACCACCACGTAGCTGCCACCGGCATGGTCGGGATCCTCGTCGCCGACGATGGTCGCCTCCGGAAGTGACAGGCCTTCGGGGTTGGCCGTGCCGTCGACGAAATCGAGCAGGTCGCGGCCGTCGAAGTAGCGGAAACCGGCCACGTCATCCACCGCGTCCACCGCATCGCCGAAGGCCATCATCAGGTTGCGCTCGAAGGCCACGATCAGATCCATCGTGCGTGCACGGATGTGGTACAGCAGGTCGCCCGGCGTGGAGACTGCCGTGTGGGTCGCACCCTTCACTTCCTGGAACGGCTTCAACTCGCGCGGCGGCGTACTGCCCACCAGCGGCGCCCACACGCGGTGGCCGATGGCCACGTTGCAGGTGAAGGTGCGCTCGATCTCGCGGATGGCGGTGTTCTTGATCAGGTCATCGGTGCTGGCCAGCACCTCGCGCACCTTCGCCAGCGATGCCGCATCGTCCTTCACCGTCAGCACCAGGAACGCGGCCGAATGGGTCAGCGGCGCGGTGATCTGCTGCGGCTCGTTGTCGAGCGTGTGGTTGAGGGCGGTGATGGGTGCGGGCTGGGCGTTCACGATGGTTCCTGCTGGCTTGAGGCGGGCACATCGCCTGCGGCGATGTGCGGGCGATCATAGCGGAACGACCTTGCCGGCGACGGAGCGGTTCTCAGTTCGCGGTGGTCAGCCGACGGGCGCCAGCCACTCGTCGGCAAGCACCTGTGCCTGCTGCCCGCTGTCGGTGATCGAGTGCTGCGGCTGCTGCACCCACCACTCCCCGTGCCACTGCGGCCGCATGTGTCCGCGCAGGAACCGCTCGACGCGAAAGCGCTGCCCGACACGAAGGATGCAGGCCAGCCGCGTGCGGTCCTGCGAGACCACGGATACCTGCAGCTGCCAGCCGTCCGCAGCATCGCGCAGCAGATTCGCTCCATCGATCTCGATCACGTCCATGCTGTGGCTACGCCGTGGTCACGGTGAACTGCTGCGGTGTGCGCCACGCAATCCGCAGGTAGGGTCCCTCCAGCACACCGCCATCGCGGAGATGCTCGAACACGTCGGCCGGAAACCACTCCCTGCCCGCCGAGAAGGCAACGCCGAGATCACGCAGGCGGAGGAAGACGGCGGCCTTGGCTGCAGCGTCGGGGACCGGCAGGGTGAGGGTGTTTTCATCGCCAGCGGTGAAGCCCAGCGACTGCAGCGAGGCCCGCGAGCGGCCATTGAACAGCATCACCTTGATGCAGTTGCCGTCGGCCTGCCTTACATAGGCATCGATGTGCGTTTCCATTGGCGGATTGTAGAGGCAGACGGATCAGCTGGCGTCGCTCCACACCGCCAGCACGTAGCCGTCCAGATCGCGGAAATGGAAGCGACGGCCGCCGGGAAAGGCAAACACGGCCTGCACGATCTCGCCGCCCGCTGCGAGGATGCGCTGCTGCGCGTCGGCAAGGTCCACGCAGTACACGATGACCAGCGCGCCTCCTGAGGGCGTCACTGCCTCGTCGGCGACAAAGCCACCTTTGAGGCGGCCGTCATCGAACTCGGTATAGGCCGGGCCGTAGTCGGTGAAGGACCAGCCGAAGACCTGCCCATAGAACTGCTTGCTGCGGGCGATGTCGGCGACGTTGAATTCGATGTTGTCGATGCGGCGTTCGGCACTGGTGGTGTCTGCGTGGCTCATGGTGCGGCTCCGTGGTTGGAGCGCCCAGCATCGGTCAGGGTCGGGCCCGGGTCTTGAACGAAACGGCCATCAACGTCCCCACTGCTGGCGCAGCGCGCTTGCCGTCAGGCCGGCAAGCTCGCGGGCTTCGCGGCTGAGGTGGGCCTGGTCGGCATAGCCCGCCTCCACGGCCAGCATCGCCAGACTGTGCGCGGGTTGGGTCTGGCTGCAGCGCAGGAACCGCTGCAGACGCAGGATCCGCTCCAGCGACTTTGCCCCGTAACCGAACTGTGTCTGGCTGAAGCGACGCAGGGTGCGCGGGCTCATGGCCAGTTGTGCGGCGAGTGCGTCGATGCTGGCATCGCCTCTGGCAGCGTGCGCGAACAGCGCATGCGCGCGGCGTGTGTGTTCGTCCAGCACGGCCGCCGGCATGTTCCGCTGCAGGCTGTCAGCCAGGCGCTGCAGGCGCTGGTCGGGCGCGGCGTCACCGATCCAGGCCGCAGCCTGCGTCGCCCAGCGGGTATTGAATTCGATCAGGGGCACGGCTTGGCCGACGATGCCGGACAAGTCGATGCCGAGCGCAGACGATGCCTGCCCAGGCCGGAACCGCGCGCCCAGCACCTGTGCCCCGGGGGCCAGTTGCGGGTGTGCGGCGGTACGGTCCGGTCCCACCACGAACAGCGCACCATCACGCCAGAGAATGTCCACGCATCCATCGGGCAGCACGGTGATGCTGCCACTGGCATCAGCAGGCAACTGGCTTTGCCAGAGCTGGCCGAACTGGCCACGCAGCGGCGCAGGCGCCAGGTGTTCCTGGTAGGCCGAGCCGGTGCCAGCGGGAGTGGAGGGATCGCCCATGCCCCATTGTGGCAAAGCGATGCCGGAAAAAGAGAAGCCCGGCACGAGGCCGGGCTTCGCTGGCGTGTGGGAGAGAGATCACACGCCAGTTACACGCACTAACGACAGGCGTTTGTTACCAGCTGAAGCGCGGGCCCACGAACCACTCGCGGTCGCCGGCCTTGGCCAGCTTCACTTCGCCACTCAGGCCCCAGTTCTGGTTGAACTTGGCGGTGGCGCCGACACGGCCGTAGAACTCGCCGTCCGGGTTGATGCCGTGCTTCTTGCTGTAATCCTCGTAACCGGCCAGCGCATAGCCTTCCAGGTACGGGTTGAACGCGGTGCGCACGCCCACTTCAGTGGAGTAGCCGTTGAAGTCCAGGCCGTGCTTCATGTCGAACTTCTGGTATGCAACACGAGCCACCAGGTCGGTGTTCGGTGCGATGCCGTAGTTGTAGCCGGCACCGATGCGCCACTGGTCGACATCGTTCTTGAAGGTGTCGGTTTCCTGCTTGCTGTAATCACCGAAGATGTGGAAGTTCGGGTGCACGGCAACCGAGCCCTTCACGCCCCAGCCATCAGCGTCGCCGCCCTTGGCATCGGTGTTCACGTAGCCGCCTTCAACGTAGTTGTACGACAGGCCATCGGCAGCCGATGCGGCGAACGGCAGCGCGGCCAACAGACCCAGGGCAAGCAGCGAATTCTTGATCATCGGGATACACCTTTCATTATTTTGGTTTCGTCGAACGCCCCTCGGGAGGGGAGGGAGGAGAGGCGTTCGACAGGTGTGAATTATCCGTTTGTTGATGAAATCGGCCCTGAATATTGAACTGACCGGTACATGAATGAGGTTCCTGTTCAGGGAACTCTCGACACGTCATGTGGGCGAACACGCATTGTTGCGTCAGCGCAGAAGGGGAGGTCTCGTCGCCTTTCTGCTTTCCGATCTTCGGTTTGCTGCGGCACCAAGGCAGATTTACAAATTTTCCTATGGCGACTCATTCGTGCCCTCTCTACCATCCGCGGCCACTATCCGCCCTAGGAATGCGCGTGAGACCTTTCCTGCTCCAAAGCCTCATCTGTGTCGCCTGTCTTGCTCCTGCCGTGGCCGCTTCGCAGGGCCTCGTCGCCGAGCCAGCTGCGCCACCAGACGTTGCCTCGCCCAGGACGTACACGAAGGACGGGCTGAAGATGCAGGTGCCCGGGAACTGGACAGTCGTAGAAGACCATCCCAGTGACGGGGAAAACCATCGACGGGTGTTCATCGAAGCCGACAAGACCCGTTTCGAAGTGTTGACCCTCGATGTGGGGGTCGTTCTCATCCACACGAGCGAGGTCCTCTCGCTGCCGGATTGGGCCGCCCATTTGTACTCACTGGATGTGGGGGACAGCCAAAACTACGGACCGCCCAAGTATTCCGCCTACCAGCTGGCGCCAGGCGTGAAGGCTCATGCAACGCAGTTCCGGCACAAGCTCTTCGAAGACGACCAACCGTATGCCCGAAGCCTGCACGTGTTGGCCGTCAAGCGGTGCGGCGTGGAGTGGAACTGCTACGCCTCCACTTGGACGTTGGAGGCAAATCGCAACGCCGCGGAAGCGGGCATTCGAAAGATCTTGGAAACCGCCACGTTCGCGGACTGATTCGTGCTGCGCGCACGCCACCCAAGAGCTCATATGAAGCGTCCTTTGAACCACCTACTGCTTGCCATCGCGCTGATCCTGCCAACGGCTGCCGTGGCCTGCAGCCGCACGCCCGCGCCGCAGCCCGCGCCTCGTGCCGATGTTGCTTCGCCCAAGAGATACACGGTCGATGGGCTGAGGCTGGAGCTGCCTGGAAACTGGTCTGTGGCATGGGCCGGATTCGACGAAGAGACGGACAACCGCTACTTGCATGTCGAAGCCGACTTGAAGCGGCCTGGGCAGATCGAGCTTGAACTCAGGGTGGACGTTGCCTTCGTCGATCAGGCGGTCACGTTGTCGGAGTGGGCATCTGCGAAATATGGAGCGCAGCAGGACGTGGCGCCCTTGGAGACTCCCACGTATTCAGCATTCGAGCTTTCTCCTTCCATCCAGGCATATTCGACCCGGTTCCAGGACGACCGTTTCCCCGCAGGTCATCCGAAACGCGAACGGGTGCAACTGGTGGCCATCCGGGGCTGTGGTCGCGGTTGGTCCTGCTATGCGTCTACTACTACGGTCGAGGCCAATCGCGAAGCGGCTGAGGCAGGAATGCGCCTGATGCTGGAATCGATGACCTATACCCTTTGAGTTGGAATCGCGTTATCTGCCAGCTTGCGGCACCGCTTGACCGTGGTTCCCCGCGTGAGGATCTACAAGACCATGCAGTAGCCCACGAAATGCAGTCCGGGGTGCCTGATCGCTTCGTGCAGCTGATCGCTATGAGGCCTGCACGCACGAAACCGCGGTGCGGGCGTCGATGTTGTTGCGTCACGCCCATCTGCGCCCATTGAGAGGAACAACGCGAGTCGGCTTCAGGCTGATGAATTGGAGAGATCGAAGTGGCACAAGGACATCAACCGATGCAGCAGAGCTCGCTTGTTCCCGCTTGTTAAGGATTGCTGATTGCCCGACCTTCACAGGCCATCCACGTCTTCCAACTGCAGCTGAAAGCACTTCGCAGCGGCGGGAACAAACGCCGCTATATTCCAGACTCCCCAGACGAAGGAGGGAGTGGAATGTTCCTGACCAAGCAGCAAATCAACGCGGCACGTGCCGTCACCGTAGCCATCGTTGCTACCGTAAGCCTCGGTGCTTGCGCCACCTACAAAGACGAATTTGCAACGATCAACTCGCGTCTCGACCAGCTCGACGTGAAGGTGCAGGGCGCGGCGCAGAGCGCCGAATCCGCCAACCAGTCTGCACAGCAGGCCAACCAGCGTCTGGATCAGATCGAAGGCCGCGTGCAGCAGCTCGAAAGGGTCCCCGGCCGCAAGCCGCGCGGGTAACCGCTCTCCACCCACTTTGATGAACGCTTGAACCAGACACCAGTGTCCTTCACCGGCCACTGGTGTCTTTCAGCCTCTCGGTCGTCATCCGAAGGAGCCGTCCCATTCGTACGTACTCACTCCCTGCACGCCGGGCCGTATCGGCCACGCTGGCCATCGCGCTGGCACTGGCAGGAACCGGCGCAGCCAGCGCCAGGAACGCCAAGGAAGCCAAGGACGCACCCACGGAAACGGCGACCGCCGCCGATGAACTTCCGCAGGGCCAGGAGGTATCCGATACGGTGATTGAACTGGCCGGCTGGGTCGTGGCCAGCAAGGACAACCAGGGCTATCCGTTCGCGATCATGGACAAGGCGGCTGCGCAGGTCCTGGTCTTCGGCGGTGACGGCAAGCTGCGCGGCGCAGCGCCAGCGCTGTTTGGTTCGGCCATCGGCGATCACTCGGCACCCGGCGTCGCCAAGCTCGCACTGAGCGCGATTCCCGGCCACGACCGCACCACCCCGGCTGGTCGTTTCATTGGCGCCTATGGCCCGTCCGAGGACGCCGGACGCGTGCTGTGGGTGGACTACGATTCCGCCGTTTCAATGCACCCGCTTCCCCCGGGCACCCCGAAAGAGAAGCGCAGCGAACGACTGGCATCGGCCACGCCGGACGACAACCGTGTCACCCATGGCTGCATCAATGTCTCGCCCGGGTTCTACGAGCAGATCGTGCATCCCACGTTCGAGAAGGGCGGCGTGTTCTACGTGCTGCCGGACAAGGACTCGATCGAAGAAACGTTCCCGGAGTTCGCGCAGAGTCGCGCGTCTGCGAAGGACGTGGATGAAAAAGACGCGCGACACGCCCGCAAATGAAACCCGGTTGAAGGCTGCGGTCGTGGTCGCGGCAGACCGCTACGGAAGCTCCAGCCTGGGCATCTTGAACGTGAACAAGGTGCCGGCGGCCGCACTGGACTCCACCTCCAATGTGCCGCCATGGGACCGCGCGATCTCCGACGCAATGTAGATGCCGAGGCCGAGACCGGGCCGCGGACGCTCACTCTTTTCACGTGAGAATGGGCTGAAAATCGCGTCCAACCTCGCTGATGGAATGTGTCCCTCGTTGTGTACGTCGAGCGTGAGCATTTCCGGCTCGGAGTGGACGGTCAGCGTAATCGGGGACGAGCGCTCTCCGTGTACCGCTGCATTGGTGAGCAGGTTGGCCAGGAGCTGTGCCAATCTGCTCGGGTCGCAGACCACGTCGTCGTCTATCTGTATGTGGACCTTGATGTCCTGGCGGCCAGTGGCGATTGCCACCTCTTCCACAACCCGCTTCAGGTCTTCTTCCAGCGTGCTTGTCAGCTGCAGCGCGATGGGAATGCCGCCGCCCAGACGTCCCCTGGCGAAATCAAGCACGTCGTTGATCAGTCCGTCCATTCTGGCAACGCCGGAAGTGATGTGCGCGAGCATCCGTTGCTGGCGCTCAGTGCCCGCCTCACATGCCAGCGAATCTGCGGCGATGCTGATGGCCTGCAGCGGACTGCGCAGGTCATGACCCAGCACGGCAATGAACTGGTCGCGCAGGTCGGCGACACGATGCGCATCGGAGAGCGCGGATTCCGCTCGCACAAGGCGATCTTCCTTGTCGAGGTAGCTTCCTACCAGGTCGGCCAGCAGCTCCATGGAGCGTTGGACGTGGGCTACGTCGAAGTTGGCCGGTGCCGAATCAATCGCGCAGAGCGTGCCGAAGAAGCTCCCGTCTGGCCGATGGATGGGAACGGACGCATAGCTCTCAAGCCCGTAGATCCGTGGCGTGTGATGCCGGGAGTAAATCGGGTGCTCGCTTGCATGCGCAAATACAACTGACGTCGCCGACTGCCTGATCTCGTCACAGATGGTGGTCTCAAGCACCAGTTGGCCACCGGGAACCAACCCGAACCCCAGGGTGTCGAAGGTGGCGCACGCGGTCCAGGTTGTCTGGGTCACGCGGGCAATAGCCGTGAATCGTGAGCCCGTGATGTGGGCGACGGTCTCCAGGATTCGCGGCACGGCCTGGATTCGACCAATCTCGGCGATGTCGTCCAGCAGATTGGGGTCCGTCAGCTTCTGCATGGTCGCTCGTCCGGTGGGCACCGCATCATCCCATGGAACCGTTGTGTAGGTTGATGCGAGGGTGATTGCGGCCTTTTCAGGCTTGGTCGTGGCGGACACCCGGGCCCCCTGCGGGAGGTGAACGACCGATCTGTCCGAATGCAGACATTGCGCAGGTCAGGCCATCTCCTTGGTCTCGTGGTCGCGCCGATCGTCGATGACCGTTCAGAGCTTGATTTCCAGCGTTGCCCGATACAACAGCGCCGTCTTGCGGCGCCGCTCGATATCCGTCGAGCCGCTCTCGTCGAAGTAGGCGTTCCCCGAAATGATCGCCTGCTGCAGCAGTTGCCCACGCTCACGCGGAGCTTGCTCTTCCTGCTGATGCTGCATCGCACGTCAGGTTGAAGACAGAGGGTACCGAAACCTCCACTGCGGCCGTGACCCAGCTGCTGAAAGGTCTTGTAGGTGCTGGCTACGTGGACAAGCAGGAGGCAGCCGACGACCGGCGCAAGGTGCGGGTGAAGGTGCCGGCCGCCGGTCGAGCGCGCCACCGGCAGCGCGAAGCGAACATCCAGCAGTGGATGCAGCAGGCGCTGGCGCAGTACTCCGAGGCCAAGCTGTCGGCGGCCACGCAGATCCTGCGCCAGCTGGGCGCGCTCTACGACGCGCTGTAGGCCGCCCAGAGGGCTTTACACCAGCGCATCCACATTTATAATCGACCGGATGGTTAAATATGGAATCCGGTGATGGGCCGTCGCAAAAGTATTGATCCGCAGCAGCTCCTTGATGCTGCCGAGCGCGTTGTCGCCCAGGTAGGGGCGGCGCGCCTGACGTTGGATGCGGTGGCCGCCGAAGCCGGGGTCAGCAAGGCCTCGGTGGTCTACGACTTCCAGTCCAAGGCCGGTCTCATCCAGGCCGTGGTCGAACGTGCGGTGGCCCGCGACAACGCCTTCAACCGCGAGGCGGCCAAGGGGTTCAACCAGGATGCGCTGCTGCGCGGTCGTATTGCCGCAGCGGCCCAGCCCTTTCCCGAGGCATTCCAGCCGGTGGCCTTGGCGCTGTGCGCGGCCATGGCCCAGGATCCACAGCTGCGCGCGCCCATCCAGCACAACCAGGCGCAGATCCTGGCCGAGATCCAGCAGCAGGCCACGCACCCACGCAGCGCGTTGCTGGCATACCTCGCGCTGGAGGGTATGAAGCTGCTGGAGTCGCTGGACTACGTGCAGTGGCCGGCCGCGCAGCGGCAGCAGCTGCTGCAGGACATTGGCGCGTTGATCGAGACGCCGCCGCGCTGAACCCGTTCTCTCCCCCGAGGTAACCCTGATGAGTTCTTCCACCCTCTTCCTGACCGGAGGAAGCGGCTACGTGGGCCGCAATCTGATTCGCCGCCTGTGTGCAGACGGTCACCACGTGCGTGCGCTGGTGCGCAGCCCCCAGGCGGCGGCGGTGGTACAGGCGCTGGGCGCCCAGCCGGTACACGGCGATCTGCTGGACCCCGGCATCGCTGCGGCGATGGAGGGCTGCGCCGCGCTGATCCACGCGGCCGCCGACACCGACCACCGAAATGCTTCACCCAGCCAGTGGCAGACCAACGTGGAAGGCACCCGCAACGTGCTGACGGCCGCCCGTACTGCGGGTGTGTCGGTGGCGATCGTGCTGAGCAGCGAATCGGCACTGACCACCGGTGCGCCTTTGCAACAGGCGCGCGAGGACCATCAGTATCCGGCGCGCGCAGCAGGCATCTACGGCGCGAGCAAGGCTGAAGCAGAACGGGTGGCGATCGCGCTGTCCACACCGCATTTCGCAGTGAAGGTGCTGCGACCAAGATTTGTCTGGGGCCGCGACAACACGACCGCTATGCCCTACTTGCTGCAGGCCGTACGCAGCGGCCGCTTCGCCTGGATCGACGGCGGGCACTACCTCACCTCGTCCACCCACGTGGACAACCTGGCTGAAGCGGTCTGCTGCGCCTTGACGCGCGGTGCGGGCGGCCGTGTCTACCACATCTGCGATGGTGCGCCCGTGCCGTTCCGCCGTCTGATTGGCGCTCAGTTGCTGGCTTATGGCGTACAACCGCCTGAAAAACAGGTGCCGCGTGCGCTGCTGCGTGTTTTCATCGGACTGGATGACCTTTTCCGCAGACTGCGGCTGCCTCTGCGTGCGCCAATGACCCGCCAGGAGTTCGCATCTTCAGCGGTGGAGGTCACGCTGGATGACAGCCGTGCACGCAGCGAGCTTCGCTATCGGCCGGCGGTTACGCTGGAAGCCGGAATCGCGATGCTGCAGCGCCAAGTGGCCGAGCAAGGCTGATACTCATCGAGCGATCGGCGGGAGAGCCTCGCGCGGTGCGTGGCCGAACAGCCGACTGAACTCGCGGCTGAACTGAGAAGGGCTCTCGTAGCCCACGGCGAACGCGGTGGCGGAGATGCTGGTGCCGCCCCCCTGCAGCAGGCGACGTGCCTCGATCAGGCGCAGCTGCTTCTGGTACTGCAGCGGTGACAGGCCCGTTGCCGCACGGAAATGCCGATAGAACAGCGCGCTGCCCATGCCTGCACGGCTGGCCAGCGCGGCCGCATCAAGCGGTTGCCGGAAGCTGCGTTGCAGGGTACGAATCGCGCCCGCCATCCGCCGTGCCAAGGGAGATGGCTGGGCCATCGCCAGCAGTGCTGGCCCTGCTTCACCCTGCAACAGACGAAACAGCAGCTCACGCTGTAGGGCAGGCCACAGCAGCCGCTGGGCGTCGGGCGTGTCGAGGGCCAGCTCCAGCAGACGCAGCAGACAGCTCAGTACGGGTGAATCCAGCGCTACCACACTGAATGGCGCAGGATGAGGCGCTTGGCCTGTAGGTGGGTTGCCCAACTGGCTCAGCAACTGTCGCAACAAGACGGTGTCCAACTCCACCACCAGCCCCAGAAAATGCGTCTGGTGGTTGCCCCGGGCGGCCATCCCGCGAGCGGGAACGGGCTGACGGGTGAGTAGTGCATCGCCGGCGCGATATTCCAGCACCGCATCGCCCACCCATACCTGTTTGGCCCCCTGTAGCACCGCCGCCACCGCGGGACGGTACAGAGCCGGGGCCGGAGCGCGCGTTGATCCTGTACGCGCCAGCCAAGCGCCGGGCAGAAGTTCCAGCAGCGGCTCCGCGTCCAGGCTGCGTGCGCGCAGCACCGCCTGCGCCTGCAGCGCTAATGCACGCAGCGGGGCTTGGCGATCACAGGTAGCAGGGGAATCGGGCAAGGATCGTGTGCAATTGGGCAAGTGCGGACGGCACCGTGGGCGCAGCATGTCACGCTCCGTTTCACGAGACAAAGCCACCATGAACAGCGTACACACCCCGCGCACGATCGCCCTGGTTACCGGCGGCAGCCGCGGCATTGGCCGCAGCATTGCCCTCCACTTGGCCAGGCAGGGTAGCGACGTGATGATTACCTACCAGCATCAGCAGGTTCAGGCCGCCGAAACCCTGCGCCAGATCGAAGCCTATGGCGTACGCGCCGCGATGCTGCCGCTGGATCTGGATGCGATTGGATCACTGGAGACCTTCGCATCGGCTGTGCGGGCACAATTGCAGCGCTGGGGTGCATCGCACTTCCAACAGCTGGTGAACAATGCAGGGCTGCACGCACCATCGGCGTTCGGTGAGATCCGCGGCGATGACATCGACCTGCTGTACCGCGTGCATTTCAAAGCGCCACTGCTGCTGACCCAGTTGCTGGCGCCGCAGCTGGCCGATGGCGGCGCCATCATCAACATCTCCACCAGCCTGACCCGCCACGTGGCTGCGGGCAGCCTGGTGTACGCAGCAATGAAGAGCGCACTGGAAACCGCCACCCGCTATCTCGCGCTCGAGCTGGGACCGAAGGGCATCGCGGTCAACGCCGTAGCCCCTGGCGCCACCGAGACCGACTTCTTCGGCGGTGCAGTGCGCGACGATGCCGCCGTGAACCACTACGTGGCACAGCACACGGCGATGGGACGTACGGGTCGCCCCGACGACATCGGCATGGCCGTGGCAAACCTGCTGGCGGGAGGCAGTCATTGGATTACCGGTCAGCGCATTGAGGCCTCAGGAGGAATGCTCCTGTAAGCGACTAGAGGGCCTCGCGATGTCAGCTTCTGGCCGAAAGCGGAAGCTGGCGTGTGCATGCCATCCGAGTCAGATATTGGTCAGCCCGGCCGGGCGCTACAGGTTGTGGAAATGTCCGGATTACCTGGCAGGTCGCCTTCGGCAACTGTGCCGCAGAGCTGATGTGTAATCGCTGGTTGACAAGGTAGAACGATCGTTCTACCTTGGCGCCATGGATAAGACAACGACCGACACTCGACTGAAGATCCTGGACACGGCGGAGGCGCTGATTTACCAGAACGGAATACATGCGACCGGCATGGATCTGCTGGTGAAGACCTCTGGCGTTGCGCGCAAGAGCATTTACCGACACTTTGAAAACAAGGACCAGGTTGCCGCAGCCGCGCTGAGCGCGCGGGACGTGCGCTGGCTCAACTGGTTCAGGCAGGAATGCGACAAGGCCGGCAGCCCGGAAGCGCGCATCCTGGGCATGTTCACGGTGCTCAAAGGTTGGTTCAAGTCCGAGGGCTATCGCGGCTGTGCCTTCATCAACACGGCAGGCGAGGTCGGCGATTCTCACGACCCGATCCGCAGGATCGCCAAGCACCACAAGCAGAAACTGCTCGATTACACGCTGGAGCTCACCGGGCAACTGAACATCGCGCAGCCGGCCGTTCTGGCGCAGCAGCTGCTGCTTCTGATGGAAGGCGCCATCACCGTATCGCGCGTGATGGGTGACTACGACGCCGCAGACACCGCAAGGGAAGTTGCGCAGTTGTTGTTGAAGCAAGCCACGCGCTAACGCCGCAGTAACCGAAATCCCGCCGCAGTACCCCGTTCATCCATTTCCACTGGAGGCCCCACCGTGTCCGCAGAAGCACCCCGTCCCCCCCTTCCCCCGTTCACTCTCGAAGCGGCGATCCAGAAGGTTCGATTGGCAGAAGATGGCTGGAATTCCCGCGATGCCGACAAAGTGGCGCTTGCCTATTCGCTCGACACCCAGTGGCGAAACCGCGCCGAGTTCACCAACGGCCGCGAGGAAGCCCGGCAGTTCCTTGCCCGAAAGTGGAAGAAAGAGCTTGAGTACCGCCTGATCAAGGAGTTGTGGGCATTCACCGGCAACCGCATCGCCGTGCGCTACGCCTATGAATGGCGCGACGACTCTGGAAACTGGTTCCGCTCCTATGGAAACGAGAACTGGGAATTCGGCGCGGATGGTCTGATGGAGCGCCGCTTCTCGTGCATCAACGATATGCCCATCAAGGACAGCGAACGCAAGTTCCACTGGCCACTGGGGCGCCGCCCGGATGATCACCCGGGGCTGTCCGACCTGGGCATGTAAGTTGCGGAGCCAACGTGAGGAAGGCCTGCGGGCGTGAATGCGCCCGCGGGCTTTCCATGTCAGCGCGGGGTGCTCCTTCGCTTCAGGGGGCCGGCTACGGCTGCACTTCAGCGCGGAACGCGATCTCGATCAACTGTTCGGGGAAGGCGAGCGCGGAAACCCCGATGAGGTTGCTGGCCACCTGGGGAACAGGCTGGCCATAGACGGCAGGCCTGACCTTGCTGCTGGCGGCGAACGCCGCAGGCACATCAATGACAAACAGGGTTTCCTCAACCACATCCGCCAACGATCCACCCAGCTCGGCCAACAACACCTGCGCGTTCTCGTAGGTGCGCTTCATCTGCGCTTCCATGGTGTCGAAGTTGGCAGGCTTTCCATCAGCGCCCAGAGCGGCCGGCGCCACCAGCTGTCCCTCCGGCGTGTGCGAGAGCTGGCCCGACACGAAGATCGAATTGTTCACGCGCACGGCCTGTACATACCCATAGGCCGATTCCCACGGCACGCCGAAGCTGGCCGTCTTGCGGTTGGAGGTACTCATTGCGTTGTTCTTCCAAGGATAAGGTCGCCAGTCTGCCGGCAGGCTCGGGTCCCCGCCTGCCCCGAACGGGTGAGGCAAGCGTGATCGTGAGCCTCGTGCGGCTGCTGCTGGCCGGAAGCTGACACAGCCTTCGGTTGCGCCATCCATGCGCCGTTTGTTCAATCCAGCGCGTGCTCGGCCAGACATGATCTGTCGGTCCCAATGCAATCCCGCACCGATGACAGATTCCGATACGTGCCGTTCGCCAGTCCAAAGTACCTTCCGACGTTGTGTCATCGGCGGAGAACGAAAGGACAGATCGGCACCGCCGCAGGTTACGGAGGGGGCGATAGCCTTCTCCACCCTGTCTTCCCTGGCCGCAGTACTGAGTGATGAGAACCGCCGGCTGTTGCGACTGCTGCGCGAACTTCAACCCAGGTCGCTCACCGAACTGTCCGAGCACTGCGGGCGCAAGGTTCCAAGCCTTTCTCGTACCCTTCGGATGATGGAAGGCTATGGGCTGGTTGAACTGAAGCGGGTCGGGGCGTCTGTGGTGCCATCTGCCATGGCCACGCGCTTTCTCATAGAGCTCGACTAGCCCCACGCTGTATCGCCGCATCGCGGAGTTCTGTCGCTATTGCCTCGCTGACGTGTCAGCACACTACGCTGGCAATCACGACCCATGTCGCATATTCCTCTATCGCTTAGGGCCCTTGCGCCATCGGCGTCTGGGGCGGCTTAACAGCATGCAAGAATGCCGAAAGCGTCTTGCATCAAGCGTTGAATGCAACTTGTCTGATTGGCGTTGCGCAGCCACAGAGGTACAGATGACGGGCCATCGAAAAAGGATGGCCGGGCCTCGAAGACCCGTGCGCTTGTTTGATTACGCTTGCCAGCCGGCGTCACCCCGCGTGACGCCGGCTGGCAATCCGTCTGCCGGCTATGGCGGGCGGAGCGTGGAGGCCCTGTGCCTGCCGGCTTCAACAAGCGCCCGGTTTTCGAGCCACGTCTCCGCCCGCCACCTTTGTGTGGCGGTTACCGTCTGTCCTGCACGGAGCCTCAGCCATGACCACACCGGAATTCCCCCGTCTTCACCCCTATCGCGCTGAGGACGATGCGTCATCAGAACAAGCATCTGCGATCGATCCCAGAGCTTTCATCGCCACGCTGACGCGGATTGGAAAAGGCACAGCCGCTGACGGCCAGCCGTGGCCGGAGCGTCATCAGATGCCCGGCCGCCGCATGGCGCTGGCCGATGCGGACTGCGCACTGGCGGGCCTGCGCATCGCGCTGGAAATGCTGCTGGCGGCCGAGCGCGTCCGCCAGAACGGACCGGACGACGAATACGTGGGCGATCGGGTGATGGAGGGTTTGATGATGGCGTGCCTGGCGCTGACCGCGCAGGTCAGCGCGCGGATGCGGCCTGAGGCGTAACGCCGGAGAATCTTCCGGCGTTACCGCCGGTCATTCGCAGGAATCGCCTTCTTCCTTCAACATCGCCTCGTCCACCGGCCGCTCGCGCTCGATGAGGGCGCGCTGCTCCGCGTTCGGCTCGCCCAGCCACCACACGTTGCAGCGGGCGGTAAGGCGGCCGACCATCTTCGAGTGCGTCGGCGAATACAGCATCGCCAGCGCGGTGGTCGAGCACTGGTGTGCCTGACAGGCGGTGTAAAGCCACCACGGCTCGCCCTGCAGCACCATCAGTTCGCCAGGACCGCTGGGACCGCTCAGCAGGCGTTCGCGCAGCGAGGGGACGTTCTTGTCGGGCGATTCGGCCGCCGCAGTGTTCTTCATCAGGGCGTCGAACGCGGCCAGCACCTTCGGGTCCTTGCGGCCGCAGTCGTCCACGGTGTTGCCGCCGACCAGGGTGAAGAAATAAGTCGCCAGCGGATTGTCCGCGCAGGTGAGTTCGGCGCCGGGGGTCTCACCTTCCGGCTCGCCTTCGTTGTCCCACACCGACGGGTCCACGCCGTCTTCGACGGAAGGTGCGTGCTCGACCACCGTGGTCGTGGCGGCGGGGGCTTCCGTCGGCGCAGCAGTAGCGGCGGGTGCAGCTGCGGTGCCTGCTTCCGGTGTCGCTGCCTGCGTGCACGCAGCCAGCAACGCGACCAGCCCTGCCATTCCCATCATTCGAGACGTCATTCCCTGTCCTGTGTCCATTCGCCCAGCCGGCGACCGCGTGATTCTACCCGCCAGCCAAGGTGGATACTCTGGCAATCACGCCTTCCATCACCGCCAGGATGCAGACGTATGTGCCATTCAAGACTTGCCGTGTTTCTCATCAGTGGCCTGTTGCTGGCCGGGCCTGTTGTTGCGCAGGAGCCCACCGCATCCTCGCCCGCCGCACGTCTTGCCGATGTCCCCCTGCCCGCCACGCTGGATCGCGTGCTGCGCGATTACGAACAGGCGTGGCGCACCGGTGATGCGAAGGCGTTGGCGAGGTTGTTTACCGAGGATGGTTTCATCCTGCAGAGCAACCAGCCGCCCGTGCGCGGGCGCGCGGCGATCGAGGCAGCGTATGCCGGCCAGGGAAGCAGCCCGTTGCGGCTGCGTGCGCTGGCCTATGCCGCAGAGGAATCCACCGGTTACATCATTGGTGCCTACACCTACGGCAGCAACGTAGGCGATACCGGGAAGTTCACGCTGACGTTGAAGCGGGTGGCGGGTGGGCCGTGGATGATTTTTTCGGACATGGACAACACCAACACGCCGCCGCGGTCGCGGTGATGGGCGCTGCGGGTTCCGCAGTAGATCCACGCCATGCGTGGATGGGTTTCGCGCACGCACAAAAAAAAAACCCCGGCACTGGGCCGGGGTTTTCGATTCACTTGAACAGCGTATCCGGATACTCCGGCTTCTGTTCGCGTGCCAACAGCGCACGCAATCCTTCTTCCGGGGTCTGCTCGCCATGCAGCACGGCGCGCACGCGGTCGGAGATGGGCAGGTCGATGCCATGACGGCGCGCCTGTCGCATCACTTCGTCGGCGGTCTGCACCGACTCGACCACCTGGCCGATTTCGCGGATGGCGTCCTGCAGCGTCTGCCCGCGGCCCAGGGCCAGGCCCAGGCGGCGGTTGCGCGACAGGTCGCCGGTGCAGGTCAGCACCAGGTCGCCCAGCCCCGCCAGGCCCATCAGCGTTTCCGGCTTGGCGCCGATCTCTGCCGCCAGACGCAGCATCTCGTTGAGGCCACGGGTGATCAGGCCGGCACGGGCGTTCAGGCCCAGCTGCATGCCATCGGCGACGCCGGTGGCCACGGCCAGCACGTTCTTCATCGCACCGCCCAGCTCGGCACCGACCATGTCGTCGCCGGTGTAGGCGCGGAACGCCGGACCGTGCATCGCCTCGGCCACCGTCTGCGCGAACTCGGGCACGTCGCCGTGCACGGTGATCGCGGTCGGCAGGCCCAGGGTGACTTCCTTGGCGAACGACGGCCCGGTGACAACGGCCAGCGGCACGTCCTCGCCCAGCACTTCGCGCGCTACTTCATGCAGGAAGCGGCCAGAGCCGGGCTCGAAGCCCTTGGTGGCCCAGGCCACACCGGCACCGGCCGGACGCAGCGGCGCCAGCGCGCGCACGGTTTCACCGAATGCATGCGACGGGGTCACCACCAGGATCCAGGCCGCACCTTCCACCGCCGACGCGAGGTCGGTGGTGGCGCGCAGCGATTCCGGCAACGGAATGCCCGGCAGGTAACGCGGATTCTCGTGGCGCTGGTCGATGGCCTCGACCACGGCAGCATCGCGCCCCCACAGCACGGTCTGGCGACCGTGGCGGGCGAGCAGCGTCGCCAGCGCGGTTCCCCAGGAACCGGCGCCGAGTACGGCAATCTTGTCAGCGGTAGTGCTCATCCGTGACGTCGCGGCCGGGATCAGGCGTTGCCGGCCGGCTCGGAGTCAGCCAGCGACGGTGCGTCGCCCTGCTCCTGGCGCTGGCGCAGGGTTTCTGCGTACAGGCCTTCGAAGTTGATCGGCTGCAGGAAGAACGGCGGGAAGCCGCCGGCCTGGATCAGGTCGCTGACCAGCTGGCGCACGTACGGGAACAGGATGTTCGGGCACTGGGTGCCGAGCAGCACGTCGATCGACTGCGGGTCCAGGCCGACCAGGCCGAACACGCCAGCCTGCTTCACTTCGGCCACGTACGCGGTGCGCTCGCCGGCCTGGCAGGTCAGGGTCACGGCCAGCACGACTTCAAAGGCATTCTCGCCCAGACGCTGGACCTGCTGGTTCAGGTTGAGCTGCAGTTCCGGCTGCACCTGGTCGTTGAAGATCGACGGGGCATTCGGCGACTCGAAGGAAACGTCCTTGACGTAGATCTTCTCGACGGTGAACGCGGGGCCGGTGGCGGCATCGACCGGCGCGACAGCGCCGTTGGTGGTCTCTTCGGACATTTCCAGTAACTCCAGTGAATGCAATGAAAACGATGGTCGAATTACTGCGATGGGGGCGGCGGAGGGCGCAAACAAGGCCACATCCGCCACCGCCTGCGATCAGTTGCGGCCCTTGACCAGCGGCAGTTCTGCCTGCTGCCACGCGGGGATGCCGCCGTCGAGCACGAAGACCTTCTCGAAGCCGGCCTTCTTCAGCGCCTTGGCGGCGGTCTCGGACGCGTTGCCGCTGCGGCACACCAGCACCACCGGGGCCTGCTTGGCGTTGGCCACCAGCTTGTGCTCGGGGCCGAACGCGCTGGCCTGGGCACTGCGGCTGCCGGCGATGTGGCCCTTTTCGAAATCAGCGCTGGGCGACAGATCAACCACCACCGTGCCGCCCGCGTTGATCAGCTGGGTCAGTTCGGCGGGCTTGATGCCCTTGAAGCCCCGGAACAGGCGGCGGATTTCGGTGACGATGAGGGCCACGGTCAGGCCGACCAGGGCCGCGGACAGCATCGGGTTTCGGCCTGCGAAGGCCAGCAACTCTTCGTAATTCACTCAGGTCACGGGTCGATTAAGCGGGCGCCGATTGTCGCACAAGCCGGACGCGACCCGTCACTGCCCCTGCCAGAGGTCCGGCAGGCCCGCGCTTTGCCACCAGCGCTTGGCTTCCGGATCCCAGCGCCAGCGCTCGGTCACCACCACGGTGCGCTCGGCCTGGGTGTTCTGGTTGATCACCCCGATTTCGACCCGGCGCTCGACCTGGCCGCCGTCCAGCGATGCGCTGCTGCGCTCGCGGTAGGACGACACGCGCAGCTGCGCATAGCGGTTGAGTTCGAACTCGGTCGGCGGCTTGGACTTGCGCAGCTGCGGGTCCAGATAGGCAATGGCGTCGTCCATGCTGCCCCAGCGGATGGTGGCACCGTAGGCGATCTGGGTCTCTTCCAGCAGCTTGCGCTGCTTGCGGCTGAGGTCGTCGGCGGCAGCGCCGGCGGCGGCGCTGAGCAGCAGCAGGGAACACAGGAGGATCTGGATGAGGCGGCGCATCGGTGGGTTCCGCAGGGCGTCAGCCTGCCATCCTACCCTTTGGCGAAGGCAACGAAGCGACCGCTGAATTCGGCCGCGGCCTTGCCGTCGGCACCGGGCTGGGTGGCGACAATGCTGATGCGGGCCTTGCCGCGCTGGCGGAAGGTGGCCAGGAAGGTCTCCCAGGCGCCGCTTCCAGCCGCTTCGGCATGGGCATGCAGGTCTTCATAGACCGGTGCCAGGTAGCGCAGGTTGCTGTCGGCCACGTAGACCTCGGCGTCGTGGCCGGCCAGGCGCAGGCGCAGGCTGACCAGCGCCCAGCCGGACAGGGTCAGCACCGAGGCCAGGCTGCCACCGAACGCATTGCCCTTGTCATTGACGTTGGCCACCAGCGGCGCGGTGATACGCAGCACGCCGTCGGCATAGCCATCCAGGCGGATCTGCATCGCGCGGACCGCCGGCATGCAGTCCAGCACGTCCTGCAGGGCAGCCAGCGAAGAGGTCAGGGCATCAACAGCCATCAGCAGCAACCACGACAACGAAGGGCCCGCATAATGACGGTAATGGCCAACCATACGATACCCACTGGCTGGACCCTGATCTCGCTGCGCCCGCAGGGCCAGCAGGCGGCGCTGCGCCACGCCGCAGCAGGGCTGGGAGGCCGTACCGTCGCGCTTTCGCCCTGGCGGCTGCAGCGTCTGCAGGGCAGCGCCGCGCGCCAGCAACTGCAACGGGCGCTGACCAGCGATCGGGTGGTGTTCACCAGCCCGGCAGCCGTGGCCGCAGCGGCCAGCCTGCTACCGCTGGCGACGGCGCAGCGCAGCCCGTGGCTGACGGTGGGCGAAGGCACCGCGCGTGCCCTGCTGGCCCATGGCGTCGCTGACGTCCATGCGCCCCAGCGGATGGACAGCGAGGGCCTGCTGGCGATGCCGGTGCTGGGCGATGTGCGGGGCATGCAGATCGGGCTGGTGACCGCACCGGGAGGCCGGGGCCTGATTGCCGCTGAGTTGCAGGCCGCGGGCGCGCAGATCACCCGCGCCGATGTCTACCGACGGCTGCCGCTGCGCTTGTCACGGCGCATGCTGGCGCGTTTGGCCCGTTCTCCCACGCCTTGGCTGCTGGCCATCAGCAGTGGCGAGGCATTGCAGCGTTTCTGGCAGCAGCTGCCTGCGCACTGGCAGCAGCGGCTGCGGGCGAACGCGATCGCGCTGGTGGCCAGCGACCGGCTGGGCGCGCAGGCGCAGGCCCTGGGGCTAACCCGGGTGGTGCGCAGCGAGGGCCCTACCAGCGTTCAGTTGATGGCCGCTGCACACACTGCGCTCACCGGCCCGGCAGCGACCTGAACAGGCGCCCGGCAGCGGCTTGCCGGTGTCGTCGGCAACAGTGATGCTGTGCACAACGCTGCCTGCCGGATCTGTTCCGGCATTGCCGCCGACAAGGAAGCCCGATGAACGACACTCTGCCGCCCGCTCCATCGCCCCATCGCCCCATGCGCTGGCTGCTGCCGCTTGCCGTGCTGGCGGTGCTGGGCGCGGGCGGCTATGCCGGCTACCACTATTGGCAGAAGCAGCAGAGCGACCAGCTGGCGCAGGCGCAGACCACCGCCGTGCAGCTGAAGGGGCTGGAGGCTACGGTCGAGGCCCTGCGCCGCGACCAGCGTGCTGCCAGCCAGCGCTTGCAGGATGCGGCCACCACCAACCGGGTGCTGCGCGACGAAGTGCTGGGCCTGTCGCAACGCAGTGCCCTGCTGGAAGAAAACCTGGCCAAGCTGGCCGACAGCGCCAACCAGGGCCGCCAGGCGGTGCAGCGCGATGAGGCCGAACTGCTGCTGACCCAGGCCGCACAGCGGCTGGCCTTCGCCGATGACGTGGAAGGCTCACGCCGGCTGTATGCGCTGGCCGCCACTGCATTGGCCGATCTGCCCGACAGCGACGGCCTGAACCTGCGCCAGGCACTGGTGCAGGAACGCAACGCGCTGGATGCGTTGGGCGCTGGCCCGCGCGTGCTGTCACTGCAACGCCTGGACGCGCTGGGCAAGGCCCTGCAGGGCCTGCCTTCGCAGATCGCGCAGACGCCGGCCAACAACACCGCAAAACCGTGGTGGCAGGCCGCGCTGGCGCCCTTCGTGGATATCACCCCGAGCCGCCTGAACGGCCCGCTGACGTCGGCCGAGCGCGCCACCATCGATACGGCGCTGCAGCTGGAACTGACCCTGGCCCGCGCAGCGATCGAGCGCGGCGACGGCAAAGGCCGCGATGCCGCGCTGAACAGAATCGATCTCTGGGCGCAGCGGCGCTGGCCGGATTCACCGGACCTGCGCGCGCAACGTGCTGAACTCCATGCCCTGCGCTCGCTGCCATTGCAGGCCGATGACACCGTGCTTGGCAGCACCCTGCAACAACTGCGTACCCAGACCGACCGGAGGTAAGCCCGTATGAAACCCCTGCAATCACTGGTCGTGCTGTTGCTGGCCGTGGCCATTGGCGTAGTTGCCGCGCAATGGCTCGGCACCGATGACCTGAACCGCTACGGCGAAGTGACCCTGCGCTATGGCGGCTACGACTACCACAGCAACCTGCCGAAGGTAGCGCTGCTGTCGGTGATCGGCGTGCTGGTGCTGTGGCTGCTGTGGAGCCTGATCGCCGCACCGTTCCGTGCCTGGGGCCGCTACCGCCGCAAGCAGGGCCGGGTGCGCCTGATCGATGGTCTGCTGGCCTATGAGCATGGCCAGTGGCAGCGCGCCGAGAAGCTGCTGGATGGCGCCGCCAAGGATCCGGAAGTGAGCGGGGTTGCCCTGGCCAATGCCGTGCGCAGCGCGCAGGTGCGGGCCGATGCCCCCGCTGCCGAGGCGCTGCTGCAGCGCCTGGGCGAAAGCGATGCGACCTTGCAGGCACTGCTGCGTGCCGAGCAGCTGTTGGCCAACGATCTGCCGGTGGATGCGATCAACGCATTGGATGTGGCAGCGATCCAGCCGCTGCCGCCGCGTGGTCTGTGGCTGCGTACCGAAGCGCTGGCACGTGCTGGCCGCGCGCACGAGGCTTACGGCCAGCTGGGCGCGCTGCGCCAGACCAAGGTGCTGCCGGCCGAGGCCAGCAGCGAGCTGGAAGCACGCCTGGCCGCGCAGGCACTGCTGGAAGCGGGCGACGTCAACGCCCTAGCTGCGCAGTGGGAAGCCACGCCGAAGGCGCTGCGACCGACCCCGGACGTAGTTGCCTCCTACGCCACCCGTGCAGTTGCACTGGACTGGGACGAACCGGCACTGCTGGCGCTTGAGCAGGCGCTGGACCACCGCTGGGATGACGAACTGGTGGCCGTGTATGGCCGTCTGCCGGCCGAACGTCTGGCCACGCGCCAGGCCAACCTGCAGCGCTGGCGCAACGTGCACGACGACTCGGCCGCCCTGCGCCTGGCCCAGGGCCGCATCGCGCTGGCGCAGCAACAATGGGACGCGGCCGATGCGTTCCTGCATGAAGCCATCGCCGCGGGTGCCGGCGCCCCTGCGTGGGAAGCGCTGGGCGAAGCCTTCGCGCAACGTGGCGAACACGTGCTGGCCGCGCAGTGCCTGGCCAACGCGCTGCGCCTGCAGCGAGGCGAAGACAGCGTGGCGCTGGTGCGTGCACCGGCAGCGGTGGTTGACCCGCCGCTGCATGCGACCGTCGAGGAGCAGTCGATTGCACCGCTGCCGCCGGTGTACGACGCCAATGAGGAGCGCGACGCGTTCGACAACCCGCGGATGCCGTGACCCTGGCTGAAGGTGTGCCGACCAACGGTCGGCACCCACCAGAGGATGCAATCTCGGTACCCACCGGAGGATGCAATCAACGAAAACGCCGCCCATCGGGCGGCGTTTTCAATTCCAACGTTGCCGGCCAGCGGCCGGCACTACCGCGTGGCGTTCAACGTTCGACGATCGCCACCACGCCCATGCCGCCGGCGGTGCAGATCGACACCAGCGCACGGCCACCGCCGCGCTCGGCCAACTGCTTGGCCGCCGTGGCGATCACGCGTGCACCGGTGGCGGCGAACGGGTGACCGGTGGCCAGCGACGAACCCAGCAGGTTGATCTTGTCCGGGTCGATGCGACCCATCGGCGCATCCAGGCCGAGGCGGTTGCGGCAGTAATCCTCGCTCTCCCACGCACGCAGGGTGCACAGCACCTGTGCGGCGAAGGCTTCGTGGATCTCGTAGATGTCGAAGTCCTGCAGGGTCAGGCCGTTGCGCTTGAGCATCTCCGGCACGGCCACGGTCGGCGCCATCAACAGGCCTTCGCCGTGCACGAAATCGACGGCCGACACGTGTGCGTCGCGCAGGTAGGCCTGCGGCTCGTGGCCATGCGCGCGTGCCCACTCTTCGCTGGCCAGCAGCACGGCGGCGGCGCCATCGGTCAGCGGGGTGGAATTGGCAGCGGTCAGGGTGCCGCGGCCGGACACCTTGTCGAAGGCCGGCTTCAGCGTCGCCAGCTTTTCCAGCGAGGTGTCGGCGCGCAGGATGTTGTCGCGCTCGACGCCGCGGAACGGTGCGATCAGGTCATTGAAGAAGCCGCGCTCATAGGCTGCGGCCAGCTTCTTGTGCGAAGACACCGCCCACTCGTCCTGCGAGTCGCGCGAGATGTTCCACTCCTTGGCCATGTCCTCGCAGTGGTCGCCCATGCTCTTGCCGGTACGCGGCTCGGCCACGCCCGGAAACTCCGGCTTGAGCTCGGCGAACTTGAAGCCGGAGGTCAGTGCGCGGATCTTGTCGCCGGTGCTCTTGGCACGGTTGGCCGCCAGCAGGCGCGCACGCAGCTTCTTGCCGTACACGATCGGCACGTCGGAGGTGGTGTCCGAACCACCGCCGATGCCGGACTCGATCTGGCCCAGGGCGATCTTGTTGGCAACGGTGATGATGCTGTCCAGCGAGGTGCCGCAGGCGCGCTGCAGGGTGATGCCGGGGGTCAACGGCGACAGGCCCGAGGACAGCGTGGCTTCGCGGCCCAGGTTCCAGTCGCTGGAGTGCTTGATGACCGCACCCATCGCCACTTCGCCCAGCTGCTGGCCGTGCAGGCCGAAGCGCTCGACCAGCGCTCCCAGCGTACGCACCGACATGCCGAGGTTGCCGACATCCGAATACGCGGTGTTCTGCCGGCAGAACGGAATGCGGACGCCACCGAGGATGGCGACGGGACGAGCGTTGGGCATGGAGATACCTGGCATGGATGAGGGTGTCTGCAACATGGCCTGCACGACAGAGCAGGCATAATGGGGCCAAGTGTAGCTGCCGCCCTGTGATGGGCCAACCGTGGAACCATGAGCAAACCCGACCCTGCGATGAATGCCCTTGGCGTGCTGGCCCTGGAACTGGCCGGCGGCGAAATCCCCCGCCAGGCGGTGCTCAGCGCTGAACAGGCCGGTGAACTGGCCGAACGCGTCGGCCGCGACCTGTCAAAGCTGGTGCCACAGGTGGCCGAGCTGGACCTGGTGTTCGCCGCCGCCCATTTCGATCCGGCCGAAGTGCTTCGCCCCGGCTGGCCGATCCATCGCCGCCTGGAAGAACTGCAGATGCGCGCGCCCGGTAGCAACCAGGGCCCGCGCGTGCTGGCCTTCGGCGCCGATGCCAGCGGTGATGTGCCGCTGCCTTTCCAAGCCGACGCAAGCCTGGTTGGTGGTGGCCTGCGGGTGGTGCCGTTCCTGCTGACCGGTACCGACGTGGCCACCACGACAGCCGTGGCCGATGCCCTGGAAGAGGTGCTGCTGGCCAATGGCATGGCCCATGCCGATACCGCGCTGATGGCACAGAACACGTTCGGTGCACGCGTGGAGCACGCACGCTATTTCACCGTGAACGATCTGGCCGCGATGATGTCGATGCAGTACGACAACCAGGGACTGGCCGCGCTGTGGCCGCTGATTGAAACCGCGATCATGGCCCCGGGCCAGGACGAGTGGCTGAGTGACGCGCCCGAGCCGTTGCTGCGCTATACGCAGGGCGAAGCGCGCATGGCGCTGTTCGACCCTGCCGGCTGGTGCGCGCATTACAACCACGGCAAGGGCGACTGCGAGCGCCTGCAGGGCATCTACGAGCAGTTCCTGATGCGCCAGCGGCAGATGGCCGCGGTGCTGGAAGCGCACGGTGTGCCGGTGCTGTTCGTGCATTGCGAAGCCGGCCAGGACGCGCGCGAACTGCTGGCGCGCTGACGACCAGGTAATGCCGCCGGGCATGGCCCGGCGCTACCCACGGAATACGGTAGCGCCGGGCCATGCCCGGCGGATCAACTGAAAAACGCCGGCTTGCGCCGGCGTTTTCGTTTTCTTACGGTGCCTTGTTGATTACCGCGCACGCCAGTCGCGCACCGGCGTTGCCGGTCGGCTGGGTCTTGTAGTCGTCCGCGTCGGCGTGGACGATCAGGCCGCGGCCGATGATGTCGAAATCATCACCCTTGCCGATGTTGACGTTGCTCGACACCGGACCATCAATGGTGGCTACGCCCTTGTCGTCGGCCTTGATGTTGGGCATGTCGCCACCGTGGTGCGGATCAGTGGCCACGTTGCCGTGGTCCTGCTTGCCCGGATTGAAGTGGCCGCCGGCGCTCATGCCGTCCGGCGCGCTGCAGTCACCCTTCTCGTGGATGTGGAAGCCGTGCTCGCTGCCCGGCTTCAGGCCACTGATCTGGCCGGACGCATGCACCTTGCCGTCGACCAGCTTGAAGGTGATCGACCCCTTGGTTTCATTGCCCTGGGTCGGTGCCAGTTCGGCAGTGGCCGAGGCATCGGTTGCCGGGGCCGCTGCGGTAGCCGGTGCAGTGGCCGGGTCGGCCGGCGCTGCCGAACCTTCAGCCGGGGTGGTGGCCGGGGCTTCGGCTGCCGGTGCTGCCGGCTGCTGGTTGCAGGCGGCAAGGCCCAGTGCAGCGATGGCCGCGAACAGCGAAGTGTGGATCAGACGCATGGAAACTCTCCTTGGGAAATGCCGGTGGTGTGATCAGCGGGTTACCCGGATCACGCCGCAGGCGATGCGGACGCCGGCATTGCCGGCGGGCTGGCTGCGATAGTCGTCGGCCCTGGCATGCACGACCAGTGCACGCCCGGCGATATCCGTGGCGGCGCCTCCGCCCAGGGTAACGCTCTTCAGGTGCACATCGATGTTGGCGCGGCCCTGCGCGTCTGCCTGCAGGTTGTCGATGTCACCGAGGTGGTGCTTGCCGCTGCCGGCACGACCGTGCGCGACGCCGGCGGGATTGAAGTGGTTGCCGGCGCTGCTGGCGTCCACCGCGCTGCAGTCACCGCGCTCGTGGATGTGGAAGCCGGCCTGCTGCATCGGCTGCAGGCCGCCGACCAGGCCGGTCAAGTGCACGCCACCGCTTTCGGTCTTCAACACCAGACGGCCGCTGACGATGCTGGCCGAGGCTGGCGCCAGGTTGGCTTCGGCGAGCTGGGCCACGGGCGTGGTAACCACCGGCGGCGGCGTGGGCTGCGGCTTCTTC
The DNA here is from genome assembly GCF_058783335.1 of Stenotrophomonas sp. FW305-C-20-S1. NCBI lineage: Bacteria > Pseudomonadati > Pseudomonadota > Gammaproteobacteria > Lysobacterales > Lysobacteraceae > Stenotrophomonas > Stenotrophomonas sp. FW305-C-20-S1. Next base: position 77,185 of record NZ_JBYTEK010000008.1, on the reverse strand, counting down.
GGTGCGCTGCCACAGGCAGACAGGAGCACGGCAGCGGACAGCGGCAGAAGGGCGAAGGACAAACGCATCGAGGACTCCTTGCAGGTAACACTACGGACGGCATCGTCCATGGAGGATCAACAGTTCGGCAAGCGGGTGCGAGGATCGCGTGCAGGCACCGTTCAATGGCCGCCGCGGCGGCGACCGGCGCCCAGCTTGCGGGTAAGCGTATTGCGGCCGAGGCCCAGGCGCGCGGCGGCTTCGGCACGACGACCGTGGGTGATCTGCAGGGCGGCCTCCAACAGGGCGTGGTCGACCCGTTCGCGCACCTGCGCGTGCAGGCCCTCGGTGCCCTCGGCCAGCTGCCGGCGTGCCCATTCGGACAGCAGCGCTTCCCATTGGCCCGGGTCACCGGCGGCCGTGCTGCTGCGCCGGCTGCGGGCACGGTTGAGCGCGGTATCGACATCGGCCACGCCAATGGTGTCGGCGGCGGCCAGTGCGGCCATGCGCCAGCACACGTTTTCCAGTTCGCGGACGTTGCCCGGCCAGTCGTGCTCGCGCAGCGCCTGCAGGGCGGCGGCGGTCAGCCGCTTGGGCGGCGTATCGAGCCTGCGCGCGGCAGCCGCCAGGAACGTGGTGGCCAGTTGCGCGATGTCCTCGCGGCGCTCGCGCAGCGGCGGCAGCTGCAGGCGCACCACGTCCAGGCGGTGCAGCAGGTCGGCTCGGAATTTTCCCTGCGCGACCAGCCCTTCCAGATCCTGGTGGGTGGCGGCGACCACGCGCACGTCGACGCGGATCAGTTCGCGTCCGCCCACGCGGAAGAATTCGCCCTGGGCGAGCACGCGCAGCAGGCGCGTCTGCAACGGCAACGGCATGTCACCGATTTCATCGAGGAACAGGGTGCCGCCGTTGGCCTGCTCGAAGCGGCCGATGTGGCGCCGCTGCGCGCCGGTGAACGCACCCGCTTCATGACCAAACAGCTCGCTTTCCAGCAGCTCGGCGGGAATGGCGGCGGTGTTCAGCGCGACGAACGGATGCTGCGCACGCGGTGATTCGCGGTGCAGCGCGTTGGCCACCAGCTCCTTGCCGGTACCGGTTTCGCCGATGATCAACACCGCCAATGGCGCCTGCGCGAGGCGGCCGATGGCGCGGAACAGCGCGCGCATCGGTGGCGTATCGCCCACCAGTTGCGGCGGCTGGTCGCTGGCGGCTTCTGCGGCGGGAGTCGGCGCGGCCATGGCCGGCGCCACCGCAGGCAGCACGCGCTGGGCCAGTGCCACCGCGTCGTCCAGATCGAACGGCTTGGACAGGAACTCGTGCGCACCGCCGCGGAACGCACCGGCTGTACTGGCGACGTCGGTGTAGGCCGACATCACCACCACCGGCAGCTGCGGCAGCGCGGCCTTCAGCTTGTCCAGCAGCACCAGGCCATCGTCGCCGGGCATGCGCACGTCGGTGAACAGCAGCGCAGGCGGCGGGCTATCAGCCAGCGCCTGCAGTGCGGGGGCGGCGCTGTCGAAGTCGACCACCCGGTAGCCGGCCTCACGCAGCGCGGTGCACAACACGAAGCGCACGGCGCGGTCATCGTCGACCACCCAGATGCACGGCGGGGACGCGGAAGACTCAGACATCGCGCGGGGCCTCCTCGGCGGCGGCGGTGCCGTTGCCGATCGGCAGCAGCAGGGTGAATACGGTATGGCCCGGGCGCGACCGGTAGGTCAGCGTGCCGCGATGCTCGCGCGCGACCTGCTGGGCCAGCGCCAGGCCCAGGCCGGTGCCTTCGGCGCGACCGCTGACCAGGGGCAGGAACAGATGTTCGGCCAGTTCTTCGGGCACGCCACGGCCGTCGTCGGCGATTTCCAGCCGCAACGCCAGGGTGTGCAGCTGCTCGGCGATGCGCACTCCGTGTTCAACGCGGGTGCGCAGGGTGATGTTGCCGGCACCGGCCTGGATGGCATTGCGCACCAGGTTCCATACCGCCTGGGTGAGGCGATCGGCGTCGCCATCGAATTCGGGGATGCTGGGGTCATAGTCGCGCTGCAGGCGCACCGCCCAGCCGGCCTCGTTCTCGGCCAGGCGCAGCACCCGCTCCAACGCGGCGTGGATGTTCAGCGCCGCATGTGGCGCGGCGGGTGCCGGTGACAGCAGCTGCTCGAGCAGGCCATTGAGCCGCTCGATCTCCGAGCCGATCAGGTCGATCAGTTCGCGTTCGCTGGCATCGCGCTGCGCCGCGCGGCGGGCCAGCAGCTGTGCGGCGCCCTTCAACCCGGCCAGCGGATTGCGCAGTTCGTGCGCCAGGCCCTTCAGCGCTGCGCTGAGCGCGCTGGGCAGGGCCTGGGTCGGGTCGAGCCCGGGGAACTCATCGACCGGATGCGCCTCCAGCAGCCAGCCGCCATCGTCGCGGCGGCTCATCCAGCCTTCGGCAAAACGCGCGGCTTCGCCCGGCAGCGCCAACGCCAGCCGGTTCAGGCGCAGGCTGTCGCGCTCGTCGCGGGCCAGGAAATGGGCCAGCGCCTCACCCTGCACTTCCAGCGCGGCCAAGGGTTGACCGAGCAGGCGCCGGCCGCTGACGCCCAGCCAGCGCGCGAAGGCCGGGTTGCAGCCGGCGATGCGGCCATCGGGCCCGGCCCAGGCCAGCGGCGTGCCGAGGGCATCGAGGGACGGCGGGGGCGCGGGGTCGGACATTGCACCAATGTAGTGCAAAACGTGGGTGTGGGGTCAGAGCCCTTTCCTCGCGGAAAGGGATCTGACCCCTTGCGCTGCGGGGTCCGGGGTCGGATCCCTTTCCGTCAGGAAAGGGCTCTGACCCCTGCAGGTCGAGCAAGCTCGACCACTACCGGCTTTGCGGTTACAGCTTCATGTTGAGGCCGACGAAGACCGCGCGGCCCGGGGCGGGCGAGAACATCGGCCGGGCGCTGTCCCAGAAGAAGCTGTCGTACCACGCGTAGGCATACTCGCGGCCGGTCACGTTCTTCAGCTGCAGGTCCACGCTCCAGGCCGGGGTGATCTGATACTTCGCGCTGAGGTCGAGCACGGCGAAGCCGCCGAACTTGCCAGTGGCGTTGCGCTCTTCCAGGTAGTAATCGCCCTGCGCGCGCGCCTGCAGGCCCAGTTGCAGGGCATCGCTGGCCTGGTAGTCCAGGCCGAGGTTGCTGATGTGGCGAGGGGTGGCGGCCACTTCGCGTCCCTGCAGGGTCACGCCAGCGGCGCGGTCGTCGCGGGTGATCTTCGCCTCCTGGTAGGCATGCGAGGCCCACAGCGTCCACGCGTCACCCAGCTGCGCGCTGATCTGCGCATCCACGCCTCGGCGGCGGGTCTTGCCCAGCGTGACCGTGGTGCCGGTGGCCGGCATGTTGGACACTTCGTTTTCCGCGTCCTGCTGCCATACCACCAGCCGGGCCTGGCTGCCGACGAAGGGCTGGAATTTCAGGCCCAGCTCCATGCCGGTGTTGGTGGAGGGCTGCATCGGTGCCTGCCCCGGGGTGAGGTAGGCCGGCGCGGTGGAACCAGTCAGCACCTGGAAGGTACGGCCCCAGTTGGCGTAGACGTGGGTGTGCTCACCCAGGCTGTGGATGACACTCAGCTTGGGCTGGCCGATGCTGCCGTAGTCCTGCAGGCGGCCGTTGGCGCCGTTCATCAGCCGGGTGTGGCCGCTGAAACGGTCCACGCGGTAGGCCGGCACGATCTTCCACGCTTCGACCGGCTGGTAGATGGCCTGCACGTAGGCGCCCCAGTTGTCGAAGCTGTGGCGGTCGTTGTTCTGCACGCGTGCCGGTGCCTGGCTGAAATCGGTGGGCTCGGCGTAGGCGTAGCGCTCGCGACGGTAGCCGTTGTCCTGCTGCTCGTAGTTCAGCCCGCCTTCCACGGTAAGCATGGGGCTGGCCTGCCAGGTGAGCGTGCCGAGCAGGCCTGCCTGGCGCTCGTCCCAGACACGACGCTGGCGCGGCAGGTTACCGCTGGGCAGGTCACTGAAGGTCACACGCCGATCGTCTTCATAGCGGTTGTAGTACAGCCGCGTGCCGAAGGTCACCGCGTCGGACAGCTTCATGTCCAGGTGCGCGGCGAACTGGCGCATGTCGCGGTCATCGCCGTCATTGGCGTTGCGCAGGTCGCTGCGGCGGCGGCCCGCATGCAGCTCTTCCGCCGTCATGAAACCGGGTTCGTCGGCCTGATGATGGTAGGCGCGCGCGGTCAGGCCGATGCGCAGCCCCTCCTCCAGCGAGCCGAAGAACCACTTGCCGCCCAACGCGTATTTCTTCGAGCTGTCGTGGTCGCGGTAGCCGTCGCTGGCCTGGGTACCGACGAAGTAGTTCTGCGCGAAGCCGTCGGCTTCGCGGCCCACCGCCAGCTGCACATCGCGGGTGTTGTAGCTGCCATAGGCCAGTCGCCCGTCGGTGTAGGTGCCACCCTGGCGCGTGCCGAAGTTCACGTTGCCGCCGATGTTGTGCAGGCCGTAGCGCGGATCGTTGGTACCGCGCACCACTTCGATGTAGCTGATTTCCAGCGGGAACAGCATGTCGATGAAGCGCTGGTTGCCGCTGTTGACGTTGCTGGGGATGCCGTCGATCAGCGTCTTGATCGCATTGAGGTAGCCCTCGCCGTTGAAGGCGCGGAAGCTGACCTTGCCCGACTCGGCGCCCTGCCGGGTTTCGGTCAGCTGGATGCCGGGCATCTGCCCGAGCAGTTCCCAGCTGTGCGACACGTTGCGGTTTTCGATCTGGTCCGCGCCCAGCACGTCCACCGAGGTCAGCACCTGGTGTGCGCTCAGCTGCCCCTCGCTGTGCTGGTGCACATCGACCTTGCCCAGGGTGAGCGCGGCGTCGGCGGACTGGGCGAATGCTTCAGGGGCGAACGGGGCGGCCGCGAGCGCGGCCACCAGCGTGGGAGTCTTCATCAGGGGGCGGGCGGGAGGCTGGAAATGAAACTTTATAACATTTCGATTCCGCCAGCCATCCGATGACTGCAGCTCCCCCGACCTTAGACGGGATAGCCGGTGGCTTCCCGGGCCTTCTTCCAGGCAATTTCAAACTCGCGCGCGCTGATCTCGTCGTCTTCGTCGAAGTCCATGAACGACACCGGCTGGTCGGCCAGCACGAAGCGGTCATCGCTCTGGCCGGTTTCATCGGCCCACACGACCTTTGCCCCGTAGATTTCCACCTGGCGCACGATCTTCTCGCCACGGGCTTCCATCAGCACGTTGCCCTTGCCCAGGCCCGATTCGGCCCAGTGCTTGTAGTACTTCTTCGTGTTGGATTTTGCGTTGTTCTTTGCGTATTTCATTGCATGGGTCCTGGCCGCATGCGCGACCGGAAAGTTCGGAATGGCGCCATTATCAGGCATATGGGGGTCAGATCCCTTTCCTGTGGAGGGGGATCTGCCCCCTGCTGACCTACTGCGGCAACGCCACACCCTTCGGCCACAGCAGCCACAGGTTGCCCTGCTGCTTCATGTCGCCGGCCAGCTTGCCGGCGGCATCGCCACTGCCCCAGTACAGGTCGGCGCGTACCTCACCGGCAATGGCGCCACCGGTGTCCTGCGCGGCCACCGGGCGCACCACCGGCGTGCCGTCCGGGCGCGTGGTGGACAGCCACAGCAGGCTGCCCAGCGGCACCACGGTGCGATCCACCGCCACGCTGTAGCCGGCGGTCAGCGGCACGTTCAACGAACCACGCGGACCTTCCGGGCTGTCCGCGCTGCGCACGAAGAACACGTAGCTGGGATTGCTGCGCAGCAGTTCCGGTACGCGCGTCGGATGTGCCTTCGCCCACGCGCGGATCGCGTCCATGGTGACGTCTTCCTTCTTCAGCTCGCCCTGCTCCACCAGCCAGCGGCCGATCGCGCGATAGGGGTGGCCGTTCTGTTCGGCATAGGCCAGCCGCACCTGCTTGCCATCGGCCAGGCGCACCCGCCCCGAACCCTGGATCTGCAGCAGCTGCAGGTCCATCGGATCGGTCAGCCAGGCCAGCACCGGCGCCTTGGCCCCCCTGCTGGCGATGCTGCCGGCATCGTCGTAGGGCTTGAGCACCTTGCCCTCCACGCGACCGCGCAGGCGCTTGCCCTTCAGTTCGGGATAGACGCTGTCCAGCTGCACCACCACCAGATCATCGGGGGTGCCGTACACCGGCACGGTGGCGGTGTCGGTACGGGTGAGGCTGCCCGGATAGATGGGTTCGTAGTAGCCGGTGATCAGGCCGTCGGCGCGATGGCCGCCGGCGCGCAGGGAATAGACATCGAGATCGCGCTGCAGGAATGCGCGGACCGCGCTGGCGTCCTTGTCGGACACGGTGCTGGCGGTCGCGCAGGGCTTGGCCCAGGTCGCATCGTTCTTCAGGCGGGTGCAGCTGCTGCGCCAAGCGGCGAAGCCGGCCTGCAGGTCGGCATCGGTCACGGCCGGGAGAGCCTTCCAGTCGACCTTGGCGTAGGTGGCGGCAGCGGGCTTGGCAGCGGCCGGCGCTTCAGGCCGGGTGCCCGTGGTGGCGCAGCCGGCAAGCAGGGCAACGGCCAAGAAAGTGAGGAGCGCGCGCGGCGACGTAACAGTGATCATCGTCGCAATGTAGTGGGGCCGATGGTGGCGCGGCAACCTTGGGTAGCGCCGGGCCATGCCCGGCGAGAAGCGGATCCCGCGCGGTGCGCTCGCCGGGCATGGCCCGGCGCTACCGGCTACGGGGTCTGCAGCAACAGCGAATGCAGGATGCGCGCGTCTTCGGCGTCGAGTGTTTTCGGCAGGGTGTCGCTGCCACGGAAACGGCGGTGGAACGCCCGTACCGCTGCTTCGCGGTTGTCGAGCGGATAACCGAAGCGCGCCAGCGCGGCCCATGCATCGAAGCCTTCCGGCGCAGCACCATCGGCAGCGCGCGGCCACACGCCGAAACCGGCTTCGGCCAACTGTTGCCACGGGAAGAAGCGGCTGGGATCTTCCTTGCGCGTCGGTGCCAGGTCGGCGTGACCGATCACCTGTCGCGGTGGGATGTTCAGCCGGTCAGTGAGGTCGCGCAGCAGCACGATCAGCGATTCGATCTGCGCAGGGCTGAAGGGCGTACGACCGTCATTGTCCAGCTCGATGCCGATGGACGCGGAGTTCAGATCGGTGATGGTGCCCCAGCGCCCGGAACCGGCGTGCCAGGCGCGGCGCTCATCGGCCACCAGCTGGTAGCGATGGCCATCGGCGCCGATCAGGTAATGCGCACTGACCCGCCCGCCGCTGTTGGCGGTACGCAGCGTGTGCAGGCTCTGCTGCACCGATTTCTGCTCGGTGTGGTGGATGACGATGATGACCGGCGTGCGCGCGTTCTGGTTCGGCGACGGCACCCAGGTGGCAAGCGGGTTGCGGGTTTCCTGCGGCGTGGAGGCACAGGCGGCCAGCAGCAGGCAGGCCGAGAGCATCAGGGAAGTGCGGATCGGGTGCATGCCCCGATTGTGCGCGATAAGCCCGGACGATGCAGTAGAGCGACGCCATGCGTGGCTGGGCCACCGACCGTGCCGACCAACGGTCGGCACCCACCAGAGCAGGAGTAGTCCAGCACAGGAGCAGTGCCAAGCAAGCTTGGCAACTACCAGAGCAGATGCAGTGCCGACCAACGGTCGGCACCCACCAGAGCAGGAGCAATCCAGCGCAGGAGCAGTGCCAAGCAAGCTTGGCACCTACCAGAGCAGGTGCAGTGCCGACCAACGGTCGGCACCCACCATGTAGATGCATCAGGCCTCGTAGGCCGATTCACCATGCGAGGTCACATCCAGGCCGGTACGCTCGGCCTCCTCGGTGACCCGCAGGCCGACCACCACCTTGACCAGCAGCAGGATGGCTGCGGTCACCACGGCCGACCACAGCACGGTGAGGCCGACGCTGACCACCTGCACCCACACCTGGTGGCCGATATCCAGATCGGCCTTGGTGCCGCCCAGCGACTGCGCGCTGAACACACCGGTGAGGATCGCACCGACGATGCCGCCCACGCCATGCACACCGAACACGTCGGCGGTGTCGTCCACCTTCAGCAGACGCTTGAGGCCGGTCACGCCCCACACGCAGACCACGCCGGCAACCAGGCCGATGACGATCGCACCGAGCGGGCCGACGGTACCGCACGCCGGGGTAATGCCGACCAGGCCTGCCACCGCACCCGAGGCCGCGCCCAGTGCCGACGGCTTGCCCTTGCTGATCGCTTCAACCAGCGTCCAGCCCAGCACCGCTGCAGCAGTCGCCAGCACAGTGTTGAGGAAGGCCAGCGAGGCGACGGTGTCGGCGGCGGCGGCAGAACCGGCATTGAAGCCGAACCAGCCGACCCACAGCAGCATCGCGCCGATATAGGTGAACGGCACGTTGTGCGGCTTCAACGCGGTCTGCCCGTAGCCCAGGCGCTTGCCGACGAACCATGCAGCCACCAGACCGGCCACGCCGGCGTTGATGTGCACCACGGTGCCACCGGCGAAATCGATCGCGCCCAGTTCGCCCAGGTAGCCGCCGCCCCAGACGATGTGCGCCATCGGGATGTAGCTGAGGGTGAACCACAGCGCCGAGAACAGCAGCACCGCGCGGAACTTGATGCGCTCGGCGAAGGCACCGACGATCAGCGCGGTGGTGATGCCGGCAAAGGTCGACTGGAAGGCGACGAACAGGTAGTCCGGCAGTCCCTTGATCGGCGTGTTGCCCACCGACTCCGGGGTGAAGCCCTTGAGGAAGGCGAATTCGGTGAACGAGCCGAAGAACGGATTGCCGGCGCTGAACACTGCGCTGTAGCCATAGGCCACCCACAACAGCAGCACCAGCGAGAACACCACCAGGATCTGGCTGAGCACCGACAGCACGTTCTTCGAACGCACCAGGCCGCCGTAGAACAGGGCCAGGCCCGGTACCACCATCAGCAGCACCAGCAGGGTGGAGGTGAGCATCCAGGCGACGTCGCCATGGTCATAGGCGGGCGCGGCCACCGCTTCGGCAGCCGCAGGCGCAGCGGCGGTCGGGTCCTGCAAGGGCTCGACGGCCACGGCCTCGCTCTGCAGCGGCGTGACCTGGGCCTGGGCATGTGCACTGCCTGGCCAGACACCGGCGGCCAGCGCACTGAACAGCATCAGCAGGCACACCAGATGGAACCGGGCTTGCCACCCGGTAAGAAGGCGCATCTTCATGGGGGAGTCTCCGGAAGGGGGCTTACAGCGCGTCGGCGCCGATTTCGCCGGTGCGGATGCGGATGACCTGCTCGACAGCGGTCACGAAGATCTTGCCGTCGCCGATCTTGCCGGTGCCTGCAGACGACTGGATCGCTTCGATCACCGCATCGGCACGTTCGTCGGTGACCACGGTTTCGATCTTGATCTTGGGCAGGAAGTCGACAACGTACTCGGCACCGCGATACAGCTCGGTGTGGCCCTTCTGGCGGCCGAAGCCTTTCACTTCGGTCACGGTGATGCCCGACACGCCGGCATCGGACAGGGCCTCGCGGACCTCGTCGAGCTTGAACGGTCGGATGATGGCGGAGATCAGTTTCATGCGCATGTCCCGATGGTGGATGGGGCCAGCGCGCGAACGCGCGATGGCATCAGGCAACCACGGGCCATCGTGGTGATGGCCGTGGCTGTTGCACCGGACACGAATCGGGCCGGGACAGCCGTGCCTCTCTCCTTGCACGGCCGACGCGGGAGGGAGGGCGGCCCATGTCGCGTGTCCGGTCTCTCTCTTGCCCCTGGATCTGCGGGCCAAGGGCCCGCGTTTCCAATGCAGCGGACCAACGGTCCGCTCTACCACGGCGGGCCGGAGCCCGCCCTGCGGCTCCCCAGCCGCAAAGACGGATGCGATGGCGGCGGGTGGGAGGGGGTACCCACCGCCATCGCAGCCGGTCAGCTGGCGTAGTACAGCTGGTATTCCAGCGGGTGGGTCGCCGCGCGGAACTTGGTCACTTCCTGCATCTTCAGCGCGATGTAACCGTCGATGAAGTCATCGCTCATCACGCCACCGGCCTTGAGGAACTCGCGGTCCTTGTCCAGCGCTTCCAGCGCCTGGTCCAGCGAGGAGCAGACCTGCGGGATCAGCTTCTCTTCTTCCGGCGGCAGGTCGTACAGATCCTTGTCGCTCGGTGCGCCCGGGTCGATCTGGTTCTTGATGCCGTCCAGGCCGGCCATCATCAGCGCGGTGAAGGTCAGGTAGCCCGACTGGATCGGATCGGGGAAGCGCATTTCAATGCGGCGCGCCTTCGGGTTGGACACCCACGGAATGCGGCACGAGGCCGAACGGTTGCGCGCCGAGTAGGCCAGCATCACCGGGGCTTCGAAGCCCGGCACCAGGCGCTTGTAGCTGTTGGTGCCCGAGTTGGCGAAGGCGTTGATGGCCTTGGCATGCTTGAAGATGCCGCCGATGTACCACAGCGCCAGCTGGCTCAGGCCGCCGTAGCCGTCACCGGAGAACAGGTTGGTGCCGCCCTTGGACAGCGACTGGTGCACGTGCATGCCGCTGCCGTTGTCGCCGACGATCGGCTTGGGCATGAAGGTGACGGTCTTGCCGTTGCGGTGGGCGACGTTCTTGATGACGTACTTCATCCGCAGCAGTTCGTCGGCCTTCTGCACCAGGGTGCTGAACTTGGTGCCGATCTCGCACTGGCCGGCGGTGGCCACTTCGTGGTGCTGCACTTCCACTTCGATGCCGACCTGTTCCAGGGTCTTGCACATCTCCGCACGCAGGTCGTGCAGGGTGTCGGTCGGCGGAACGGGGAAGTAACCGCCCTTCACGCCCGGACGGTAGCCGCTGTTGGCGCCGTCGTACTTGGCGCCGCTGTTCCAGGCCGCTTCTTCCGAGTCGACCTTGAAGAAGGTGTTGCCCATTTCATTGGCGAAACGGACCGAATCGAAGATGAAGAATTCCGGCTCCGGGCCGAAGAACGCGGTTTCGGCGATGCCGGAGGACTTCAGGTAGGCCTCGGCGCGCTTGGCGATGCCGCGCGGGCAGCGGCCGTACGGCTGCATGGTGGCCGGGTCGAGGATGTCGCAGCTGATCACGATGGTCGGATCGGCATAGAACGGGTCGACGTAGGCGCTGGCGGTATCGGGCAGCAGCACCATGTCCGATTCGTTGATGCCCTTCCAGCCGGCGATCGAGCTGCCATCGAACATCTTGCCTTCTTCGAACAGCGACGGCTCGATGATGCTGACCGGGAAGGTGACGTGCTGCTCGACGCCACGCATGTCGACGAAACGCAGATCAACGAACTCGATCTGGTTGTCCTTGATCAGCTTCTCAACGTTTTCCACGGACATCGGTACGACCTCGGATGGGAATGAATGCCTGCTGAGGTACAGCAACGACCGTGCCAACTTTTCGGCCTTCACAAGTTGTTGATTTCAAAGCGCCTGCCCCAGCGCGGTGCAGACGCACTTGCACCAAACGGGTGCGCGGATTGCCGCACGCACCCGTTTGGTGCGGCATGGATCGTCTATTCTCTCGGGCTTCTTCCGCCGCCAGCGCCCGCACCGTCCATGTCCGACCTGCTCTCCGCCCTGCTGCTGGGCATCCTCGAAGGCTTGACCGAATTCCTGCCGATCTCCAGCACCGGCCACCTGCTGATCGCCCAGCACTGGCTGGGCGCGCGATCGGACTTCTTCAACATCATCATCCAGGCCGGTGCGATCCTGGCCGTGGTGCTGGTGTTCCGCCAGCGCCTGCTGCAGCTGGCCACCGGCTTCGGCCAGCGCGAGAACCGCGAGTACGTGTTCAAGCTCGGCGCGGCCTTCCTGGTAACCGCAGTAGTCGGCCTGGTGGTGCGCAAGGCCGGCTGGTCGCTGCCGGAAACCGTCAGCCCGGTGGCCTGGGCGTTGATCATCGGCGGCATCTGGATGCTGCTGGTGGAGGCCTATACCGCGCGCCTGCCCGATCGCGACCAGGTGACCTGGACGGTGGCCATCGGTGTTGGCCTGGCGCAGGTGCTGGCCGGCGTGTTCCCCGGTACCTCGCGCTCGGCCTCGGCGATCTTCCTGGCCATGCTGCTGGGCCTGAGCCGCCGCGCGGCCGCTGCCGAGTTCGTGTTCCTGGTCGGCATTCCCACCATGTTCGCCGCCAGCGCCTACACCTTCCTGGAACTGGCCAAGGAAGGGAACCTGGGCAGCGAGAACTGGACCGACGTTGGCGTGGCCTTCCTTGCCGCAGCCATCACCGGCTTCGTCGTAGTGAAGTGGTTGATGGGCTACATCAAGTCGCATCGCTTCACGGCGTTCGCGATTTACCGCATCGCCCTGGGCGCTGCATTGCTGCTGTGGTTGCCGTCCGGCAGCTGAACAGCGCCGGGGCACGGGAACCCCGTTGCCGGCCCCGGTCCGTTTCCCCCTCGGTTCCCCAAGGAGAATCACCATGAACCGCAAGCTCACCCTGCTCCTCCCGCTGGCCCTGCTGGCCGCCTGCAGCCAGACCCCTGCCCCGGCCGGTACCGGCGGTGACGATCTGGCCCCGGCCGCGGCCAAGGCCGGCGACCAGAAGGCGCTGGCACACCTGGATGCGCAGCGCCTGCAGAGCCAGCACTGGCTGCTGCAGCAGGCCACCGCGGCCGATGGCAAGCGCATCGATGCGCTGTTTGCCCGCGAAGACAAGCCGGTCACCCTGGACTTCGTTGATGGCCGCCTGTCGGTCAGCAACACCTGCAACCGCATGGGCGGCGGTTACACCCTGGCCGATGGCAAGCTGAGCGTGAGCGCGATGGCCTCGACCATGATGGCCTGCACCGACAAGGCGCTGATGGCGCTGGACGAAGCCGTCTCCAGCCGTCTGCAGGGCGAACTGAAGGCCGAACAGGATGCCAACGGCGTGCTGACCCTGACCACCGCCAAGGGCGACGTGCTGGTGTTCAACCCGGAACCGACCGCTGAAACGCGCTATGGCGGCGCCGGCGAAACCGTGTTCCTGGAAGTGGCTGCGAAGACCGAGAAGTGCTCGCACCCGCTGATCCCGGATTACCAGTGCCTGCAGGTGCGCGAAGTGAAGTTCGACGACAAGGGCCGGAAGCAGGGCGAGCCGGGCAAGTTCGAGAACTTCTACGGCAACATCGAGGGTTACACCCACGAAGACGGCGTGCGCAACGTGGTGCGTGTGAAGCGCTACGAAGTGAAGAACCCGCCGGCCGATGCGCCGTCGCAGGCGTACGTGCTGGACATGGTGGTCGAGTCGGCCATCGAGAAGAAGTAATGCAGAAGGGCGGCCGCGAGGTCGCCCTTCTTCGTTGTGGGTAGGGCCGGCCGCTGGCCGGCGGCTGCACACAGCTCAGGCGACCTGCGGAACATGCCGGCCAGCGGCCGGTATTACCCACATGCATCAGGGAGATCGGCATGAAACGGACGTACATGCTCACACTGGCCTGGCTGGCCATCGGCATTGGCATTGGCAGCAGTGCACGCGCCGCCAGCACACCCACCACCGACCAGCTTGAAGCCCATCCGTGGCAGCTCACGCGCGCCACCGACGCGCAGGGCAAGCGTATCGACGCGTTGTTCGTCAGGGGCCGGGCGCCGTACACGCTGCGCTTCCAGCCCGGCTACATGAGCGAGTTGAACCTGTGCAACTACGCAAGCAGCCAGTATCACCTGCAGGGCGACCGGTTGATCCTGGAGAACGGCGTCGTTACCACAGCCGGCTGCATACCTGCCGAGGTTGTCGAGCAGCAACGGCGTGCCAGCGTGCTGGTCAATGGCCGACCGGCCCCGACCCTCGCACTGGACGACAACGGCAGCCTGATCCTGCGCAACACGCATGGCGACACGGCGATATTCAAACCCGCGCCGCTGCCGGCGAAATGAAGAAGGGCGGCCACTGGCCGCCCTTCTTCGCTGGTGGGTAGAGCCGGCCGCTGGCCGGCTGCCACGTACAGCGGATGCCGGCCAGCGGCCGGCACTACCCGAAGGCTGTTATCAGGCCAACGCCGGGTTCAACGTGTAGGTGCCGTGCAGCGCCGCTTCGGCCAGTACGTGGCCGTGCATTGCACGGTACGCATCGGCGGCGGTGAAGCGTTCCGGCAACGACAGCGTGGTCACATCCAGCGCGAACACACGGAAGAAGTAGCGGTGCACGCGCTCGTCGTTGAACGGCGGGTACGGGCCGTCGTAGCCGAGGTAATCACCGGCCATGTCCGGATTGCCGGCGAACCAGCCGGTGAAATCATTCAGGCCCTGGCGGCTGCCGGCCGGGCCGGCCGGCGCGGTCTTGCCCTTCACCACGAAACCATCGCTGCAGCTGCCAGCGGCGATCTCCTGCACCGAGGCCGGAATGTCGGCCATCACCCAGTGCACGAAATCGCAGCGCGGCTGATCGCGCGGCACGCTCATGTCATCGCGGCCGACCGTCTCCGGTACCGTTGGCACGTCCGGGTCCACGCACACCAGCAGGAACGAGCGGGTGCCATAGGGCACGCCGCTCCAGGCCAGGTGCGGGTTGCGGTCGGGGGCGAAGCCGGCGGCATCGCCGGCGGCGAACTCACGGTCGATCGGCGCACCGTTGACCAGGCTGTGACTGCTCAGTTGCATCAGATGCTCCTCACTCTTCCGGGTAACCCAAGCGCACCGCGACCGGGGTGAGCTGGGCGAACGCGGCGCCCATCACGTCGCGATACCTGCGCCAGTGGCCGGCAGGCAGGCGCGGTGCACCCAGCTGTGCAGCCGGCGGCATCGGACGCCCGAACACGCGGCCCAGCAGGTCGGCCATCGCATGCGCATCGTTGCCGATGTCGTCGATGCGCAGCAGCACGTGCGGATACAGGTCTTCCTCGTGCAGCGCGGCGATCTGGGTCAGCGAACGCACCAGCCACTGGCTGGCTTCGGCCATCGAGGTCATCGCCAGCGGAGCGGCGGCACCATAGGCGATCCAGTCCAGCAGCATGTCGCGCGGGTCGCGCAGCACCAGCAGCAGGCGACCCTGCGGCAGCTGCGGGCGCAATGCCCACAACAGCGCGTTGTCCCACCACAGCAGCCAGTCGATCACGGTGTCACTTTCCAGGCCGCGGGCGGGCAGGTGCTCGCGCCAACGCTCGACCAGGCGTTCCGGGCTCAGCACGCCCGACGCCAGGTCCTGCAGCGTGTTGTAGTTCTGGAAGGCATCGTCCGGTGGCGTGGCGGTGTAACGATCACTGCGCAGCACCGGGCTGGCAGCGGCCAGGCCGGTTGCCACCCGCTCCACGCCCGAACCCGGGGCGCCCCACAGGAAGATCGGCGCCGAGCCGCTGTCGCGCGTCGCTTCGTCGATGCTGGCCATCTCCGGCCAGCTCGGCGGTGCCTTGGCCTGCGGCGGCAACGGCAGCCGCTGCGAAGCCTGGTCGGTCTGCAGCGCCATCCACGTACGCAGCGCTTCTTCCGGCTGCCCGGCGCGATCCTGGATCTCGCCCAGCCAGGTCCGCAGATCAGCGCGGTGTCCCTCCGGTGCCTGTGCGATCAGGGCGTGCACGCGCTCCACGGCGGCGGCCGGGTCACGCTGCAGCAGCCCCTCGACGCGACGGCTTTCACCGCTGACGCGGCCCGGTTCCAGGGTGGTGATGCGCTCGGCGATGGCTTCGCCCTGCTCATGCTCGCCGGCCATGTCATGCAGGCGCATGCGCGCTTCCAGCGCCGGCAGGTGGCCGGGCATCGCTGCCATCCAGCGCTCCACGACGGCTACGGCGCCGGCACTGCCGACGTCTTCCACGGCCAGTCGTGCCAGCCACAGGTCATGCAGCTGGTCATTGCTTTCCAGAGCGTCATCCAGGCGTGTGCGGGCTTCATCTTCGCGGCCCAGGCGCTGCCAGGACATCAGCAGCAGCTGCAGCACCTGGCGATCACCCTGCAGCGATTGCAGCAGCGGCAGCAGGTGCTCCAGCGCCTGCAGCGGCTGGCCACTGCGCAGTGCCAGTTCGCCGGCCAGGCGGCGCATCGGCGGCACGTCCAGCTCCGGCTCCTGCAGCGCCTGCTGCATTGCCTCGGCGGCGGCCTCCACGTTGCCCTGGCGCAAGGCCAGCTGCACCACCATGCCGTGCAGCGAGGACATCTTCGGGTTCAACGCCAGCACGCGACGGAACGCCTGCTCGGCAAACGCCAGCATGTCCTTGCCCAGATAGGCAAAGCCCAGCGCGTACAGCACGCGGGTATCGTCCGGCAGCGCCTGGCTGGCCGCCGACAACAGGGCCAGCGCACGGTCGGCGTCGCCGCGGCGCAGCGCGACCATGCCATCGATGGTCAGCAGTTCCGGATGGTCCGGCTCCAGCCGCGAGGCCAGGGTCGACAGCCGCTGGGCCTCGTCGAAATCATTGCGGCCCACCGCCAGGTGCGCCTGCATCAGGTAAGCCGGGAAGGCGTTGGGGTCCAGCCCGGTGGTGCGCAGCAGGGCTTCATCGGCACCGTCGAATTGGCGCAGTGCCAGCAGCAGGCCGGCGTGCTGCAGGTGCAGCTGCGCATCATCGGGGGCCAGCTGCAGCGCCTGCTGCAGCGCCTCCATCGCGGCCTCGGCCTGGCCCTGCTGCTGCAGCGCAAGCGCCAGCCAGCGGTGGGCCTCGGCCTTGCCGGGTTCGTCACGGGTCCACGCCTGGGCCAGCTGCACGGCCTGGCCGGCATCGTTCTGGCGCAACGCTTGGAGGATCTGGTCTTGCATGGCCGTCCGGTTCAAGGTCAAACCGGCATTGTAGCGGGCCGCGCGCCGGTGCCGGTGCCGGTTCAGCCCGGCAGGACCCGCCGCAGGCGCTGTGCGACCCAGCGCTCGGAGAACCCATCGCCGCGCCAGTTTTCCAGGAAGCCACAGTGGCCGCCCCAGCAGGCGGTTTCCAGCCGCGCCTGCTGCGGCAGCTGCCAATCGCGGAAGGTCGCGTAGGGGATCACCGGATCGTCCTGCGCCATCAGGATGTCAGCAGGTACCTGCAGCGTGGACAGGCGGTCGCCGGCGATGGAGTAGCCATCGAAATAGGCCTGCAACGAACCGAACGTGGTGTGCCGCTCGACCAGCCAGGCGGTCAGCGAACGGATGTCCATGTTCAGCACACGGTCGTCGCAGTCGCTCAGTTCGGGGAACAGATCGCGCTTGCGCCGCAGCGAGCCGGCCCACTTGCGGCGGAAGTACCAGTCGTACATCGCCGGGCCGTTCTCGATGTTCTCCATGGTCAGCCCGGGGTCGAGCACCGGGCAGACCGCGGCCACGTGCTGCAGCGGTACACCGGCGGCCGGTGCGCGCAGGGCCAGCCGCAGCACGAAGTTGCCACCCAGCGAATAGCCGGCTGCAACCAGCGGCAGATCGGGCCAGCGCTGGGCGACATCGCCTGCGGCGTGCACCACTTCGTCGATGAGGTTGGAGTGGAAGATGCCGGGATTGAGGTGATGGGTGTTGCCGTGGTCGCGGAAATTCAGCCGCACCACGTCGAACCCCTGCTCCAGCATGCGGGCAGCGGCCATGCGCATGTAGCTGGATTCGGCGCTGCCTTCCCAGCCGTGCAGCAGCAGGGCGATGCCGCGCGGTTCGCGTCCTTCGACATGGCTGTGCCAGCCCTGCAGCCGCACACCTTCGCCACCATCGAGGATCAGCTCCTCGCTGACCGCGCCGGTGGCGGCCAGCAGCAGCAGGCCGCGCTGCAGGCGCATGCGGCTGGAGCTGAGCATCGACTGCAGGTGCGGATTGCGCAGCCAGCGCGGCGGCTGATAGTCGGACGCGGTGAGCATCGGCGCATCAGCGTCGAGGGTCGGTGGCGGAGACACGGCCACCCTCGCCTCAATCCCCGCTCATGGCCGCCACGATGCGCGCGCGCGAGGTTTCCGCGATGCGCCGACGGCCTTCCAGGTCCTGGGTGCCGATCGGCTCCAGGAAATGCACTTCGGTATGCCGCGCCGGCTCACCGAGCAGGCGCAGGAAATTGGCGAAGAAACTCTCGCCCGGGCCGAAGGCCACGATGGTCTGTGCATCCCCGCGCACGCCGTAGATCAGCGCCACCGGCTGCACCGGCACGCTGGTTTCGACGGCGGCCTGGAAGATGCGCGCATGGAACGGGCCAACGTCGTGGCCGCCGCGGGTACGCCCTTCCGGGAACACGCCTACCGCCTTGCCGGCGCGCAGGCGGTCGGCCATCACCTGCATCACCCCACCGAGCGATTCGGTGTTGCCACGCTGGTGGAAAATGGTCTGGCCGCGCGCGGCAAGCCAACCGACCACCGGCCAGCTGGCGATCTCGCGCTTGGCGACAAAGCCCATCATGCGCTGGCTGTGCAGGATGGAGATATCGACCCAGCTGACATGGTTGGCGACGAACAGCACTGCGCCCGGCAGCGGCTGGCCGACGCGCGACAGGCGGAAGCCGAAGATCCACATCAGGCCGCCCTGCCACCAATTCACTACCTTGGCGCCGAAGGTAGCATCGCCCACGCGCAGCTCGCCCCATGGCGGAAGCATGCCGATCAGGATCAGCGGCAGGAACACGGAGATGTGGACCAACAGCAGCGGTACGCGGTACAGGTAACGGCACACACGCGCCACGCCGCCGCGGGGGGCCGGAGTGGGGGAAGTCATCCACGCACGATACCGGAGGGCTGCCATCGCTGCCAGCCGAATTCGGCCATAAGTCTCATTGACGGCGGCCATCGGTGGGGAACGCTGGGTTCCGCCGCCGTCACCGATGCCGCGACGGCTCAACCGTGCCCGGCCGCCACCACGGCTAGGGTCAGCCGCGAGATGCAGACCAGCCGGCCCTGCTCGTCCTCGATGCGGATTTCCCACAGCTGGGTGCTGCGGCCCACGTGCACCGCGCGCGCGGTGCCGGTGACCGTACCCGAACGCACGGCGCGTACGTGGTTGGCGTTGATCTCCAGGCCCACGCAGACCTGCTTGGCGGTATCCACGCAGAGGTTGCCGGCGCTGCTGCCGAGGGTTTCGGCCAGCACCACCGAGGCGCCACCGTGCAGGATGCCGTACGGCTGGCGGGTGCGCTCATCCACCGGCATGGTCGCCTGCAGCCAGTCCTCGCCAGCGGCGCTGAAGACGATGCCGAGGGTATCGATGGCGGTATTGCGGCTGAGTGCGTTGAGCTGCTCGATGGAAACGGCTTCGCGGAATACCTGGGTCATGCGGCTACCTTCAGAGGATGGGAACGAGGCCGGCGCCGAATGCGGTCAGCATGCGCACCAGCAGCCACTTCGGCCCGACATTGACCTCGGGGAAGTCGCCCACCGCGACATAGCAGCGGTGGAAATCGGCGCTCTGCCGCGGCAGTGGCTGCGGGCAGTCCGGGCCGGGCTTGAACTCGTAGTCGGTGGCGTAGCGCCACGGCCAGAAGTCGAGGATCGGCAGCGCCTCGGAGGCCTTGCCGACGCTGTAGTTCAGGCCGGACAGGACCGGCGGCTTGGCACGCGGCGCCACCGTCCAGGAGTTCTGCGGGTGGGTATCGCGCAGGATGCTCTGGGCCAGCTGCTCGGCGAAGGCCGGATCGTCGATGATCACCGCGCCTTCGGTGTTGTAGTTCTCGCTGCGCGGATCGAAGTTGTGGGTGCCGACCACGCCGATGCGGCGGTCGACCACCAGCGACTTCGCATGCAAGCCCATGCGCGCGCCCTTGCGGGTGACCGGCAGCGGCTTGTTGACCGCCTTGCTGCCCAGGAACGAGGGGCGCGTTTCGGTACGCAGCAGGCGGGTCTCGACTTCGCTGCCGGCAGCACGCCGGCGCGCACGGGCATTCTCATACGCACTGCCGGTACGCGGATGGATCACCCGTGCCGGCCGGTCGTCCACATCCGCAGCGGCCACCGCATCACCACCACTACCGCCACCGGCATTGCTGCCCGCCGCGCTGCCACCGAGCAGCGGATTGCGGCCGGTATCGCTGCCCGGCGCTGCGATCGGGTCGGGCAGCAGGTTGCGGTAATCGACCGGGGCATCCAGCGGGAACGGCTTGAATTCGAAGATGTTGAAGCCCAGCTCGCGCATGTTGCGCCGCTTGTACTTGTAGGACAGCGCATACACGATCGGGTTGTCGGTGGCGGCCAGGCTGTTGCTGGATACCACCACGCGCGGCGGCTGCGGGCGCTTGCGCAGCTCGCGGAACAGTTTCTGTGCCGGCTTTGACAGCACCAGGTAGGGCGTCTGCAGGATCACTTCGTGCTGCGCACTGGAGATCAGTGCGTCCAGCTGCGGCTCGGTGACATGCTGCCCGGCCAGTGGGGCGTCGGCGCGCTCACGCCGATGCTTGCGCGGCAGATCGGCCACATAGCGCACCGAGGCGACCGGCAGGGCGGTATCCACGAACGAACGGGTGACGAAGGCGACGTCGTTGGCTTCCTCGCTGACCCGCTCCACCCGCTCGGGCCTGCGGAACTGCGCCGGCGGCAGCAGCGGCACGCCCTGCTTGAGCAGGGTACGGCCGACATCGTTCAGGCGCTCGGCCGGCACGCTGCGCTGCGCGCGCCAGAAGGCATCGAAGTTGGCCGCCATCGCGCGTGCTTCGGGGCCGGCGATCAGCACGTCACGGTCGCGGAAGTTGTATTCGCGGTCCCAGTCGTAATAGTCGTCCTGGTAGTTGCGCCCACCGACCACGCCGATCGCATCGTCAACCACCAGCAGCTTGTTGTGCATGCGCTGGTTGAAGCGGCGGAAGCAGCACAGCACGCTGCCGGCATAGTCGAAGTAGTTCAGACGGGCCTTGCCGAAGGTCGGGTTGTAGACCCGCAGCTGGAAGTTCTCGTGGGCACCGGCCAGTGCGCCGAGGATCTGCAGGTCGGAGATCGCCGAAAGCTGGTCGATCAGCAGCCGCACCTTCACCCCGCGCCGCGACGCCGCCAGCAGCTCGTCGATGACCAGGCGGGCGCTGTCGTCCTTGTCGAAGATGTAGGTCTGCAGGTCGATGCTGCGGGTGGCGCTGCGCAGCAGGTTCAGGCGCGCGACCAGCGCACCTTCGCCCTCGTCCAGCAGGGTGGCGTAGTGCCGCGGCTGGTCCGGGGTCGATTCGCTGAACGCCCGGCCGGCCAGTGCCCGCAGGGGCGAATCCAGCGCGCAGCGGTCGGCCTGCTGGCAATCGACCTGGGTCGAGCGCGCCTGCACGGCAATCGCCTCGGCGCGATCACGCTGGGCATGCGACAGCGACGCGCAGCCGCTGCCCAGCAACACGGTTGCCAGCGCCAATACACGCAGCAAAGGATTCACGGTTTCGGCGCCTCGCTGAGGCGCGCACGCAATACGAAAGTCACTCGGTCACTCAAGGCAAGCTGCCAGCTGTCCATGCCATACCGACCTCGTTGCACGGTACCGCGGCTGACGACGTCGCAATCATAGCCGGGTCGGGCACATTCCGCTTTCTCGACCTTGAGCGTCTCCGGATGGCTGACCCCGCGCAGGGTCAACCGGCCGTCGATACCGCCGCCCTCGGCAACCGTCTCCGGCCAGTACGGCAGCGAGTCGAACTCCACGAACGGGTAACGACCGGCGTCGAAGAACTCGGGGCCGCGCATCCAGCCGGTATAGCGGTCCTTGCCGGGAATCTCCACGGTGCGGGTGAACATCTTCAGGTGGACCTGGTGGCGGCCATCGGACAGCACCTCGATACGCCCCTCGAAACGGGGGAACACGCCCTCGATGCGCTGGCCGAAGCGGGTGCGGACTTCGAAACCGATCTGCGAGCGCACCACATCCAGCTGCAGCGTACGCGGCGGTTCGGCCACGACCGCCGGCAGCGCGGTCGGTGGCGGTGCGGCAGCCCAGGCCGGGCCGATCGCCAGAACGACTGGCAGCAGGCAGCGGCCCGGCAACGCCAACCTCATCGGCTCACGGCCACCAGAAGGCGTTCAGGCTGGCCACGCCCGGCTCGATCGTCGCCTCGCGGGCGAACCCGAGCACGGCCACGCCGCCCGGCGGCATGCCACGGTAATCACTGCTGGTGCCATCGGTCATCAGCGCCACCAGCTGCTCCAGCCCGGGGTTGTGGCCGACGATCAGCACCCGGTCCAGGTCACGGCGCTCGTCCACCAGCGCGGCCAGGGTGCCGGGGGTGGCCTCGTAGATGCGGTCTTCCAGGCGCTTTTCGACATAGCCGATGGCTGCCATCACCGCTTCCAGGGTTTCGCGGGTCCGCCGCGAAGGTGAACACAGCACGCAGTCCGGCAGCAGGTTGTTCTCCTTCAGCCACTTGCCGGCGGCTTCGGCTTCAGCGAGCCCCACCGGCGACAACGGCCGGTCGAGGTCGGCCTGGCCGGTGGTGGCCGGTTCGGCGTGGGCGTGGCGGAGCAGGATCAGTTCGCGCATTGCGGGATTCCAAGGAAGGGATGGAGACCTACGGCTGTTACAGCTTCAGCCAGGACAACAGGGGTTCCCAGTCGGCCTGGTGCTCGCGCACCTGGGCGGAGCGGTAATCGAAAAGACTGCGGCCCAGGCCGGTCATGACCACATAGCTCTGGCTGTCGCGCAGCTGGGCGACCACCGGATAGGGCCAGTCAGCCAACATCTGCAGGGCCTGCTGCGAGGTCTGGGTCCAGGGCTTGGTGCGGTTCAGCACCAGCCCGACCGGCAGCTTGCGGCTGTGCACGCGCGGTACCTGGGCCAGGCTGTTGAGGAAGCCGACGATGGCTTCGATGTCCAGTGCCGAGGGCAGCACCGGCACCATCACGGCATCGGCAGCGTCGAGGAAATGCGGGATATCGTCGGCCAGCGCGCCGGCCGGTGCATCGATCACCACGGTATCGGTACCGTCGGGCAGCTTCTGCGCCCATTGCTTCTTGCGGTACACGTCGATCGGCAGCACCGCGCTTTCCAGCCCGGCCCGGCGCTGTGCCCAGCGGGTGCTGGAGCCCTGCGGGTCGGCATCGGCGATCACCGTGGCCTTGCCTTGCAATGCCGCGTACGCGGCCAGGTGGGTGGCGATGGTGGTCTTGCCCACCCCGCCTTTGGAACCGGCCACCAGGATCGTCTTCATGCCAGCCTCGCTTCCGGGTACGTGCCCCGAGCGTACACCGCCGATGGTGACGGAAGGTAGAGCCGTGCTGAACCAGTGCCCCCGGCCTTTGCTATCGTGGCGCCCCCGAAGGATCGAACCGCCATGAGCGAACTGCAGGACCTGAGCGCACTGATCCGCGCCAACACGCCGTTGATCGTGGTCGAGACCCAGGATGAGGGTCGCATCGTCGAGCTGTTCCGGCAGACGCTGATGCATGTCTGGCGGGCCCTGCACCGCTGGTCGATCACCGAGGGCCTGCGTCGCATCGACCTGGAGCGCGAGGACGAGCCGGTCGGTCCGCCCGATGCCAGCGCCGCATTGCAGATGATCCGCCAGGCCGACCAGCGCGGCGTGTACCTGCTGCTCGATTTCCACCCCTACCTGGGCTACGCCAGCCACCAGCGTGCCCTGCGCGACCTGATCCAGCGCCGCCACAGCGAACCGCACGTGCTGGTGCTGATCGGCGCCAAGGTGGAACTGCCCGCCGAACTGGAAGCCCTGGCGGTGCGCTTCAACCCGCGCCTGCCCGACGCCAATGCGCTGTTGAAGATGCTGCGCGAGGAAGCCGATGCCTATGCACGCGAACACGGCGGGCGCCGGGTGGAAGTGGACAGCGAAGCGGTCAAGAAGATCCTGAAGAACCTGCAGGGCCTGAGTCTGGTCGATGCGCGGCGCATCGCGCGGCAGCTGATCTATGCCGATGGCGCGCTGCGCGACGACGACCTGCCACAGTTGGCGCGGCTGAAGTTCGAGCTGCTCAACCGCAGCGGCCACCTGTTCTTTGAACATGACAGCGCGCGCTTCGGCGATGTGGCCGGCGCCAACCGGCTCAAGCGCTGGATCAACCAGCGTCGCGTCGCTTTCATCGCCGGCTCGGCACCGGCCGGGCTGGACCCGCCGCGCGGCATGCTGCTGCTGGGCGTGCAGGGCTGCGGCAAGTCGATGCTGGCCAAGGCCACCGCCGCCGGCTTCGGCGTGCCGCTGCTGCGCCTGGACGTGGGCGCGCTGTACAACAAGTACCACGGCGAGACCGAAGCCAACCTGCGCCAGGCACTGGCCTCGGCCGAGCAGCTGGCGCCGTGCGTGCTGTGGATGGATGAGATCGAAAAGGGCCTGGCCACCGGCACCGAGGATGGCGGCGTGTCGCGCCGCGTGCTCGGCTACCTGCTGACCTGGATGGCCGAGCGCAAGGCGCCGGTGTTCATCGTGGCCACCGCCAACCAGGTGCACGAGGTGCCGGCCGAGCTGCTGCGCAAGGGCCGCTTCGACGAGATCTTCTTCGTCGACCTGCCCTCGGCCGATGTGCGCGTGGAACTGCTGCGGCTGCACCTGGGACGGCGCCAGCTCAATGCCGACGACTTCGCGCTGCCGGCACTGGCCGCAGCGGCCAACGGGTTTTCCGGTGCGGAAATCGAGCAGGCGATCGTGGCCGGGCTGTATTCGGCGCATGCCGAAGGCCGGCCACTGGATACCGAGCTGCTGATGGGCGAGATCCGCACGACACGGCCGTTGTCGGTGCTGATGGCCGAGCAGGTGGCGGCATTGCGGGAGTGGGCGTCGGGGCGCACGGTGGCCGCGGACGACTGAGGGTTTCCTGCGAACGGCGCAGCCCCTCGTGGCTGCTGGTTGGCCGCAAGAATCAAAAGCCGCGCTTGGTCGGGCGGGGTGGATTCGCGGGGGACGCCGTGAATCCGTCCCTGGAGGCTTGGCCGCGGCATCCATGCCGCGGACACCCCCGCGAACCCACCCCGCCCGACCTCTGACAGTTTCCGGGGGCGATCAGCCACGGAAAAGAAAAAAGAAGAGCAAAAGCAAAAGCGGTTGGCTGGCCGCTTTTTGTAGCGACGAGCCCACCCTCGGCTGCATTTCGATCAGATATCGATCATTCGACTCCGATGCAGATTCATCCACGCATGGCGTGGATCTACGTGTCGACCAAGGTCGACACCTACCAACAGCAGCGGGGATCTGTCAGAGGTGGGGTGGCGTGGGCAGGCAGGACCGTTGGCGCCATGGATGGCGCCATCGAGCCCCCAGGGATGGGTTTACGGCGTGTCCCGCCTGTCCACACCACCCCGCCATCCCTCAGCAAACCCGCTTTTGCTGTGGCTCTGGCCTCTGCGGGTGCCGGGCGCAACCCGGCCGAATCCCCAACCTCAGGGCCAGGCTGGAGGTGCGGCCGCCCAGGCCTGCTGTACTTCGGCCAACGTCGCGCGTTCGTCGTCGCGCCATTGCGGCAACAGCTGCGCGTAATGGCTGCTGTCGCGCCATTGCCCCGGCTCGGTCCGTACGGCGGCGGCATACCACTTCACTGCCTCCTGCTGCTGGCCGGCGCGCCACAGCGCCAACGCATAGCTCGGCGGTACCCAGCCCGGATTGCTGCGCAGGGTGCTGGCAGCTGCCTGCCACTGTTCCAGCGCGGCCAGCGCCTGGCCCTGCCGCAACAGGTCCCAGCCATAGTTCCAGCGTACGCTGCGGCCCAGCGCGCTCTGCACCGGCGCCTCGGCCAATGCCTCGCGATAGAGCTTGTCGCCCAGTTCCGCGCGCCCCTGCGCGATGGCCACCGACGCCAGCTGCGCCGTGGCTTCCAACCCCTTGCGGCCACGCTCGCGATGCTTCAGCAGCTGTGCCACCAGGTCTTCGCCTTCACCCTGCACCACCGTGATCGGCGCGGCAGCGGCGTCGCTGTCGAAATAGAACTCCTGCGGTGCCGGCAATGCCGGCGCGGCCCACACAGTGGCCGCTCCCGAAACCAGCAACACGCCGGCCAGGAACTGTCCTGCAACTGACATCCCAATTCCCCCAAGGTTGAAACACCAACCCTCCCTCTCTCTCCCCGATCCTAACCCCAGCACGGCCCCGGCGCGAGTGCCGGGGGCCCTGGCCCCCCACTGTTACAATTCGCGCCTTTCCCGCCGCGTGCACCTGCGCGGCCGGTGCCAGCCGATCCTGACAGGCCAGCCATGACCAGTACCGCGCAACTCACCTCGCCCGCTTCCGCCGACCTGCTCGACCGTGATTACACGCTCGACCACAAGTACACCCGCAACGAAGGGCGGATCTACCTGAGTGGCGTGCAGGCGCTGGTGCGGCTGCCGCTGATGCAGCGCCTGCGCGACGAAGCTGCGGGCATCGACAGCGCCGGTTTCATCAGTGGCTATCGCGGCAGCCCGCTGGGCGGCTTCGACCTGGAACTGTGGCGCGCGCGCAAGCACCTGGAAACGGCCAAGGTGAAGTTCACCCCGGGCCTCAACGAGGACCTGGGCGCCACCATGGTGTGGGGTACCCAGCAGACCAACCTGTTCCCCGGTGCCAACGTGCAGGGCGTGTTCGGCATGTGGTACGGCAAGGGCCCGGGCGTGGACCGCTGCGGCGACGTGTTCAAGCACGCCAATGCCGCCGGCACGTCGCGCCATGGCGGTGTGCTGGCACTGGCTGCCGATGACCATGCCTGCCGCAGCTCGACGCTGCCGCATGGCAGCGAGGACGAATTCGTCAGCGCGATGATGCCGGTGCTGAACCCGGCCGGCGTGCAGGACATCCTCGACATGGGCCTGCTCGGCTGGGCGATGAGCCGTTACACCGGGCGTTGGGTCGGCTTCAAGACGATCGCCGAGACGGTGGAATCGTCGGCCTCGGTCGAGGTTGATCCGCTGGCCCGGCGCATCGTGCTGCCGGAGGACTTCGACATGCCCGCCGGCGGCCTCAACATCCGCTGGCCCGATCCGCCGCTGGACCAGGAGATGCGCCTGCACCGCTATGCGGTGAAAGCCGCGCAGGCCTTCGCGCGTGCCAACGGCATCGACAAGGTGGTGATGGACGCGCCGCGTGCGCGGCTGGGCATCGTCACCACCGGCAAGAGCTACCTGGACGTGCTGCAGGCCCTGGAATACCTGGGCCTGGACGAGCAGGCCTGCGCCGACATCGGCATCCGCGTGTACAAGGTCGGCATGACCTGGCCGCTGGAACCGGAAGGCATCGCGCGCTTTGCGCAGGGCCTGGAAGACATCATCGTGGTGGAGGAGAAGCGTGCCTTCATCGAGCGCCAGATGAAGGAGCAGTTCTTCAACTGGCCGGCCAGCTGGGGCCAGCGCCCGTCCATCGTCGGCAAGTACGACGAGGCCGGCGAGTGGATCCTGCCGTCCACCGGCGAACTGACCCCGGCCACCATCGCCGGCGTGATCGGTCGCCGCATCCAGAAGTTCTTCAACAACGAATCCATCGAGCAGCGCCTGCAGTGGATGCAGGAGAAGGAAGCCGAGCTTGCGTTGCCGCGCGCCAGCTTCCCGCGCGTGCCGCACTACTGCTCCGGCTGCCCGCACAACACCTCCACCACCGTGCCGGACGGCTCGCGTGCGCTGGCCGGCATCGGTTGCCATTACATGGTGACCTGGATGGACCGCAGCACCGACACCTTCACCCACATGGGTGGCGAAGGCGTGACGTGGGCCGGGCAAGCAGCGTTCACCGACACCCAGCACGTGTTCCAGAACCTGGGCGACGGCACCTATTTCCATAGCGGTTCGCTGGCCATCCGCCAGGCGATCGCCGCCGGCGTCAACATCACCTACAAGATCCTCTACAACGACGCGGTGGCGATGACCGGCGGGCAGCCGGTGGACGGCCCGTTGAGCGTGCCGGACATCGCAAAGCAGATGCGGGCCGAGGGCATCCACACCATCATGGTGTTGTCGGACAACATCGCCAAGTGGACGCGCCAGCGCGAGCATTTCCCCAGCGACGTGGAGTTCCACGACCGCAGCGAGCTGGATGCGGTGCAGAAGCGCCTGCGCGAAGTGAAGGGGGTTTCGATCCTGATCTACGAACAGACCTGCGCCACCGAGAAGCGCCGCCGCCGCAAGCGCGGCAAGCTGGAAGACCCGGCCAAGCGGGTGATGATCAATTCGCTGGTCTGCGAAGGCTGCGGCGACTGCGGCAAGAAGAGTTTCTGCGTGTCGGTGCTGCCGAAGGAGACCGAGTTCGGTCGCAAGCGCGACATCGACCAGTCCAATTGCAACAAGGACTATTCCTGCGTCAACGGCTTCTGCCCGAGCTTCGTCACCGTGCACGGTGGGCAACCGCGCAAGGGCAGCAAGCGCGATGCCTCCACGCTGCTGGACAACCTGCCGGCACCGGTGGTGCGCGGCACCCTGGAGCAACCCTGGAACATCCTGATCACCGGCGTTGGCGGTACCGGCGTGGTGACCATCGGCGCCCTGCTGGGCATGGCCGGTCACCTTGAAGGCAAGGGCGCCTCGGTGCTCGACCAGACCGGCCTGGCGCAGAAGGGTGGCGCGGTGACCACGCACATCCGCATCGCCCGCCGCCCGGACGATATCCATGCGGTGCGCATCGCCGCTGGTGAAGCCGATCTGGTGCTGGGCTGCGACATGGTGGTGGTCAACGACTACTGGGCGCTGTCGAAGGTACGCGCCGGCCGTTCGCAGGTGGTGCTCAATACCTACGAAGCGATGCCGGGCACCTTCACCACCCGCCCGGACATGCAGTTCCCCGCCGCCGACATCATCGCCGGCGTGCGCGTGGCCCTGGGTGGCGAGGAGCCGCTGCTGCTGGACGCAACCCAGCTGGCCACCGCGCTGCTCGGCGATGCGATCGCCGCCAATCTGTTCATCCTCGGCTACGCCTGGCAGCAGGGCCTGGTGCCGCTGTCGTTCGAGTCGCTGATGCGCGCCATTGAACTCAACGGCGCGGCCGTGGCGATGAACCAGCAGGCCTTCGCCTGGGGCCGCCTGGCCGCGGTCGATCCGCAGGCCGTGCAGCAAGCCGCCGGCCTGGTGCGCAACCGCCACACCGACACCGAGAACACGCCCGGGCCGCTGCATGCGCTGCCGCCGGGCGAATGGGAAGGCAACGAATGGGGCGCTACCGCCGCACCGCGCAACACCGGTGACGAGCGCGAGCTGCGTGGACTGCCGACGCACGGTGGTGATGTCGCCTTCCTGCCGCTGGACGACGCGCGCCTGTCGCGCTCGCTGGACGAGATGATCGAGCGCCGCTCGGCCTTCCTGACCGACTACCAGGATGCCGCCTACGCCAACCGCTACCGCAGCCTGGTCGAGCGCGTACGCGCGGCCGAAGCCGAGCGCATCGGCGGCTCCACCGCGTTGACCGAAACCGTGGCCCGCTACCTGTTCAAGCTGATGGCGTACAAGGACGAGTACGAAGTGGCGCGTCTGTACACCAGCGGCGATTTCCAGCGGCGCCTGCAGCAGCAGTTCGAAGGCGATTACCAGCTGCGTTTCCATCTGGCACCGCCGCTGTTCGCCAGGAAGGACGAACAGGGCCGGCTGCAGAAGAAGGAATACGGCCCGTGGATGTTCAAGGCGTTCGGCCTGCTGGCGAAGCTGAAGTTCCTGCGCGGTGGTCGCCTGGATGTGTTCGGCCGCACCGAAGAGCGTCGCATGGAGCGCCAGCTGATCACCGATTACGAGGCGACTGTGCAGCAGCTGATCGACGGACTGGATGACGACCGCCTGGCACTGGCGGTGGAGATTGCCAGCGTGCCCGAGCACATCCGCGGCTTCGGCCACGTCAAGGAAGCGCACTTCGAGAAGGCCAAGGCCCGCGAAGCAGTGCTGCTGGCGCAGTGGCGCAACCCGAAGGCGCTGCATATCGTGCAGGTGGCTTGAAGGGAGTGCCGGCCGCTGGCCGGCCTCTGCCTGCCCCACGCATACCGTCGCTTCATGACAACGAACGCTGACATTTTGTAAATAGTCGCCGTTCGATTACATTCGACGAAATGTCATCGAACGGCGACTATTGCCTGGATGTCGTCGAGCGCATACATTCGCGGAATGGACGTCCTCCGAACTTCCCGAGACCTGGGCGTGGTCATCCGCCAACGTCGCAAGACACTCCGCTGGGATCAGGCGCAGTTGGCCGAACGCGTGGGAGTGAGCCGGCAGTGGGTCATCGAAATGGAGAAGGGCAAACCCCGGGCCGAACTGCAACTTGTACTGCGGACACTGAATGTACTCGGCTTGGTACTGACCGTCGGTAACGTCGAGGGCGAGTCATCCGTTGCTGATTCGTCGGAAATGCCTCTAGTGCTGCCCGATATCGACACTATCGTGGATGGCAACCGGCTGTACCCGGATGAACGTCGCAAGGCAGGTGTGCCGATCGATGGTCGTAACCGCAGCAAGGATCTCTGAGAACCTCTTCTCCCTGGAAACCGCGCTTCCGGCATGGACCTCAACGTACTCCTTTCCAACAGAGTGGCTGGATACCTTGGGCAGGATGCACATGGGCATCCAACGTTCCGTTACGCGGACAGTTGGCGCCAGACGCCGGGGGCCTATCCCTTGTCTCTCGCACTTCCGTTGGCGCAGGACAGTGCGCCCAGCGCAACGCTATCGGCGGTGCTGTGGGGACTGCTTCCGGACAACGAGGTACTGCTGCAACGATGGGCCTCGCGATTCCATGTATCAGCCCGCAATCCGGTCGCATTGCTCTCCCACGTGGGTGAGGACTGCGCGGGAGCCGTCCAGTTTGTGAGAAGTGAACGGCTCGCGGCCGTCCTTTCGGGCGAGAGCGACAGGCAGGAGCCACTGTCCACGCATGAAATCGCCCAACGCCTGCAGCGTGTACGTGTGGACCAAGCCGCAGCACGGCGACTCGATGATGTCGGACAGTTCAGCCTGGCCGGGGCGCAAGCCAAGATCGCCCTGTTACAGCGCGACGACGGGGGCTGGGAGATTCCCGCCGGTCGTATTCCAACGACCCATATCCTCAAGCCACCCAGCGGCGACTACGACGGATTCATCGAGAATGAGGTGTTCTGCCTACGTCTGGCCAGACACGTTGGCATGTCCGCCGCGTTTGCTGAAATGATCTGCGTGGAAGACGCACAGGCAATCTCCGTAAGGCGATACGACCGCATACGTACGGCGGCTGGATGGCAGCGTGTACACCAGGAAGACTTCTGCCAGGCTCTGGGCGTGATGCCCCAAATCAAGTATCAGAATCAGGGTGGACCCGGTCCTGCCGATCTTGCACGAGCGCTATGGGATCACTCCAGTCAACCGCGCTCGGATGTCGAGGCACTGCTGCAGGCACTGCAATTCAACTACCTCATCGGCGGCACGGATGCGCACGCGAAGAATTATTCGCTGCTGATAGGCGCCCAGGGAAGGGCCCGCCTTGCCCCTCTGTACGATATCTCCAGTGCCCTGCCCTACACCGAACTTGAGCACCGCAAGATCAAGATGGCGATGAAGATTGGCAGCCACTACCGCTGGTGGGACGTCCGCTTGATGGATTGGCGGTCTACCGCTGAGGCAATGAGACTTGATGCAGACAAGGCACTGTCTGGATTGTTCGACATGGCCAGCCAACTTCCCACGCTCGCGCGACAGTTACATGCGGAACTCCACGCGGAGGGGATTTGTCACCCGGTACTGAACCGCTTGCTCGATGCCATCGATATGAGCTGTCAGCGCTGCCTGCGGCAGTTTGAACAACCCGACGCCTGATCACCCCAACCGCCACAGCAGCAGACGGTTGTTGGACGGCATCGCCACATCCCCCAGGCGGGTAAAGCCGTTGTCGGCGGCCAGTGCCTGCACCGCTTCGCTATCGCGGATGCCGCTGCGCGGATCACGCGCCTTCAGCCACGCATCGAACTGCGCATTGCTGTCGCTGGTGTAGCGACCGCCGTAGTTGAACGGGCCGTACACCGCCAGCAACGCGCCGTGGCGCAGCAGGGGTGGCAGTGCGGCAAACAACGCCTGCACGTGCTCCCAGCTCATGATGTGCAGGGTATTGGCACTGAATGCAGCGTCGAACGTGCTGCCTTCCGGCAAGCTCAGGCCGGGCGCTGGCGGCAGTTCCACCTGCAGCGCCACCGGTGGCAGCAGGTTCAGCAGCGCCGCCTCCGCGCGCCAGGACTCGATGCCGGGCAGATGATCCGGATGGTCGCTGGGCTGCCAGCGCAGCCATGGCCAGCGCTCGGTGAAGAAAGCAGCATGCTGGCCGGTGCCGCTACCGATCTCCAGCACCCGGTGGCGATCTCCCATCCACGGGTCGAGCGCAGCGGCGATCGGTTCGCGGTTGCGTTCGCAGGCTTCTGAATACGGCTTGCTCGACATCGAGACGGCGTCCAGGCGGGGTCGGCTTCATTGTGCACGAGGGGGGTATTGCTCGGCAGGGCTGCGCCCTGCACCTGCAGAGGCCGCGGCAACTGCCCGAGCAACAGCAGAAGCTGGCTCCTGCGGGATGGCGGGGGGGGTCCGGTGGCGGGGGACGCCGTAAACCCCCAGACCGGCCCAGCCGCTGGCGGCTGTACGTTCGGGCGCTTGCGAAGCAGTGCTTCGCAAGCAAAGCGCCCTCACCCTTGGGGGCTTGGCCGCGGCATCCATGCCGCGGACACCCCCGCCACCGGACCCATCCCGCCTTCGACAGTTCTCCGCGATCTGCTGGAACGGCTCTTGGGGTCAGATCCGTTTTCCTGCGGAAAACGGATCTGACCCCAGATTTATTTCGATACCTGACAGATGTGTCGACCAAGGTCGACACCTACCAACAGCCACGGAGATCTGTCAGAGGTGGGGTGGTGTGGGGTGGCAGGACCGTTGGCGCCATGGATGGCGCCATCGAGCCCCCATGGACGGGTTTACGGCGTGTCCTGCCACCCCACACCGCCCCACCATCCCACGGAGAGCCCGCTTTTGACGTTGACGTTGCTGCTGAGGTTGCCGGCCAGCGGCCGGCACTACCGCAGGTGCAGGGCTGCAAGCCCTGCCGAAACCCTCCCCGACCATGACTGCAGTCACTTGCCCGAATGTCCGCCGCTGGCGAAAGTCGAGGAGTTGACGTGATCGGATCGGTCTTTTGCCGGCCGCACGGAAGTGAGAGAGAGACGCTGTGCAACGACGTGAGTTCCTGGCATTTTCCGCTCTGGGCCTGGCGGGCCTGGCCCTGCCGCATTCGCGGCTGATCGCCGCCGAGCAGTTGCTGGCCCCGGTCGACCCGGCCAAGCGCCGGCGCCTGGCCGAGGTCGCCCTCGCTGCCGCGCGTTCGGCCAAGGCCAGCTACTGCGACGTGCGCATCGGGCGCTACCTCAACCAGTCGGTGATCACCCGCGAGCACCAGGTCGGCAACGTGACCAACCGCGAATCGTCCGGTGTGGGCGTGCGGGTGATCGTCAACGGTGCGTGGGGTTTCGCCGCCACCCACCAGCAGACCGAAGCGGCGGTGCGCACCGCCGTCGAACAGGCCACCGCCATCGCCCGCGCCAATGCCAGCATCCAGTCCCGCCCGGTGCAGCTGGCGCCCACCCCGGCCGTCGGCGAGGTGCGTTGGCAGACACCCATCCGCCGCAATGCGATGGAAGTGCCGATCCAGGACAAGGTCGAGCTGCTGCTGGCGCTCAATGCGGCCGCACTGAATGCGGGTGCCGACTACATCAATTCCACCCTGTTCCTGGTCAACGAGCAGAAGTACTTCGCTTCCAGCGACGGCTCGTTCATCGACCAGGACATCCACCGTATCTGGCTGCCGTTCACCGCCACCGCCATCGACAAGGCCAGCGGCAAGTTCCGCACCCGCGCCGGCCTGTCCTCGCCGATGGGCATGGGCTACGAGTTCCTTGATGGCGATGCACGCGGCAAGGTGCAGCTGCCCGGTGGCATCACTGCGTACCGTGATTCCTATGACCCGGTCGAGGACGCCATCGCCGCCGCCCGCCAGGCGCGCGAGAAGCTGAAGGCGCCCTCGGTGAAGCCCGGCAAGTACGACCTGGTGCTGGATCCGTCCAACCTGTTCCTCACCATCCACGAGAACGTCGGCCACCCGCTGGAACTGGACCGCGTGCTCGGCTACGAGGCCAACTACGCCGGCACCAGCTTCGCCACGCTGGACAAGCGCGATGCTGGTTTCCGCTGGGGCAGCGACATCGTCACCTTCTTCGCCGACAAGACCCAGCCGGGCAGCCTCGGCGCGGTCGGCTACGACGACGAAGGGGTGAAGACCCAGCGCTGGGACCTGGTGCGCGACGGCATCCTGGTCGACTACCAGGCGACGCGCGATGAGGCGCACATCCTCGGCCGCGACGCCTCGCATGGCTGCAGCTATGCCGACTCGTGGTCCAGCGTGCAGTTCCAGCGCATGGCCAATGTCTCGCTGGCGCCGGGCAGGACGCCGCTCAGCGTGGAGGACATGATCAAGGACGTGGAGAACGGCATCTACATCCATGGCCGTGGCTCCTATTCCATCGACCAGCAGCGCTACAACGCGCAGTTTGGCGGCCAGCTGTACTACCAGATCAGGAACGGAAAGATCACCGGCATGGTCGAGGATGCGGCCTACCAGATCCGCACGCCGGAGTTCTGGAACGCCTGCACCGCCATCTGCGATGAACGCGACTTCCGCCTTGGCGGTTCGTTCTTCGACGGCAAGGGCCAGCCCGGCCAGGTGTCGGCGGTCTCGCACGGTTCGTCCACCACCCGTTTCAACGACATCAACATCATCAATACCGCGCGCAGTCTCGGCGCTTGAGCCACCCGTCCTTCATGGAGAGCAGCCTTGCACAGACGTGACTTCCTGGCCCTGACCGGGCTTACCGCTGGCGGCCTGATCGTGCCGTCGTTCTTCGGCAAGGCGATCGCCGCCGAGCAACTGCAGTCCAGCCTCGACCCTGCGCTGAAGAAGCGCCTGGCCGACGCCGCCCTGCAGGCTGCGCGCAGCGCCGGCGCCACCTACTGCGACGTGCGCATCGGCCGCTACCTGCGGCAGTTCGTGATCACCCGCGAGGACAAGGTGCAGAACGTGGTCAACACCGAGTCCACCGGTGTGGGCATCCGCGTGATCGTCAACGGCGCCTGGGGCTTTGCCGCCACCAATGCGCTCAGCACCGCCGACGTGGCCCGTGCCGCGCAGCAGGCCGCGGCGATCGCCAAGGCCAACGCGGGCGTGCAGACCGCGCCGGTGCAGCTGGCCAAGGCGCCGGGCGTCGGCGAGGTCAGCTGGAAGACGCCGATCCGCAAGAATGCGATGGAGGTGCCGATCAAGGAGAAGGTCGACCTGCTGCTGGACGTCAACGCTGCGGCGATGGGCGCCGGTGCCAGCTTCGTCAACTCGATGCTGTTCCTGGTGAACGAGCAGAAGTACTTCGCCTCCACCGACGGTTCCTACATCGACCAGGACGTGCACCGCATCTGGGCACCGATGACGATCACCGCCATCGACAAGGCCAGCGGCAAGTTCCGCACCCGCGAAGGCCTGTCCGCACCGATGGGCCTGGGCTACGAGTACCTCGATGGCGCGGCTGCCGGCAAGGTGCTCACGCCCAATGGCGTGGTCAACTACGGCTCGTCCTACGACATGAAGGAAGATGCCATCGCGGCGGCCAAGCAGGCGCAGGAGAAGCTGAAGGCGCCGTCGGTGAAGCCCGGCAAGTACGACCTGATCCTGGATCCGTCGCACACCTGGCTGACCATCCACGAGTCGATCGGCCACCCGCTGGAACTGGACCGCGTGCTCGGCTACGAAGCCAACTACGCCGGCACCAGCTTCGCCACCCTGGACAAGCGCGAGCAGCATTTCCAGTACGGCAGCGACAAGGTCAACATCTTCGCCGACAAGACCCAACCGGGCAGCCTCGGCGCCGTGGCGTACGACGATGAAGGCGTGAAGTGCAAGCGCTGGGACCTGATCAGCAACGGCAAGCTGGTCGACTACCAGACCATCCGCGACCAGGCCCACATCCTCGGCAAGACCGAATCCGATGGCTGCTGCTATGCCGACTCGTGGTCCAGCGTGCAGTTCCAGCGCATGGCCAACGTGTCGATGGCGCCGGGCAAGTCGCCGCTGAGCGTGTCGGACATGATCAAGGACGTGGAGAACGGCATCTACATCATCGGGGATGGTTCGTTCTCGATCGACCAGCAGCGCTACAACGCGCAGTTCGGCGGCCAGCTGTTCTACGAGATCAAGAACGGAAAGATCACCCGCATGCTCGAAGACGTGGCCTACCAGATCCGCACGCCGGAATTCTGGAATGCCTGCAGCGCCGTGGCCGATGAACGCGACTACCGCCTGGGCGGTTCGTTCTTCGATGGCAAGGGCCAGCCCGGCCAGGTCTCGGCGGTCTCGCACGGTTCGTCCACCGCGCGCTTCAACGGCATCAACGTCATCAACACCGCACGCAGCCTCGGCTGACCGGTCAGGAGCCCTTACACCATGAGTATCTTCACCGAAGCCCAGGCCAAGGCCATCCTCGACAAGGTCATCGCCCTGTCCAAGGCCGATGAGTGCACGGCCGTACTGGCCGGTTCCATCAACGGCAACATCCGTTTCGCGCTG
Source organism: Stenotrophomonas sp. FW305-C-20-S1 (assembly GCF_058783335.1). Lineage (NCBI taxonomy): Bacteria > Pseudomonadati > Pseudomonadota > Gammaproteobacteria > Lysobacterales > Lysobacteraceae > Stenotrophomonas > Stenotrophomonas sp. FW305-C-20-S1. The sequence goes on along the minus strand of NZ_JBYTEK010000008.1, from coordinate 41,003 downwards.
AACAACGTGTCCACCAGCGGCATCGTCGACAACACCGAACTGGCCGTCACCGTGGCCTTCGGCAAGCGCGTGGGTACCGCCTCGATCAACGAGTTCGACGACGCGGCGCTGCAGCGCGTGGTGCGTCGCGCCGAAGACCTGGCCCGCCTGGCCCCGGAAAACCCGGAGTTCATGCCGGCCATCGGCAAGCAGACCTACCGCCCCAGCCCGACCTTCAGCGAATCCACCGCCGCCATCGATCCGGCCTTCCGCGCCAAGGTCGCCGCCGATTCGATCGCGCCGTGCCGTGGCAACGGGCTGATCGCTGCCGGCTTCCTCGAAGACGGCCAGGGTTTCTACGCCACCGCCAACAGCAATGGCAACTTCGGCTACCAGCGCACCACCAACTTCGACTACACCTGCACCGTGCGCACCGAAGACGGCCGTGGTTCGGGCTGGGTGGGTCGCAACCTGAAGGACGCTGCCGACTTCAAGGCCGACCAGGACATCCGCATCGCCATGCGCAAGGCGACCGAGTCGCAGGAAGCCAAGGCACTGGAACCCGGCAAGTACACGGTGATCCTGGAGCCAGCAGCAGCCGCCGGCCTGATCAGCTTCATGATGAACTTCTTCAGCGCACGCTCGGCCGATGAAGGGCGCAGCTTCCTGTCGAAGAAGGGCGGTGGCAACAAGCTGGGCGAGCAGGTCTACGATCCGCGCGTGAACATGCATGCCGACCCGTGGCACCCGGACGCGCCGGTGCTGCCGTGGGACAACGAGGGCATGCCGCGTGAGCGCATCGCCATCATCGAGAACGGCAAGGTCGCCAACCTCGACTACTCGCGCTTCTGGGCACAGAAGCAGGGCAAGACCGCCAAGGCCACGCCCGGCAACCTGCTGATGAGCGGTGGCGAGAAGAGCACCGCCGAGCTGGTGCGCGGCACCCAGAAGGGCATCCTGGTCACCCGTACCTGGTACATCCGCATGGTCGATCCGCAGACCGTGCTGCTGACCGGCCTGACCCGCGATGGCACCTTCTACATCGAGAACGGGCAGATCAAGTACCCGGTGAAGAACTTCCGCTTCAACGAATCGCCGGTGATCATGCTCAACAACATCGAAGAGCTGGGCAAGCCGGTGCGCGTGGCCGGTGACGAGTCCAACTTCGTGATGATGATTCCGCCGATGAAGCTGCGCGATTTCACCTTTACCTCGTTGTCCGACGCGGTCTGATGGATCGGCGGGCCTGCCTGCGCTGGTTGGCCGCTGCCGCTTCGGCGGCGGCGCTGCCAGCATGGGCGCAGGCAGGCCCGCGCAGTTCGCGCTACGACTTCTGGTTCACCCGCCTGCAGTACGACTCCGGCGACTGGGACGTGGACGCGCGCATGCCGTCCAACCTGATCACCTCGCTGATCGACTACACCTCCCTGCGGGTGGACCCGCAGGAACGCGTGGTGGCGTTGGCCGACCCACGCATGCTGGAAGCGCCGTTCTGCTACCTGGCCGGGCACACCCTGGTCGAGTTCAACGCCGCCGAACGGCAGAACTTCGTGCGCTACGTGCGCAATGGCGGCTTTGTTTTCGTCGACGACTGCAACCACGATATCGACGGCCTGTTCGCCACCTCGTTCGAAGCGCAGATGGGCCGGCTGTTCGGGCCGAAGGCGCTGCAGAAACTACCCAACAGCCACGCGCTGTACCGCAGCTTCTTCCGCTTCCCCGACGGCCCGCCCGCGACCAGCTTCGAGCTCAACGGCTGGGGCGATGACCTGGTGCACGACTACCTGAAAGGCATCGAGGTCGATGGCCGGCTGGGTCTGCTCTACAGCAACAAGGATTACGGCTGCGAGTGGGACTACGACTGGCGCAACAAGCGTTTCCTGGCCGAAGACAACACCCGCTTCGGCGTCAACATCGTGATGTACGCATTGAACAATTGAACGGACCACGCCCATGACCTCCCCCGACCTCGATTCCCTGCTGCCGCGCCTGCATGCGCTGCGCAGCGCCCTGGCCCACGCCGTGGTCGGCCAGCACACCGTGGTCGAGCAGCTGCTAATCGGCCTGCTGGCCGGTGGCCACTGCCTGCTGGAAGGCGCGCCGGGGCTGGGCAAGACCCTGCTGGTGCGCTCGCTGGGGCAGGCACTGGAACTGCAGTTCCGGCGCGTGCAGTTCACCCCGGACCTGATGCCCAGCGACATCCTGGGCACCGAACTGCTGGAAGAAGACCACGGCACCGGTCATCGCCATTTCCGCTTCCAGCAGGGCCCGATCTTCACCAACCTGCTGCTGGCCGACGAGCTCAACCGCACCCCGCCCAAGACCCAGGCGGCGCTGCTGGAAGCGATGCAGGAGCGTACGGTCAGCTACGCCGGCACGACCTACACGTTGCCGGCGCCGTTCTTCGTGCTGGCCACGCAGAATCCGATCGAACAGGCCGGTACCTACCCCTTGCCCGAAGCACAGCTGGACCGCTTCCTGCTGCATGTGCTGGTCGATTACCCCAGCGAGGAAGAAGAGCGGCAGATCCTTGAACAGACCACCGGCGGTGCCACGGAAAGCGTGCCGAAGGTGATGGATGCCGAAGCGGTGATCGCGCTGCAGGCGGCGGTGCGCCAGGTGCATGTCAGCCCCGACGTGCTGGCCTGGATCACCCGCCTGGTCCGCGCCAGCCGCCCCGGCGATGGCGCACCGGCGGCGATCAACCAGTGGGTGAAATGGGGCGCGGGTCCGCGTGCCGGGCAGTCGCTGGTACTGGCCGCCAAGGCGCGCGCCCTGCTGCAGGGACGCTTCGCCGCCACCCGCGAGGATGTGCAGGCGCTGGCGGCACCGGTGATGCGCCATCGCCTGCTGCTGTCCTTTGCCGCCGAAGCCGAGCAGAAGCGGGCCGACGATGTGGTCGCCGCACTGCTGCAGGCCGTTCCCTTCCCGGGTTGATCCACTGGTGACCGCAGGCACGCCGCTGCTGCTGCCACCCGACCTGCGTGCGCGCCTGCGTGCGCTGCGCCTGCGGCCACGCCTGGCCAGCGGTGCGAGCGGCATCGGCCAGCATGCCAGCCGCAGCCGCGGCGCCGGCCTGGAATTCGCCCAGTACCGCGCCTACGAGCCCGGTGACGAACTGCGCCAGATCGACTGGAAGCTGTATGCGCGCTCGGACCGCTTCTTCGTGCGCGAATCCGAGCGCGAAAGCCCGATTGCCGTCTGGCTGCTGCTCGATGCCACGGCCTCGGCGGGCCAGTCCGACCGTACAGCGCCCGGACGCAGCCGCCTGGATCACATGCGGCAGCTGGCTGCCTGCGTGGTCGAGCTGGCGCTGCAGCAGGGTGATCGCTTCGGCCTGCTGGCGATCAACGGCGAAGGCCTGCAGCTGGTGCCGGCCGCGCAGGGCGCGCGCCAGCGCGACCGCGTGCATCTGCAGCTGCATGCCCTGCAGGCGCGCGGCGCATGGCCGGCCGCAGAGCGGCTGCGACCGCTGTGGGAGCGCGTGCGCCCCGGCGATCTGCTGCTGGCGATCGGCGATGGCTTCGACGACGCGGGCATCGTGCTGCTGGAGCAGCTGGCCAGCGCCCGCCGCGAGGTGATGCTGCTGCAGGTGCTGACGGCCGACGAGCGCGATTTCCCCTTCGACGCAGGCCATCGTTTCCGCGATCCGGAAACGGGCGATGAACTTCTCGGCGATGGCGCCGCGATCCGCGCCGACTACCTGCAGCGCTTCGCCCAGGCGCGCGCCGCGCTGCAGTCGCGCCTGCAGGCCAGTGGCATCGCCTGCGCGACCGGTTGGCTGGATCAGCCGCTGGACCAGCCGCTGCAGGCGCTGTTCGGCCGCAGGGGCGGCGCATGAGCCTGCTGTTTCCGCTGGGCCTGGCGGCGCTGGCCGCATGGTTGCTGCCACTGCTGATCCACCTCGCCCGCCGTCATCCCTACACGCCACTGGATTTCGCTGCGCTGCGCTGGCTGCGCGCCCAGGTGCGACCGCGCCAGCGCATCCGCTTCGATGATTGGCCGCTGTTGCTGGTGCGCCTGCTGTTGCTGGCCGCACTGGCCCTGCTGCTGGCGCGCCCGGCGCTGACCGGTCCTGCGCCCGTGCCAGCAGCGTGGACGGTGGTGGCACCGGTCCTGGACGCGACCGCGCTGCGCGGCAGCACCAATGCGCGCAACTGGCATTGGCTGGCGCCGGGCTTCCCCACCATCGACCAGCCCACGCCGGCAGACGCTGCTGCCCTGCCCAGCCTGCTGCGCGAGCTGGACGCGCAGTTGCCGGCCGGCACCGCGCTGACCGTACACGTACCGGATCCCTTGCCCGGCCTTGATGGTGCCCGCCTGCAGCTGTCGCGCGAGGTGCAGTGGCAGCCACACGCGCTGGCCGTCACCGCGCCGCCACACGCTTCCCCGGCACCACGCCTGCGTACGCGCAGCGATGCACCGGCCGCTGCGCTGCAATGGCTGGGCGCGTTGCAGCACGCGTGGAGCACGCAACCATTGGCGGCCCCCCTGGCCGACGACGCGTTGCCTGCCCGCGGCGAGATCGGCGTCTGGACCGCCACCGATGCGCTGCCTGGCACCTGGCAGCGCTGGCTGCAGCAGGGCGGCACGGTGCTGACCGCTGCGAAACCGCCAGCGGGTGCACCCGTACTGCTGCGCGATGCAGACAATGCACCGCTGCTGTGGCAGCAGCGCATCGGCCAGGGCCGCCTGCTGCATCTGCCCGGCGAATGGAACGTGGCCCGCAACAGTGCACTGCGCGATGACGGCCTGGCGCGCGACCTGCTGCAGGCCCTGCAACCGCCATCAACGCCGCAGCTGGGTGATGCGCAGGACCAGACACCACGCCAGGCGCCCCTGCCCGCCGCAACGCCGCCCCTGCGCGAACCCACCGCCTGGCTGCTGCTGGTGATCGTGCTGCTGTTCACGCTTGAGCGCTGGATGGCGAGCAGCGCGCGACGCAGGGCTGCACCATGAAGGCGCTGCAACAGGCATGGCAGCGCGCACGTCGGCGCCGCGCGGCGATCACCCTGCTGCGGGGCCTGCCGTGGGCGCTGGCGTCAGCTGCACTCGCGCTGCGCGTGTCCGGTTTCGATATCGCCTGCGTCGTGGCGACCGTGGCCCTGCTGATCATTGCGGCCGCCGCGACGATGCGCGCCCGGCAGCTGGACCGACGCTGGTTGCAGCGCAGGCTCGATGCCAGTGGCGCCAGCGAAGACAGCGCCGATCTGCTGTTTGCCGATGGCGCTGCGCTCAACCCACTGCAGCAGCGCCAGCGCACGCACGTGCTGGCTGCGCTTGAACACAACCTCCCCGAGCTGCGACCACGCTGGCCACGCAGGGCAGTGGCGCTGTGCTGGATTGGCGGCATCGCCGTCGCTGTGCTGGCACTGGGCTGGCCGCACAGCGGCGCACCGCGCCCAACGGCGCCTGCCTCGCCGCAAAGCAGCGCCAAGGCCGGTCCATTGCGCCTGCAGTCCACTCGACTGCGCATCGACGCACCGGCCTACACCGGCCAACCCACGCGTACGCAGAACGCACTCGACGCCAAGGTCGCCGCCGACAGTCGCCTGTCCTGGTCACTGCGCTTCGACCGTGCACCCAGCAACGCCTGGCTGCAGTTCCACGACGGTCGACGCCTGCCGTTGCGCGAGCGCAATGGGGAATGGCAGGCGCAGGACGTAGCGCGTACCCCGGTGCTGTATCGCGTGGTCAGCGAACCGGCGCTGGCCGAAACCCGCCTGCATCGGCTCGACGTGGTCGCCGACCGTGCGCCGACGGTGCGCGTGATCGAGCCTGCCACCAGCCTGGTGCTGGGCACCCCCGGGCAACGGCAGTGGACGCTGCGCTTCGAGGCCAGCGACGATCATGGCGTCTCCCCACAAGCGACGCTGTCGATCACCATCACCCAGGGCAGCGGCGAGAACATCACCTTCGTACGCCGCAGCGTGACGCTCAGCGGCAGCGGCGAGGCGAAGGCACGGCGCTTTGCCCATACCCTTGATCTGGCCGCGCTGGGCGCACAGCCCGGCAACGATGTGATCGCCCAGCTGGAAGTGCGCGACAACCACGCGCCGGCAGCACAAATCGGCCGCAGCAGCAGCGTGATCCTGCGCCTGCCCAGCGCCGAGGCCGTGCTCGGTGCCGAACTGGAAGGCCGCATCAAGAAGACCCTGCCCGCGTACTTCCGCAGCCAGCGGCAGATCATCATCGACGCCGAGGCGTTGATCCGCGAACGCCGGAGCGTAGCCGCCGATACCTTCATCAAGCGCAGCGATGCGATCGGCGTCGACCAGCGCATCCTGCGCCTGCGCTACGGCCAGTTCCTGGGCGAAGAAAGCGAGGGCGCGCCGAAGCCACCGCCGACAAGCGACCTGCCCACCAGCGATACGCCGGCGGCAGACGCACACGATGACGATCATGAGCACGGTCACGGCGCCGAGGCCGGCGCACACGACGAGCACGGCCACGACCACGGTGGCGCAGCCAGCGGCAATGACACGCCACCGGTGTTCGGCAGCGCCACCGACGTGCTGTCCGAGTACGGGCATACCCACGACCACGCCGAGGCGGCGACGCTGCTTGACCCGCAGACACGCGCCACCTTGAAGGCCGCGCTGGACCAGATGTGGTCGGCCGAAGGCGAGCTGCGCCAGGGCCGCCCCGAGCAGGCCCTGCCGTTTGCCTACAAGGCGCTGGCGTTCATCAAGCAGGTGCAGCAGGCCGAGCGCATCTATCTGGCCCGCGTCGGCCCGGAGCTGCCGCCGATCGACGAGAGCCGGCGCCTGAGCGGCGACCGTGCCGGGCTGGCCAGCCGCGACCTGCCGCTGGCCGCGCGCACGCCGCCCGATCCGGCCGTCGTCGAGGCCTGGCAGCGATTGGGCGACGAGGACGGCACGCCAGATCTGGACAAGCTCGCCACCTGGCAGCAGCGCAACAATGCCTTCCTGCCCGATGCACTGGACCTGGCTGCCGCCATCGAACAACTACGCATCGACCCCGGCTGCACCGAGTGCCGGCAACGCCTGCGCGCGCAGCTGTGGCGCGCACTGCAGCGGCCACTGCCGCAGGTGATGCGACGCCGTGCGGCCGATGCCATGGGGCAGCGCTACCTCGACGCGCTGCAGGCACAGCCATGAGCACATCGGCATTGAACGTGTGGGTCGCAGTGGCGCTGGCGCTGATCGTGCTCGTGGCCAGTGCACGCCAGCTGCGTACGCCCACGCAGAGGCGCGGCCGTCTTATCGCCGTGCTCACGCTGCAGGCGGCCGCCGCTGCGCTGCTGTACGTCTGCCTGCTGCCGCCCTCACAGCGCGCCTCCCTGGCCGGCCTGGTGGTGATCGGCGCCGGGGCCGACAAGACCGGTGCACTGCCCACCGGCGACACCCGGGTGCTGCTGCCGGAAGCAACCGATATGGCCGGTGCAGCGCGCGTGCCGGACCTGGCCACCGCACTGCGCCGCTATCCGTCCTCCACGGTGACACTGATCGGTGCCGGCCTGGCCGCGCGTGACCGCGATGCCGCACTGCCCGCCGACACGCGCTGGCAGGCACCCCCTGCAGCCAACGGCTGGATCGCCCTGCAGCCGCCCGTGGACACCGCTCCCGGTGCGCGCTTCGATGTGCACGCACAGGCACGTGGGGTAGACCGCGCACAGGCCGAACTGCTGGACCCGGCCGGTGCGGTGGTCGATCGTGCACCGCTGGCGGCGGACGGCCATGTGCAGCTCAGCGGCATCGCCCGCGCCGAGGGCCGCAGCGTGTTCCAACTGCGCCTGCTGGATGCGCAGGGCCATGTGGCCGACAGCGTGCCGGTGCCGCAGCAGACACTGGCCGCCGCTCCGCTGCGCGTGCTGGTGCGCTCGGCTGCCCCCGGCGCCGAACTGAAGTACCTGCGCCGCTGGGCCACCGATGCCGGCATCCGCGTGCAGGTGCAGGCCGAGACCGGCGCAGGCCTCAGCCTGGGCGACGGCAACGTGGCGTTGGACGCCTCCACGCTGGCGCGCAGCGATCTGCTGCTGCTCGACGAACGCAGCCTGGCCGCGCTCGGTGCCGCTCAGCTGGCGGCCGTGCGCCAGGCCCTGCGCGATGGCCTGGGCCTGCTGGTGCGCAGTACCGGCGCGCCATCAGCCAGCGCACGGCAACGCCTGCGCGATCTAGGCCTGCCCGTGCAGGGCGATGCCGGCAGTCAGGTTGCGGCGATGCCCGGCGAGGGTGACGCAACGATGCTGCAGGCACGTCGCGGGCCGCTTGCCGCCGGCACCCTGCCCACCGCTGATGGCGAAGACGCCGACCGCGCGTCGCACGCCGCGGCGCTGCCGGCGCTGGAGTACCTGGCGCTGCAGGCAGCCGACAGCCGCCCCCTGCTGCAGGATCGCGACGGCAATCCCATCGGTGGGTGGCGCGCCGTCGGCAAGGGGCGCATCGGGCTGCTGCCGATCACGGACAGCTGGCGCTGGGTACTGGCCGGTCGCGAGGATCGCCACGGTGAGTTGTGGAGCACGGTGTTCGCCTCCCTCGCTCGCGCGCAGCCCGGTACCGAAGGACCGTGGTCGACACAGGCACTGGCCTGGGCCGGCGAACGGCAGTCACTGTGCGGCGTGCAGGCACCGCTGCGGGCCTTCGACGGACGACGCGGCGATGGCGTGCCGCTGATCGTCGACAGCATCACCGGCACAACACGATGCGCGGGCTGGTGGCCGCGCCAGGCCGGTTGGCAGCGCCTGCAGCACGGCGACCGCACGCAGTGGCGCTACGTGTTCGATCCGAAGCAGGCCCCTGCCCTGCACCGGCAGGCGATGACTGATGCCACCGCGCAGCGGCTGGCCACTGCGGCGCCAGCAACCGCGCAGGCGAGCCAGCGTGTACCAGGGCCGCGCTGGCCGTGGTGGCTGGCGTTCGTGCTGTGCGCATCGCTGCTCTGGTGGCTTGAGCGCCGACGCTGATCCCGGGATCGGATCCCTTTCGCCTGCGAAAGGGCCCTGACCCCACCGTTTGGATCGCGAACACCATCCACGCATGGCGTGGATCTACTGATGCCGTGCAGGGTAGATGCCGCCTTGGTTGGCGCCGGGCCGTCCGCGCGTTTCATCCACGCATGGCGTGAATTTACTTGCGCCGATACACACCGTTGAAGCGCACGTTCATGCCGCCGCACTCGCTGTTGTCGGCCACGATCAGCACATCGCCCAGCAGCTGCGCGTGCACCGTGCAGGTGTCCTCCACGAAGTCGACCTGGGCACCACGCGGTACTGCCTGCGCGCTTACCGCGCCGATGTTCGGGCCGCCCGGGCGTTCTGCCGGTGTCGGGTTGGCCGAGGGCCAGTAGGCATCACCCTCCACGTGCAGGCGGCCGTCACGCACACGGATGCGCAGGCCGTTGTCACTGTCCTTCCAGTCTCCCGACCAGGCGTGCAGCGTCGGCGCGGGTACCGGCACCACCTGCAGCTTGCTGCGATCCACCCAGCCTGCGCTGCCACCCACCTTGTTCGGGAAGAACGCGCAGCGGTAGCGGCCAAGATCGCGCCCGGTCACCACCGTATCGCCACTCACCACGTAGCTGCGCTGGCGGCAGGCGGGTTCGCCCTTGGCCGGGCAGCCATCCATGTCGCCCAGCAGGTACAGGCGCGGCGTGCCCACCACCTTGGCCAAGGCAAAGCCCGATTGTTCCGAAGGGAACGCGCCATTGCGGCACGAACCGCCATCGGTCAGGTCGCTGGCGAACGCGGCAAGCGGGCTCAGCGTTGCAAGCAGGAACAGGGTACGCAGCAGCATCCAGGCAGCCTCGAAGGGAAGGCCCGCAGGATACCGCCTACTTCTCCGGCGGTGCGCCGCAACCATCCTGCTGGGCGCAGAACTGCAGCGCGCGCCGTTGCTGCTCGGCGCTCAGTTCCGGTGGCGGCCGCGCGATGGCCGACTGGATCTGGTCCGGCCCACCCGTGATCTTGTTCAGGCCCTTGGCCGCAGCCATCACGCCCTTGACCACGCCCATCATGATGTAACCGCCGCCCATACTGACCTGCTCGGGCGAGGGCGGCTCACTCCAGTCGCGGCTGAAGCGGTTGTTCTCCGCGCGCATCGGGTTCTTGAAGCGGTACAGGTCCAGCGGCTGGTCGTCTTCGGGCTTGAGCGCACGCACTTCGCCCAGCGTGGTCACGTTCCCCTGCGCAGGCGGCAGGACCACGGGCGCGTCATCAGCAGCGGGCGGCACGGCAGGTGCCGGTACGGGATCAGGCGTGGGCACGGGTACGGCCGCCGGCGTCGTCTGCTGCGCGTGCGCGATGCCCGCCAGCAGCATGCCGGCCAGAAGTGCTACCTGTGTTGCCCGTTTTGCCACAGCCATCACCCTTGCCTGTTGCGTCCAGGTGTCGAGGATACGGGTGCGGGCTTCAGATTTCGTTGGAGGTGGCAAAGGCGTTCAGCGCACAGCGCACGGCACTGAATGATTCACTCCATCCCATCGCTGTGTCTCACATCCTGAGACGTGAATGTGGTGCCATGTGACCCCTCGAAGAATGTCCCGGCTCCATCCTCCATGGCCTACGAACTCGCCAAGCGCACCGCCGATGCGGAGCAGCAGCTCGCCACCCGCGATGGCCTGCCCGCGCGCGATGGCGCACTGCTCAGTGCACGCCTGCAGCGCCGCTACCAGGATCGCATCACCGGCAGCTTCGCCATTCCCGGCCGCGAAGGCCGCTATGCGCCGATTCCTGATTCCGTGCCACCGGCCCTGACTGCGGCACTGAAGGCACGTGGCATCGAACAGCTCTACAGCCACCAGGCCGAGGCATGGGAGGCCAGCCAGCGTGGCGACCACGTCGCCATCGTTACCCCCACCGCCAGCGGCAAGTCGCTGTGCTACACCCTGCCGGTGGTCAGCGCCGCCATGCAGGACAAGGCCAAGGCGCTGTACCTGTTCCCCACCAAGGCACTGGCACAGGACCAGGTGGCCGAACTGCTGGAGCTCAACCGCGCCGGCGACCTCGGAGTGAAGGCCTTCACCTTCGACGGCGACACCCCCGGCGACGCGCGGCAGGCGATCCGCCTGCATGGCGACATCGTGGTCTCCAACCCGGACATGCTGCACCAAGCGATCCTGCCGCATCACACCAAGTGGGCGCAGTTCTTCGAGAACCTGCGCTACATCGTCATCGACGAAGTGCACACCTATCGCGGCGTGTTCGGCAGCCATGTCACCAACGTGCTGCGCCGGCTCAAGCGCATCTGCGCGTTCTACGGGGTGCAACCGCAGTTCATCCTGTGCTCGGCCACCATCGGCAACCCGCAGGCGCATGCCGAGGCGCTGATCGAAGCACCGGTCACCGCCATCACCGAATCCGGTGCACCCAGCGGGCCGAAGCAGGTGCTGCTGTGGAATCCGCCGGTGATCAACCCCGACCTGGGCCTGCGTGCCTCGGCGCGCTCGCAGAGCAACCGCATCGCCCGCATCGCGATCAAATCCGGGCTGAAGACGCTGGTGTTCGCGCAGACCCGGCTGATGGTGGAGGTGCTGACCAAGTACCTGAAGGACATCTTCGATCACGATCCGCGCAAGCCACCACGCATCCGCGCCTACCGCGGCGGCTACCTGCCCACCGAGCGCCGCGAGACCGAGCGTGCGATGCGTGCCGGCAACATCGACGGCATCGTCAGCACCTCGGCGCTGGAACTGGGCGTGGACATCGGCAGCCTGGACGTGGTGATCCTCAACGGTTACCCCGGCAGCGTGGCTGCCACCTGGCAACGCTTCGGCCGCGCCGGACGCCGCCAGCAGCCCGCGCTCGGAGTGATGGTGGCCAGTTCGCAGCCACTGGACCAGTACGTGGTGCGCCATCCGGACTTCTTCGCCGAGGCGTCGCCGGAACACGCACGCATCGCGCCCGACCAGCCGTTGATCCTGTTCGATCACATCCGCTGCGCGGCGTTCGAACTGCCGTTCCGGGTCGGCGATGGCTTCGGCCCGATCGATCCTGAAGTGTTCCTGGAAGCACTGGCCGAAACCGAGGTCATCCACCGCGAAGGCGAACGCTGGGAGTGGATCGCCGACAGCTATCCGGCCAACGCGGTCAGCCTGCGCGCGGTGGCCGATGGCAACTTCGTGGTGGTCGACCGCAGCGATGGCCGCCAGCAGATCATCGCCGAAGTGGACTACTCCGCTGCCGCGCTGACCCTGTACGAAGGCGCCATCCACATGGTGCAGTCCACGCCCTACCAGGTGGAAACGCTGGACTGGGAAGGCCGCAAGGCCTACGTCACCCGCACCCACGTGGACTATTACACCGACAGCATCGACTTCACCAAGCTCAAGGTGCTGGACCGTTTCGATGGCGGCGTGGCCGGCCGTGGTGATTCGCACCATGGCGAAGTGCACGTGGTGCGCCGCGTGGCCGGTTACAAGAAGATCCGGTACTACACCCACGAGAACATCGGCTACGGCCCGGTCAACCTGCCCGACCAGGAACTGCACACCACCGCGGTGTGGTGGCAGCTGCCGCAGGCGCTGCTGCTGCGCGCCTTCGCCAGCAAGCAGGATGCGCTGGATGGGTTCCTCGGCGCCGCCTATGCACTGCACATCGTAGCCACGGTGGCGGTGATGGCCGATGCGCGCGACCTGCAGAAGTCGGTGGGCAACGGCGATGGCACCTGGATCGCGATTGCCGACCAGAGCGGGCGCGGCCAGCTGCGGGGCAGCGATGGCGAGCCTGGCGCGGTGGAACTGCTGCAGGAATTCGTGCCGACCGTATACCTGTACGACAATTTCCCCGGTGGCGTCGGCCTGAGCGAGCCGCTGTGGCAGCGCCAGGCCGAGCTGGTGCAGCGCGCGCGCGAACTGGTACAGCGTTGCGACTGCAAGGCGGGTTGCCCTGCCTGCGTCGGCCCGGTGCTGGCCGCGCAGGAACAGGATGAAACCTCGCCGCGTGCGCTGGCGCTGCGCGTGCTCGACCTGTTCGATGCGCAGGCCTGCCAGCAGGTGGCCGATGTGGTGGTGAGCACGCGCGACCCGATGGAGCTGATCGCCCCGTGAGCCTGAGCCTGGACAAGCTGCGGCTGCTTCGCAAGCAGGCGGGTGACCCGAAAGCAGCCACGCCTGCCGCGCCGACGCAGCAGACGCCGCCGGCACTGATGGCCGCCAACGATGCGCGGCAGCCACCGGCCGAGCGTTCGGTGTTTGCCTGGGTGGAACAGGAGATCCGCCACAAGCCGACCGGCACCGCCACCACCACGCCTGCGCCGGCAACACTGCGACGGCCCGAGGTCGGCAGCCTGCATCGCCTGCTCGGCATGCGCTCGCGGGTTGGACCTGCGCCGGCACGCGCCAGCGCGCAGGATCGCCAACTGCCCGGCAACGAGATTGCGCCCGGCCTGTTCCTGATCGAGTCACTGCTGCCGCAGCCGATTCCCGCCATGCCGCTGTCGCTGGCCTTCGCCAAGCGCGAGGGTGAGCACGTGGCTGCGCGCGACCTGCTGTTCTTCGATACCGAGACCACCGGCCTGGCCGGCGGCACAGGCACCCGCGCCTTCATGATCGGCGCCGCCGACTGGCATGTGTGCCCGCAGCGTGGCGAAGGCCTGCGCATCCGCCAGCTGCTGATGTCGACGATGGCTGCCGAGGAGGAGATGCTGGCCGCTTTCGCCAGCTGGCTGCAGCCGCATACCGTGTTCTGCAGCTACAACGGCCGCAGCTACGATGCCCCACTGCTGAAGACACGCTATCGGCTGGCCCGCCAGGCCGATCCCATCACCGCGCTGGACCATGTCGACCTGCTGTATCCCACTCGCCGCCGTTACCGCGGTACGTGGGAGAACTGCAAGCTGTCCACCATCGAGCGGCAACTGCTGCGCGTGGTGCGCGAAGATGACCTGCCCGGCTCGGAAGCCCCCGCCGCATGGCTGCGTTACCTGCGCGGCGGCGATGCGCTGAATCTGCGCCGGGTGGCCGACCACAACCACCAGGACGTGGTGACCCTGGCGCTGCTACTGCAGCGGTTGGTGCGGGAAGAGCAGCGCGAACGGGAGACCCTGGCGCTGGTAAGCGGATGAACGGAGAGGGCGGATCCAGGCCGCGTTGACATCACTGACACAGGGCTCGGCGACACTGCCGCTACTGAACACCACCCAGGAGTACTGCCATGCGTCGATCCCCCCTGTTGCTGCTTGCAGCCATCCTGCCGCTGGCCGCCTGCAGCCATGCCGGTGGCAACGCCTCCGCCGATGCCGGCAGCCTGCCAGCCAAGGTGTCCGATGGTCCGCAGGAGTGCCGCCCCGAGGCGCTGGACGCATTCACCGGCAAGACCGCCGACGAAGCGACGATCAAGAAGCTGGTGGCCGACAGTGGCGCGCGCAACGCACGCGTGGTCAAACCGGGGATGGCGGTGACCATGGACTTCCGCCAGGACCGGGTGACCGTGCAGGTGGACGCGCAGAACCGTATCGAACGCGCCAGCTGCGGTTGATGGGGTAGCGCCGGGCCCTGCCCGGCGAATTCCATTCGCATACGCGCCGCTGCGGGCGCCGGGCATGGCCCGGCGCTCCGCTCTGTCAGAGCCGCTCGGCCTTGCCGCTGGCCAGCGCACGCGCGATGACCTGCTCTGCCTGCTTCGCTGCCTGTGCCTGCAGCCGTGCCTGGCGCTCACCCAACGCGGCCTGTTGACTGCCCAGTGCCGCCTGCTGGCTTCCCAGCGCGGCCTGCTGGCTGGCGAGTCGGCTCATCTCGCGGCTACGCTCGGACTGCAGCGCCTGGTTGCGGGCAACCTGTGATGCGCGCTGTGCTTCGGCCGCAGCCTTGCGTGCAATCGCCGCATCATCCACCGCGCCGCGTGTAGCCCGCGCCGCTTCGGCTGCCGCTTCGCGATTGATGTCGCGATTGTTGATCGCACTGCGTGCAGCCCGTGCGGCGGCGAGGGCGATCTCACGCGCCTCTTCGCCCTGCAGCCTGCCCAGCTCGCCCTGCTCGCGGCCGAGCTGGCCCTGCTGACGACCCAGCACACTCTGCTGGCGCCCCAGTTCACTCTGCTGGCGGCTCAGGTCGACGGCGCCGGCATAGGCACGCTGCAACGACTGGATCAGCATCGGATCGCGCACGACGTAGCGCTTGTCGCCCTGGCGGAACCACAGGGCGGGGCCGTCACCAAGCCGGCTGCGCGCCTGCATCACATCGTCCATGCCGGCATTGGCGAACGCCTGGCCGTGATCGACGAGGACGAAGGCCTGCTGTGGCGGCGTACCCAGATCCAGCTGGCCATGGGTGACGATGGTGGTCTGCGAGTGCGCATGGGTGCCTGCGTCCTGCTCCTCGTCTTCATTGACGTCGGCAGGTTCCTCAGGCTCGGCCGGTTCTGCCGGCTCGGCCCAGTCGGCCGGCTCTGCCGGTACCGCTGCGGCAGGCGGCGCTGCCGGTGCCGGGGGGGCTGCGGGCGGCGGCGGCGGCGCTGGCACAGCGCGCGGCGGTGCCGGCGGTGCAGGCGGGACCGGCGCGGCCACCAGCCGCATCGGCGCCACACCCACGGCCAATACAACCAGCGTCAAGCCGACGGCCAGCAGGCGTGGGCACGCCCGATGCGACTGCAGTGACAGCAGGCGGCGCTTGAGGCTGGTGGTGCTGGGCGCTGCGCTGGCCACGCCGAGGTGTGGCTGCGGCGCCACACCCAGCTGCAGCAGCAACCGGCCATAGGCATGGCGGCTGGCACCGTGCTGGCCGACCACCGCCGCATCCACGGCTTCCTCGCGGGCTTGGGCGTATTCGCGCACGGCCAGGCGCAGCAGCGGATGGAAGAAGAACAGGTGCTGGGCCAAGGCAGGCAGCAGCCCCCACTGCAGGTCACGACGCTGCAGGTGTTGCAGCTCGTGGGTCAGCGCCAGGTCCAGCGCATCGCCCTGCAGCGCGTTCATTCCCGCCGGCAGCAGCAGCACCGGACGGAACGGCCCGACCAGCTGCGGCGCGTCCACCTGGTCGCTCATCCACAGGCGCGGCGCGCGGCGCAGGCCGTGCGCATCCGAGGCCAGCTGCAGCGCCTGCACCAGCGCCTGGTCCTCGCACGGATACGACGCCGCCAGCAGCGCACGGCAACGGCGCCATTCGCCGAAGGTCCGCAACGCCATCAGCAGTACACCGGACATCCACAGCGCGGCCAGGGCCAACGCCCACCAGGCCACCGGGGTGCTGCCGACATCACCCATCGGCGTGTTCGCCAGCAGGTGCGCCGATGCCTCCGGTGCCATCGTATATATCGCGTCCGCCGCAAGATCCACGGTCGTCATGGCCACCGCATCGGGTGCGGGCAACCAGGCCAGCTGCAGCGGTTGGCTCCACAACAGACCGACCACCGCCTGCAGCGACACCAGCCACCACAACCGGCAACGGGTGGCCGCCGACAGTGCCGGCAGCGCACGGCACAGCAGGTACACCAGCGCCACCAGCAGCACAGTCTGCAGGCTGGTCCAGCCCAGCCGTTCCAGCATCGGAATCAACATCGAGGTATCCATGGCTCAGTCCTCCTGGCGACGCGATTGCAGTTCGGCCACCAGCGCTTCCAGTTCGGCCAGTTCGTTGTCGCTGACCTTCTGCCGCTGCGACAGGTACGCCACGAATGGCGACACCGAGCCCTGCAGCGTGTTGTCGACGAACTGGGCAACGGCGCCCTGCAGCACGCTCTCCGGGCCACGGGTGGGCTGGTAACGGTAGACACCCTGCTGCTGCCTGCGCTGCAGGTAACCCTTGGCGCGCAGGCGCTCCATCATCGTCAACACCGTGGACCGGGCCAGTCCGCGCGGTTCGCCATAGCCGCTGGCGACCTCGCCGACGCTGGCCGGTGCCTGCTCATCCACATACTGCAGCAGGGCCAGTTCCTGGTCCCCGATGGTCTTGCCACGCATGACAACACTCCCTTGACTACACGTGTCGCTACTGTTGCCATGACGACACCTGTAGTCAACCCCCCGGAAGTCATGGGCCGACGAACGGTAGGGCGCGCAGCCGGCTTAAACCTTTTACGCCGGGCGCGCATCCGACCCATGGCCTGTCGCCTGCGGCGGCCGTCACCGCCGCCGATCTTTCCGCCCTCCGGGAACCCGCATGCCTCGCCAGACGCTACGAACCCTGCTCATGATCATCAGCCTGCTGCCCTTCGCCGCCGTCTCCGCCAACCAGGACCAGGCCAACGACCAGACCCGTCGTTTCATCCGCCAGACCATGCAGGAACAGCGCATCCCGGGCCTGCAGATCGCGGTGGTCAAGGATGGCCAGGTGGTGCTGTCGGAAACCTATGGGCTGGCCAACGTCGAGAACGGCGTGGTCGCCACCCGCAGCACCCGGTTCCCGCTCAACTCGGCCACCAAATCCTTCACCGGCGTCGCCCTGGCGCAGCTGGCACAGGACGGGCGGGTGGATCTGGACGCGCCCATCGCGCGCTATCTCGACGACCTGCCCGAAAGCTGGCGGGCAGTGCGGGTGCGCCAGCTGCTCGCCCACACCTCCGGCCTGCCCGACATCCTCGATGCAGAGGGATTGCTGGGTGGGGGCTCGGAACAGGACGCATGGCAGGCGGTCCGCGCGCTGCCGGCAGAGGCCAGGGCCGGCGAGCGCTTCCAGTACAACCAGACCAACTACCTGCTGCTGGCGCGGATCATCGCGCGGCAATCCGGCATGCCCTACGAACGCTTCCTGGCCACCGGCCAGTTCTCCACCGCGCGCATGGCACGCACCACCTTTGGCGACAGCTACGACCTGATCCCGGATGTGGCGACGATGTACAGCTACCTGCCACGCGCCACCGATGCAAAGGATGCGACGCCACGCCTGTCGCACTGGTTCTACGACATGCCGCCCAGCCTGTGGGCCGGCGGCGGCATCCTCACCACGGCCGATGACACCGCGCGCTGGTTGGTTGCATTGCAGGAGGGACGCCTGCTGGAGCAGCGCGCGGTGCAGCAGATGTGGACGGCCGAACGCCTCAATGATGGCAGTGCCGGCGACTGGGCCGCAGGCTGGCCGGTGTTCAACACCGCACCCGACCTGCAGGTGGGTGGCATGGGCGGTGCGCGCTCGGCCTTCATCGTCTATCCCGAGCGCGAACTCGCCGTTGTCGTGCTGACCAATCTGGTCGGCGCCAATCCGCAGCAGTTCATACCGCGCATCGCCGGTTTCTACACTGCCGCGCCCAAGGGCGTTGCCGCCGCGCGCTAGCCGCGCGGCCCGCCCATCACCGGCAGGATCACCCCGCTGATGTAGCTGGCGCAGGCCGGCGAGGCCAGGAACACATAGGCCGGCGACAGCTCTTCGGGCTGTGCCGGCCGCCCCATGTCACTGTCCTTGCCGAACTCGGCCACGTCCTTGGCCTGCTTGTCGGCCGGGTTCAACGGCGTCCACACCGGACCCGGCGCCACGCAGTTGACCCGGATGCCGCGTGGCAGCAACTGGCTGGCCAGCGCCTTGGTGAACGCATGGATCGCCCCCTTGGTAGCCGAGTAATCGATCAGTGCCTTGCTGCCGAACAGGCCGGTTTCCGAGCCGGTGTTGATGATGCTGGCGCCCTCGCCCAGGTGTGGCAGCACTGCGCGTGCCATCTGGATGTAGCCGCCGATGTTGGTCTGCAGGGTTTCCTGCAGGTGCGCATCTTCCAGGTCTTCCAGGCGCTCGCAGTGCAGCTGGAACGCCGCGTTGTTGACCAGGATGTCGATGCCACCAAACGCCTTGGCCACCTGTTTGACTGCCTTGTCGCAGAAGCGCGGGTCGCGCACGTCGCCGGCGATCACCACGCAGCGGCCGCCCTCTTTTTCCACGTGCTGACGCGTCAACTCGGCGTCCTTGGCTTCATCCAGATGCAGCACGGCAACGTCGGCGCCTTCGCGGGCGAACAGTACCGCCACCGCACGGCCGATGCCGGAATCACCACCGGTGACGATGGCTCGCATCCCTTGCAGCTTGCCGCTGCCGACGTAATCCGGCGCGAGGAAGCGCGGCGCCAGTTCCAGTGCGTGCTCATGGCCGGGCTTGGCCAGATGCTGCGCCGGCATCTTCTCCGGCTGATGGCGCGGTCCGGCCTGGGTGGCGGTCTTCTTTTTTGCCGCCTTCTTCGCTACGCGTACATCCTTCGCTTTTTCCTGGTCCTGCAGGCGCCGCTGCCGTGCTGCGACACGCGCCGCGCGCGGATCGGAAGCGGCGGCCTTGCGGGTGGCGGTCTTCACCACGCGCGGGCGATCGGACGTGGTGGCTTCGGCGGCGGCGGGCGCTGCCTGGGTGCCTTTGCGTACCTTTGGCGATGCCTTGCGGCGGGCGGGGGTCTTCTTGGTGGTGGCCATGCAGGTCTCCTCGGGAGGATGGGGGTTGCCGGCCAGCGGCCGGCACTACCGGGGCGCGTGCGCCGCAGTACCGGGGGCGGCGTGCGCCGCTCGTGCAGTGTCTCCACGCAGGCTGTTGGCGGCAGTGAGCGCACTGTGTCCATCGCGTGCACGGCATTCATTCCGCCACCACGCGTGTCGTCGCACCCTGCAGGCCACAACACGAGGAACGTCCCCCATGAAACATGCCATTGCCACCGCCACCGTCTGCTTCGCTCTCGCCGCCTGCAGCAGCAGCCCGGTCGCCCAGGTCCAGCCGATCGATGGGGTGATTTCAGGCCAGTGCCACACCGACAAGGTGCGCGGCGCAGTCGGCCTGGCCGCTTCGGGCATGACCATCGAACGTGCGCGCGTGGACAGCGACAGCCTGCACGTGCAGGTAACCCGCGGCAGCCGCGAGCGCAGCGGCAACACCGCCAGCGGCGCTGCCGATCCGGCCGCCGGCGCAGCCACGGAAGGTGGGGATCGCCTGACCATCGAAACCGGCCGCACCAACAACATCACCGCCATCTACTGCGGCTGACCTGCCTTGCGGCTGAGCCGCCGGGCCCGGCGCAGCACCTTCAATGTGGCCTGCTCCCACTGCCGCGGGCCGCGCAGGCCCGCCAGTGCGGTCAGTTCGCCGCGTTCCCAACCGGCGAACACGCAGGGATCGATGTAGGCCTTGCGGCATACCGCTGGCGTATTGCCCAAGCGCGCAGCCACCTGGCACACCACCTCGCGTTGCGCCTTGGCCAGCGCGCGTTGGCTGGCCGGCTCGGGCAGCTCGGTGGCGGCGAAGGCCTGCACCGCCGCCATCGTGCCGCCCCAGGTGCGGAAGTCCTTGGCGGTGAAGTCCTCGCCCATCACCTCGCGCAGGTAGTCGTTGACCGCGCCCGAATCCACCGGCTGCACCTCGCCCGCGTCGTCGCGGTACTGGAACAGGGCCTGACCCGGCAGCTGCTGCACGCTGCGCACCAGCGCGCCCAGCCGACGGTCACCGACCACCACCTCCTGCAACTGCCCGGACTTGCCCCGGAAGCGCATGCGCACCCGGCCACCCCGAAGCAGGTCCAAGTGACGGTTGCGCAACGTTGTCAGGCCGTATGACTTGTTCTCCTGCGCATAGGTTTCATTGCCCACCCGCACCAGCGTGTCGGCCAGCAGCGCGACCACGACCGCCAGCACCTTCTCGCGCGGGAAACCGCTGCGCTTGAGGTCGCGGCCCAGGCGCCGCCGCAGCGCTGGCAACGCCTGGCCGAAGGCGATGGTGCGGTCGAACTTGCCGGCGTCGCGAACGGCCGCCCAGTCGGCGTGGTAGCGGTACTGCTTGCGCCCGCGCGCGTCGCGGCCGGTCGCCTGCAGGTGGCCATCGGCGCGGGCACAGATCCACACGGCGGTATAGGCCGGTGGAATGGCCAGCGCGCGGATGCGCTGCAGGGTGGCGGCATCGCGCACGGCATGACCATCGGCATCGCGATAGGAAAAACCCTTGCCGGCGCGGACGCGGCTGAAACCGGGCTGGGTGTCATCGACGTAGCGCAGGCCGGCGGCGCGCGCGGCCTGGCGTTCGGGTGTGGGGGTCGCTGGCATGCCTGCAGTCTGCCGATCGGCGCGGCGTGGCCACGTCAATAACGCAAGACAAACACGTGAGGGCGGGTTCGCCGCTATGCTCGGCCTTTCACCGTCCCTTCCATTCCGGAGTCATGATGTCGTTCCCGATCCGCGCCCGTTCCCTCTCCGCCCTGCTGCTGCCGGCCGTGCTGGCCCTGACCGCCTGCCAGGCGCCGTCGCTGGATGAGCAGGATTCGGCCACCGCCCACGCACAGCAGGCCGCCGAGGCCGCCAAGGCGCCGGCCGACGAAGCCGGCAAGGCCACCGAAGCACCGCCGGTCGGCAACTGCGATGCCAGCCAGGTGCAGAGCCTGGTCGGCCAGCCCTACACCGAAGCGCTCGGCAAGCAGGCCCAGGAAGATGCCGCGGCCAAGCAGCTGCGCGTGCTGCACCCCAATGACGTCACCACGATGGAGTTCCTGGGCGACCGCCTGAACATCGAAGTGGACGCAAAGGACGTGGTAAGCGGCGTCCGCTGCGGCTGAGGAACCCCGCGCCGGCAAGCGTTTGCCGGCGCTTTGGTTGCGCCTGCAACCGTGTATTGCGGCGTTGCAGCAACCTGTGATCTAGTCGAGGCATCCGGTGGCCTCATGATGCGCTCCAGGAAGAGCACGGCGTGTGCGTCAGGGTGAGTGTGAAGGCACTTGGCGTGCGGCCAGACAAGGCGCGCGCCGCCGCGCAGGCGAGTGCCTGCGCAAGGTGAGCAGCGCCGTATGGGCGTGCGCCAAGCGGCTTCCCGACGGGCTGCGCCATGCGCGGCACACTCCACCATGACGTACAGGGCGTGCTCTACAGAGCGGGCAGGAGTGTCCCCGTTCATTTCAATCTGCATCGAGGTAGAGATGGCCCCCCGCAACCGCCAAGGGCTTTACGACCCGCGCTCCGAGCGCGATGCCTGTGGATTTGGCATGGTCGCCCAGCTCGACGACCAGCCTTCGCGCCTGCTGGTGGATACCGCCATCGCTGCGCTCTCGCGCATGACCCACCGTGGTGGTGTCGCCGCCGATGGGCTCACCGGCGATGGCTGTGGCCTGCTGCTGCGCCGCCCCGATGCCTTCCTGAAACTGCTGGCCAGTGAAGCCGGCATCGCCGTCGGCGCGCGCTTCACTGCGGGCCTGGTGTTCCTGCCGCACGATGCCGACGCCGCACAGGCCTGCCGCACACAGCTGCAGCAGCAGATCGAGGCCGTGGGCTGCAAGGTGGCCGGCTGGCGCGAGGTACCGACCGACGACAGCGTCTGCGGACAGCTGGCACGCGACACCCTGCCGCGCATCGAGCAGGTGTTCGTCGATGCCGGCGTCGGCCAGGATGACGCAGGCTTCGGCCTGGCCCTGTTCCTGGCCCGCCGCCGCAGCGAACAGCAGCTGCGCGCGCACGCCGACTACTACGTCACCACGCTCAGCCCCAACGCCATCAGCTACAAGGGCATGGTGCTGCCGGACAAGCTCAGCCGCTTCTTCCCGGACCTGCAGCGGCGCGAACTGGCCTCCAGCGCCATCGTGTTCCACCAGCGCTTCTCCACCAATACGCTGCCGCGCTGGCCGCTGGCGCACCCGTTCCGGATGCTCGCCCACAACGGCGAGATCAACACCATCGAAGGCAACCGGCGCTGGGCACAGGCGCGCAGCAAGGTGTGGAAGACGCCCCGTTTCGACATCGGCGAGTTCGACCCGGTCATCTCCATGCACGGCTCCGATTCGCAGAGCCTGGACAACATGCTGGAACTGATGGTGTCCGCCGGCATGGAGCTGATCCAGGCCCTGCGCATCCTGGTGCCGCCGGCAACGCAGTCGCTGGAGTTCAAGGACCCGGACCTGGCCGCGTTCTACGAGTTCCACGGCCTCAACAGCGAACCGTGGGACGGCCCGGCCGGCATCGTCGCCTGCGACAGCCGCTACGCGGTGTGCACCCTCGACCGCAACGGCCTGCGCCCGGCGCGCTGGATGCTGACCGCGGATCGTCACTTCCTGGTCGCCTCCGAAGCAGGCGTCTGGGAAGTACCGACCGAGCGCGTGGTGCGCAAGGGCAAGCTCGGCCCGGGCGAGATGATCGCCATCGACCTCAAGCGCGGTGACCTGCTCGATTCGGAGGCCATCGACCGCATCAACCGCGGCCGTGCACCGTACAAGCAGTGGCTGCAGCAGGGCGTCACCTACCTGCAGACCGAACTGATCGACCCGTCGCTGGTGGAAGAGCCGTTCGACGAAAGCACCCTGCGCAGCTACCACAAGCTGTACCAGCTCAGCAGCGAGGAAGTGGAACAGGTGCTGCGGCCGCTGGCCGAGACCGAGCAGGAAGCCACCGGCTCGATGGGCGATGACACGCCGATGGCCGTGCTCAGCCAGCGCAGCCGTCCGCTGTACGACTACTTCCGCCAGGCCTTCGCGCAGGTCACCAACCCGCCGATCGACCCGCTGCGCGAAGACTGCGCAATGTCCCTGTCCACCCAGCTCGGCAAGGAGACCAACATCTTCCATGCCGGCCCGGAGACGGTGAACCACGTCATCCTCAACTCTCCGGTGCTGAGCCAGCGCAAGCTGCGCCAGCTGCTGAAGATGGACCAGTACGTGCAGGCCAACCGCCTGCTCGACCTGTCCTACAGCGAAGAGGAAGGCCTGCGTGCGGGCATTGAACGCATCTGCGTCGAGGCCGAACAGGCTGCGCGCGACGGCATGGTGATGCTGCTGCTGTCCGACCGCTACCCGGTGGCCGGGCGGCCGATGGTGCATGCGCTGCTGGCCACCAGCGCCATCCACCACCACCTGTCACGGCTGGGCCTGCGCTGCGACGTCAACCTGATCGTGGAAACCGGCACCGCGCGCGACGCGCACCACATGGCCTGCCTGCTCGGGTTCGGTGCCACGGCGGTGTATCCGTACCTGGCCTACCAGACCCTGTTCGACCTCGGCCGACGCGGTATCCTCAAGCTCAGCAAGGGCGGTGAGCAGTCGCAGATCGGCCGCCGCTACCGCAAGGGCATCTACAAGGGCCTGTCCAAGATCATCTCGAAGATGGGCATCTGTACCGTGGCCAGCTACCGCGGTGCGCAGCTGTTCGAGATCATCGGCCTGGAGCCGGAGGTCGTGGACCTGTGCTTCCCCGATACCGCGTCGCGCATCGGTGGCGCCGGCTTCGCGCGCCTGGATGCCGACGCGCGCGAACTGTGCGCGCAGGCCTGGGACGCCCAGCAGGGCGTGGATGTCGGCGGCCTGCTGAAGTACGTGCACGGCGGCGAGTACCACATGTACAACCCGGACGTGGTGACCACCCTGCAGCGCGCAGCGCGCAGCGGTGACCCGCGTGCGTGGCAGCAGTACTGCGATGCCGTGCATGCGCGCCCGCCGTCGGCGCTGCGCGATCTGCTGCAGCTGGTGCCGGCGGCAACGCCGACACCGCTGGACGAAGTGGCACCGGCCAGCGATCTGTTCCCGCGTTTCGATACCGCCGCGATCAGCCTCGGTGCGCTCTCTCCCGAGGCGCATGAAGCGCTGGCCATTGCGATGAACCGCCTCGGCGGCCGCAGCAATTCCGGCGAAGGTGGCGAAGACCCGGCGCGCTATGGCACCGACAAGCGCAGCAAGATCAAGCAGGTGGCCTCAGGCCGCTTCGGCGTCACCGCCGAATACCTGGTCAACGCCGAAGTGCTGCAGATCAAGGTTGCGCAGGGCGCCAAGCCCGGCGAAGGCGGCCAGCTGCCCGGGCACAAGGTTAATGAACTGATCGCACGCCTGCGCTATGCCAGGCCGGGCATCGGCCTGATCTCGCCGCCACCGCACCACGACATCTACTCCATCGAAGACCTGGCGCAGCTGATCTACGACCTCAAGCAGGTCAACCCGACCGCGCTGGTGTCGGTGAAGCTGGTCAGCCATGCCGGCGTCGGCACGATCGCGGCGGGCGTGGTCAAGGCCGGTGCTGACCTGATCACCATTTCCGGCCATGACGGCGGTACCGGTGCTTCCCCGGTCAGCTCGATCCGCTACGCCGGCGTGCCGTGGGAACTGGGCATCGCCGAGGCGCACCAGGCGCTGGTGGCCAACGACCTGCGTGGGCGCACCCTGCTGCAGACCGATGGCGGCCTGAAGACCGGCCTGGACGTGGTCAAGGCAGCGCTGCTGGGTGCGGACAGCTTCGGCTTCGGCACCGCGCCGATGATCGTGCTGGGCTGCAAGTACCTGCGCATCTGCCACCTCAACAACTGCGCCACCGGCGTCGCCACCCAGGACGAGCGCCTGCGCGAGAACCACTTCACCGGCCAGCCCGAGCGCGTGGAGAACTTCTTCCGCCTGCTGGCCGAGGAAGTACGCGGCTGGCTGTCG
Source organism: Stenotrophomonas sp. FW305-C-20-S1 (assembly GCF_058783335.1). Classification (NCBI taxonomy): domain Bacteria; kingdom Pseudomonadati; phylum Pseudomonadota; class Gammaproteobacteria; order Lysobacterales; family Lysobacteraceae; genus Stenotrophomonas; species Stenotrophomonas sp. FW305-C-20-S1. The sequence goes on along the minus strand of NZ_JBYTEK010000008.1, from coordinate 15,796 downwards.
GTGCTGGGCGCACGTTCGCTGCAGGAAATCGTCGGCCGCACCGACCTGCTGCGCCAGCTTGAGGTCTCGCCGCGCGAGGACGTGCGCGTGGACCTGTCGCGGCTGCTGGCCGACGCCAGTTACCCGGGCAGCCACTGCGCCGCACAGCGCCTGTATGAATCTCCGGACAGCCTGGCCACGCAGATGGACGGCCTGCTGGCCGAGGCCATCGAACACAAGCGCGGTGGCGAGCATCGCTTCCTGATCCACAACACCGACCGCAGCATCGGCACCCGCCTGGCCGGCGCCGTGGCGCGCGCGCACGGCAACCAGGGCATGGCTGAATCGCCGCTGGAACTGCGCTTCCGCGGCAGCGCCGGGCAGAGCTTCGGCGCCTTCAACGTCGGCGGCCTGCACCTGGAAGTGGAGGGTGAAGCCAACGACTACGTCGGCAAGGGCATGGCCGGTGGCCGCCTGGTGGTGCGTCCGCCGCGTGGCGCACGCTTCGAGGCACGCAGCACCGCCATCATCGGCAACACCTGCCTGTATGGCGCAACCGGTGGCGAGCTGTTCGCCGCTGGCCGTGCCGGTGAACGATTCGCCGTGCGCAATTCCGGCGCACTGGCGGTAGTGGAAGGCGCAGGCGATCACTGCTGCGAGTACATGACCGACGGCGTGGTGCTGGTGCTGGGCAAGGTCGGCCTGAACTTCGGTGCCGGCTTCACCGGTGGCCTGGCCTACGTGCTGGACGTGGACCGCGATTTCGTCGACCGCTACAACCACGAGCTGATCGACATCCATCGCGTCTCCGCCGAAGGGTTCGAGAACTACCGCCAGCATCTGCACCGCCTGATCGGCCGTCATCGCGAATTGACCGGCAGCATCTGGGCGCAGCAGATCATGGACGAGTTCCGCGATTACATCGGCAAGTTCTGGCTGGTCAAACCCAAGGCCGCCAGCATCGAGTCGCTGACCGAAACCCTGCGCCGCGCGGCGTGACACACCGCACGTAACGGATGCGCCGCATGCACTGGGCGCACCGGCTTCCCCACCGCTGTAGTGCCAGCCGCTGGCCGGCATCCGGAAATCCACAGAGTCCGCCATGAGCCGCAAGCACGCCTTCCAGTTCCTCGACCTGCCCCGGACCATGCCGCAGCGCATCCCGGTTGAACTGCGCACCTCCGGTGACTGGGGCGAGCTGTACGGAAAATTCGGCAAGGAGGATGCGCAGTACCAGGCCGGCCGTTGCCTGGACTGCGGCAACCCGTACTGCAGCTGGAAGTGCCCGGTGCACAACGCCATTCCGCAATGGCTGCAGCTGGTGCAGGAAAACCGCATCCACGAAGCAGCCACGCTGTGCCACAGCACCAACCCGTTGCCGGAAGTGTGCGGCCGGGTGTGCCCGCAGGATCGCCTGTGCGAAGGCAGCTGCACGCTGGAAGAGTTTGGTGCGGTCACCATCGGCGCGGTGGAGAAGTACATCGTCGATACCGCGCTGGCTACCGGCTGGCGGCCGGACATGACGGCGGTGCAGCCCACCGGCCACACGGTGGCGGTGATCGGTGCCGGCCCCGCAGGCCTGGCCTGTGCCGACCGCCTGGCGCATGCCGGCATCACCGCGGTGGTCTACGACCGTTACGAACAGATCGGTGGCCTGCTGCAGTTCGGCATCCCCAGTTTCAAGCTGGACAAGGACGTGATCCGTCGTCGTCGCGACGTGCTGGAAGGCATGGGCGTGCAGTTCCGCCTCGGCGTGGAGATCGGCCGCGACATCAGCCTGCAGCAGCTGCTGGACACGCATGATGCGGTGTTCGTCGGTACCGGCGCCTACCGCTACACCGATGGTGGCCTCGACGGCCAGGACCTGAAGGGCGTGCTGCCGGCATTGCCGTTCCTGGTGCAGAACAGCCGCATCGTCGGCGGTGATGACCCGCAGGGCCGCCCGATCGCCGGCTGGGAAGACCAGATCGCCCTGCCCGACCTCAATGGCAAGCGCGTGGTGGTCCTCGGCGGTGGCGACACCGGCATGGACTGCGTGCGCAGCGCGGTGCGACTGGGTGCGGCCAAGGTCACCTGCGCCTACCGCCGCGACGAAGCCAACATGCCGGGCAGCGCGCGCGAAGTGGCGAACGCGCGCGAGGAAGGCGTGCGCTTCCTGTTCAACCGCCAGCCGCTGTCGATCGAAGCCGGCGCCGATGACGAAGTGATCGGCGTCACCGTCATCGAGACGCGCCTGGGCGAACCCGATGCCAACGGCCGCCAGAACGCGGTACAGATCGAGGGCAGCGAGTCGCTGCTGGAAGCGGACGTGGTGATCATCGCGTTCGGTTTCTCGCCCAGCGTGCCGTCGTGGCTGGCCGAGCATGGCGTGGAGGGCCAGGCCAACGGCCGCATCCTCGCCGGAGGCAAGGGCAAGCTGCCCTTCCAGACCGCACATCCCCGTCTGTTCGCAGGGGGTGACGCAGTGCGCGGTGCCGACCTGGTGGTGACCGCCGTGGCCGAAGGTCGCGACGCCGCCGCCAGCATCGCCCGGCTACTGGCGCACTGACAGATCGAGCGGCATCAGCACTGCGGCCAGGGTGGCATGCAGTGCCTGGCGGTCGACCGGCTTGGCGATGAAATGATCGATGCCAGCGTCGAGGCAGGCCTGGCGGGTACTGTCGAGCACGCTGGCGGTCAACGCAATGATCGGCACCCTTGCCGCGTCGGCACGGGAATCGGCGCGGATCGCGCGGGCCAGGGCAAAGCCGTCCATGCCCGGCATGTGGCAGTCGGTGATGACCAGCGCGAACCGTTGCGTCTGCCACGCCTGCCAGGCCTGCTCGCCATTGGCTGCGGCATGCACCTGCAGGCCCATTTCCCGCAGCTGTCGCACCAGCAGCTGCAGGTTGGTGGGATGGTCTTCGGCAACCAGTACCCGTACGGGCGGCAATTCGTGCAGGCCAGCCGCATCATCACGATGCTCCACCGATGGCGCCTCGCAGGCCGGCAGGTACAGGTCCAGCCACACCGTGGTGCCCGCGCCCGGCGTACTGCACAGCTGCAGTTGCCCGCCCATCGATGCCGCCAGGTCCCGGCAGATCGCCAGGCCCAGGCCGCTGCCACCGAAGCGCCGGGTGGTGGAGGCGTCGGCCTGGGTAAATGCTGCAAATACCGCCCGTTGGCGCTCCCGGCTGATGCCCACACCGGTATCGGTCACCTGCAGGCGCAGCTGCTGGCCACGTTCGCGCTGCTGCAGCACCCGCACCTGCAGGTCCACCCCACCCTGCAGGGTGAATTTCAGCGCATTGCCCGCCAGGTTGAACAGGATCTGGCGCAGGCGCAGCGCATCGGCCAACGATCCACGCTGCAGCGCAGGATCCACCTCGCAGCGCAGATGCAGCCCTTTGCTTGCTGCCACCGGCACCAGCAGGCGCTGCACCGCACGCAGCAGCCCGGCCAGGTCGGTGGGCAGGCACTGCGGTGGTTGTGGGCCGGACTGCAGGCGTTGGCTGTGCAGCACGTCATCAAGGATCTGCCGCAGCATCTGCGCGGCATCATCGATGGTCGCCAGTACCTGGCGCTGGCGCGCATCCAGCGCGCCGCCGCCGAAGCGCTCCAGCATTCCCAGCAAGGTGCTCATCGGCGTGCGGATCTCGTGGCTCATGGTGGCCAGGAAATGGCTCTTGGCGGCAGCATCCTGCTCGGCATCACGCCGCGCATCGTTCAGTGCCTGCGTGCGCGCGCGCGCCTCGGTGACATCCATCCAGTATCCGCTCCATTCCACGCCGCTGTCGCTGCAGGCAATCGGGCGCCCGTGCGAACGTACCCAGCGCCAGCCGTTGGGGCCGCGCGTGCGGAAGGTGATGTCGATGGGCCCACGCACCAGCGCGGCGGCATCAACGCAGGCCAGCACCGAGCGGCGGTCCTGCGGATGGACTGCTGCCAGCAGGCTTCCATGGTCGACCCGCGCGGTATCTACGCTGATCCCGAACAGGGCATGCACATCGCCGGCAATGTGGGGAACGCTGTACTCGCCGGTGCTGCTGCGCCGCGCCTGGTACACCACCGCCGGCAGGTTGGCGGTGACCTCCTGCAGCTGCTGCTCCAGCGCCTGCCTGCGCAGGCCTTCGCGGTGCAGCCGCCAGTAGCCGAATGCGTGCACCAGGCCCATTGTCAGCAGCATCAGCAGCACTGCGATCAAGCCGCGCAGGGGCGACACCGGCGGCACGTGGCCGCGGCGAGGGGATGTAGAGACCCAATGGGCCCGCAATGCCTCGCGCTGCTCCTCCGTCATGCCTGCCTGCAGTTGGTTGAAGCGATCCACCAGGTGCGCACACGCCGGCAGCGCCGCCAATACCAGTGCGTCGCTGAAGCCGGCCGGCGCCGCCACGTCCAGCGCGCCGCCAGGCTGATCGCGCAGCGCCGCTTCCACTTCCACCAGGTTGCCCACCACTGCATCGATCTGGCCGCTGATCAGCAGCTGCAGCGCCTTGTCCAATGCCGCCACCTGCAGCAGCGGCACATGCGCGCCCGACTCCTCCAGCACCCTGGCAAGCGGCACGGTGTCGAGGCTGGCCACGCCGCGACCGTGCAGTCCGTCCAGGCCATGGATCGGCAGCGCGTCAGGGCGTCGCACGATCACCTGCGGCACCTGCAGGTAGGGCACGCTGGCCACCCAGCCTTTCGGCGTCTGCGCGCGCGGCCAGCCAAGCACGGCGTGGGTCCCGGCAGGCAGCGCGGCAGCGGCCAGCGTCGTCGCCACGACCGGTGTGGCGCGCAGCGTGGGCACCTGCTCCTGCAGCAGCGCCAGGTAGGCGGCCACCAGCCCCTGTGGCGTGTCGTCCTGACTGGACGACAACGGCGCACGGTCAGCGGGATAGGCAAGCAGGATGGGGCCTTCGCACTGTCCGGCCCAGGCCGGCGCCGACAACAGCGACAGGGCGGCGATGCGGGCCAAAGGGCCAGCGACATTCACGGTGGACATCCTCATGTCGCAGGCAGGGGCATGGCCGCATCGCGGTGCGGCCTCCTGCCACGCTAGCGACGCCCCTGCCAGCAACAATGAGGAAATTTGTAAAACCCTCCGAAACCGCCAAGAGCGACATACACTGCCGCTTCTACCGATCCCGGAGCTTTCGATGCGCATCGGCCTGGCCGCCAACCGTCTCCATCACCACGACGCGCGCGCGGCACTGTTCCGCTGGCTGCGCGCCAGCGAACCCGGGCTGCGCGAACTGGGCGTGACACTGTGTGCGGTCGGCCGCACCCACGACGCGATCCAGCGCAACGGCTTCCTTGCCGGTTACGACGGCCTGCAGCGCTATCCCTACGGTCGCGACGGCGGCTTGATGAAACTGGTGGCCGAAGTGGTGGGCATGGGCGCCGAGCGTACGCTGGACGGTGCGGTCTATCTGATGGATCCAGTCGACCCTTCCTCGGTATTCCCCGAGGCGACCGCGCTCAAGCGCCAGTGCGTGATCCACGGCAAGCCTTTCATTTCCACCCTGGCCACCGCCCGCGACTGGATCGAGGTGGAGCGCATCCATGCTGGCCTGGCTGCCGATACAGGCGCCAACGACCTGCATGCATTCGAAGGGCATACGCTGGCGTTGATCGCGCACGATGCGATGAAGCCGGCGATGCTGGCGTTCGCCGATGAACACTTCGACGTACTGGCGCGCTTCGGCGAACGCGTCGCCACCGGCACCACCGGCCAGCGCTTGAACGAGCTGGCCTGGAGCCGCGGCTGGCCAGCGGATGCAGCGTGGGTGACGCGCTACCAGAGCGGCCCGATGGGCGGCGATGCGCAGATTGCCGACCGCGTGCTGGAAGGCCGTTGCCAGCGCGCGATCTTCTTCGAGGATCCGCACGTGGCGCGCCAGCACGAAGCGGACATCCAGCTGCTGGAACGGGCGGTGACCACGGTGACCGATCAGGCGGTGTGCATCACTGCGCCGCGCGTGGCGGCGCGGTGGGCGGAGGCGGCGGCCCTGCGCGCGGGTCGATGAGGTTTGCGGCCAACGGCTGAGCCCCTCGTGGCGCAGGGGCACAATCAAAAGCCGCGCTTGGCCGGGCGGGTGGGCCATGCAGGGGACGCTGCAAGTCCCCCTCCGGGGCCCGGCCCAGCCGCTGGCGGCTGTGCGTTCGGTCGCTTGCGAAGCAGTGCTTCGCAAGCAAAGCGCCCTCACCCTTGTAAGCTCGATGGCGCCATCCATGGCGCCAACGCCCCTGCATGGCCCACCCGCCCGACCTCAGACAGTTTCCGTGCCACCACGGAAGAGAAAAGGAAGAGCAGGAGCAGAAGCGGGTCGCGCGCTGTGCGCGCTTCTGTAGAGCCGATTTTGCTCGACTGCGCCGCCGGCTCTATGGAGTGGAGCCCCTTCTGTTGAAGGGGCGCGCCGAAGGCGGGGGTAGAGGAGGAATGCGTGGGCAGGTGCTGTAGCGCAGGCGCTACAGCAGTTGCCGGAGCATCGCTTTCAGGCGTCGCCCTTCCAGCTGGAAATAGTCGCGCTGCTCGCGCCAGTCGGGGAAGCGTTGTTCCACTTCGTGCCAGAACGCGGGCGAGTGGTTGGCCTGGATCAGGTGGCAGAGTTCGTGCACCAGCACGTACTCGAAGGCGGCCGGGCGGCCCAGTACCAATGCCAGGTCCAGCGCCATGCTGCCGTCGGGGGCCAACGAGCCCCATTGCGAGGACATCACCTTCAACCGCAGGCGGCTGGGCGCGCGCGGCAGGCCGGGCAGGTACTTCGGCAACCAGCGGCCGACATCGGCGCGGGTCTGTGCTTCGTAGAATTCGCGCAGCAGGCGGCGCAGGGTCGCATCGCCGCCACGGCTCGGCCATTGCACACAGGCACCGTGCCCGTCGATTTCCAGCCGTGCGTAGCGGCCTTCCTGCCAGCGCAGCGGCAACAACTCGCCGCGCAGCGGCAGCACCCCTTCAACGCCGGGCTGCAACGCGGCGGGCAGACCATGCCCCTGGTAGTGGCGCAGCTGCAGCCCCAGCCATTCGCGATGCAGTTCGAGGAAGCGCTCGCCCATCACCAGGCTGGCACGCGGCGGCAACGTCAGTCGTGCGCCGCGCTCATCGACGCTGAGCTTGATCCGGCGCGCGCGCGGATCACGCACGCGCAGTATCTCGATCTCGACATCCTCCAGGCGCAGGCGAACGGTATCGCGCTGCACGGTGGCGGGTGGGACCGGCGAGATCAGGCGGCGCAGCAGACGGCTCATGGTCCCAGCATAGCGCCGTGCGAGGCCGCCGGATGACCGGCGGCCGACGGCCTGCCTGTTCAGTCAGCCTTGCTGAGCTTGAAGGCTTCTTCAAGCAGCAGGAACAGGCGACGGATCTCAGCGCTCTGCAGGGCGAAGCGGGCGTCGAACTCGGCACGGCGGCCGTCTTCGTCGGCATGTTCCAGCTGGTCCAGCGCGCCGTCCAGGAACTTCAGCTTGCGCACGATCAGGTCGTCGCCCAGCACGAAGGACAGGTTGTCCTCGAACACCAGGGCCAGCTTGGTGACCTGCTTGCCGGCATCCAGGTGCTTGTCGATCTCGTCGCAGCGCAGTTCCTGGTGCTGGCACTTGACCACCGCGCCGCCTTCCACCGGGTCCTTCATCTCGCACTCCTCGCCCAGGCTGAAGCCGGTGGGCAGGGGCTCGCCGGCGATCCAGCCGGTCAGGATCGAACGCGGCGCGACTTCGGCGTTCAGCGGCATCGCCGGGAAGCTGCCAAGCAGGCCGCGGATGTCGGACATGAAGTATTCGCCGGTCTTGCGGCTGGAGGTGTCCACCGCCACATAGCCGTGCAGCTGGTCGATGAAGGCATCGTTGCGCGAGGACTTCACGAAGGCGCGCGGCAGCAGTTCATGCAGCAGGTCGTCCTTCATGCGCTTGCGCTCGCGGCCACCGGGGCGGCGGCCTTCCTTCTCTTCGATCTCCTCCAGCTTGCGCTCGAGCAGGTCATTGACCACCGCGCCGGGCAGGATCTTGTCCTCGCCACCGACGGTCAGCCACAGGTGTTCGGCAATGCGGTGCGAGAGCACTTCCTTCTCTTCGCGGCCGAATGGCGAGATGAAACCACGCGAGTTCATTTCCAGTGCGCCCACCGGCTTGAGCAGGGCGTGCGGCAGCAGGGTGTCGACTTCGGAAAAATCAGTGGCAGTCGGGAAGCGGAAGAACGTCAGGTTGCGAAAGAACATGGAATTCCGGTGTCTGAAGAAGAAGGGCGCCCGACCTTAAACGGCAGGCGTCTCGGGAACTGCGTCGGCCGGCCAGGCATCGGCATGCGCCGCATCGCCACGGCGGCCCAGGGCCATGAAATCGAACAGGGCGGCATCGGCCAGCTGCGCAGGTCGCACGTCGGCCATTGCACGTGCGATCTGTTCAATGCGCCCCGGATGGTCCTGGTCCCACTGCTTGAGCATCAGGCCGACCTGCCGACGCTGCAGGTTTTCCTGGCTGCCACACAGGGTGCAGGGAATGATCGGGAAACGGCGCGCCTGCGCGTACTGCACGATGTCGTGCTCGCGCACGTACGCCAACGGGCGGATCACCACGTGCTGGCCATCGTCGCTGAGCAGCTTCGGTGGCATGGCGGCCAGCTTGGCGTGGTGGAACAGGTTCAGGAAGAACGTGGCCACCACATCATCGCAATGGTGGCCCAGTGCGATCTTGCTGAAGCCATGCGCCTTGGCGTGGTTGTACAGCGCGCCACGGCGCAGGCGCGAGCACAGCGAACACATCGTGCGGCCTTCCGGGATGACCCGGCTGACCACTGAATACGTGTCCTGCTCGATGATCTGGTACGGCACGCCCAGCCCGGCCAGGTACTCCGGCAGGACGTGCGCGGGGAAACCCGGCTGTTTCTGGTCCAGGTTCACCGCCACCAGTTCGAACGGCACCGGCGCCTTTTTCTGCAGCTGCAGCAGCAGGTCCAGCAGGGTGTAGCTGTCCTTGCCGCCGGACAGGCAGACCATGACCTTGTCGCCTGCTTCGATCATGCCGAAGTCGGCGATGGCCTGGCCGACCTGGCGGCGCAGGCGCTTGCCCAGCTTGTCCGCCCCGAGCCCGTCCACGCGCGGATCGCGCGGAACGCGCTGCGGGGGATCGGGCAGGGAGATCACGGCGGACATGGCGCCATTCTACCGGCTTGTGGCAGCCCGGACCCGGGGTCGGGATTCCCCTCTCCCGGCAGTCATCGTCGCTGTGTATGCTCGGAGACCGTGGACACCTACAACCCCGCCGAAATCGTCGAACACCTCGTCGCCCTCCGCGCCGAGCACCGGTCGCTGGATGAACAGATCGCGCGCATGGCCGCCAACGGCGAAGATGAGCTGGAGTTCAAGCGCCTGAAGCGGCGCAAGCTGCAGCTGAAGGACTGCATCACCAAGCTGGAAAGCCTGCAGATTCCGGACGAACCGGCGTAACCGGTGGCCCATCCACGCATGGCGTGGATCTACTGGCCTACGCCGCCCCCGAACGCCGATGGCACAGCGGCAGCCTATGGATCCACGCCATGCCGGGATGTCCCGGTAGATCCACGCCATGCGTGGATGGGGGCCTGCATCAACGCGGCAGGGCCAGCTCCGCACTCCAGGCCGCCTCACCGTCCACGGTCAGGTCGCAGCGGCGCACGTTGTCGGCACCGGAACAGCGCAGACCCAGCGGGTGCCCGTACCAGGCACCGGCAAGACCCTGGCGAGCGGCGGATTCATCACCGCTGATGCGCACCTCGCCGGCCAACCACAAGCGGTAGCGCACCGGTTGCCCGGCCTCGATACACAGGCGCACCGGCGCATCGGCCAGGCGCCCGGGCAGGTTGTCGTCCACGCAGGCTTCTGCAGCCTGCACCGAAGTAGCCGCAAGGCCTCCGGCCGCGATCAACGCGGCCAGGCCCGACAGTCGCCGCAGGTTCAATCCTGCGGTGCCGGTTCATCCGGGCGCGCCGCTTCCGGGCTGACCCGTTCGATGGTGTGGCGCAGTTCGCGGCCGAGGATGAACTTGGCATCCTTGGCCCAGGCGTCCAGGCGCTCGTCGAACAGCAGCTTGCTGTTCTCGTCCGGCCACACCAGGCGCAGCTCGCGCAGCTTCTGGATGAAGCCGCGGAACAGCGACTTGTCGAAGAACTCCGGCGCGGCCGGTGCATAGAGCAGGCTCAGGCGCTGTGCGGCCTGCTGGCACAGGCTTTCCAGCTCGGCGGCGCCGAGCGTGCCCGGGCCGTTCTTCACCAGCACCGAAATGGCGATGTAGTAGCGCTCGAATGCCTGCTGCAGCGAGTGGCCGATCGCGCGCAGGCGGAACACTTCGTCGGTCTGCCCGGTGTTGCGGGCAAGGATGCCGCCGTCGTCTTCGTTGACGTTCTGCAGCAGGCCCTCACGCACGAACACGTCGATGGTCTGGTCGATGCGCTGGGCGAACTCGTCCTCGGTCCACGGCAGGAACAGTTCGGCCTGCAGGAACGGGTACACCGTGCGGCCCAGCTGCACCAGGCCGGTGCGGCTCATGCGGCGGTTGTTCTGGAAGCAGCAGGCCACCCACGACGATGCGGTGAACAGGTGCACCACGTTGTTGCGGAAGTAGCTCAGCAGCACCGCGGTATCGCCGCTGACGCTGAGCACGTCGCCCAGCGGGTGCTTGATGCGGGTGAGGACGTTGATCTCTTCGGCGTGGGCGATGATCCGCTCCGGCGAATGCGGAGTCACCGTCACCCGGCCCGAATACGGCATCTCCACCAGCAGGGTCTTGCACAGCTCGATCTGCGCGATCAGGTCGGCCTCGCCCATCGCATGCTTGGGCGTGGACAGCAGGGCCAGCGCCAGCAGGTTGATCGGATTGACGTCGGCCGCGCCGTTGATGCGCACCTGGATGCGCTCGGCCAGGGTGTCGACGGTGGTCGACAACCACGAGGGCTTCTCGTCCTCGGACACCGCCTCGCCACCCCACTCCGGAGCCTTCTCGGCCAGCACATCGTTCAGCGCGATGGGTTCGCCGAAGTTCACCACCACCTGGCCGTAGTTCTGCTTGAGCACCTTGGGGATGCCCCACAGCAGCTGCCAGATCGATTCCTTCTCCTTGGGCCGCCCGGACAGTTCATCCAGGTAGCTGCCGCCCTCCATCAGCTTCTCGTAGCCGATGTAGATGGGCTGGAACAGCACCGGCTTGCGCGGCTGGCGCAGGAACGCGCGCAGGGTCATCGAGATCATGCCGCCCTTGGGCTGCAGCAACCGGCCGGTACGCGAGCGCCCGCCCTCGACGAAGTACTCGATGGAATAGCCGCCGGCGACCAGCTGCGCCACGTACTCGCTCAGCACCGCCGAATACAGCGCGTTGCCGCGGATCGAGCGACGGATGAAGAACGCACCGCCCTTGCGCAGCAGGGTGCCCACCACCGGCAGGTTCAGGTTGATGCCGGCCACGATGTGCGGCGGCACGATGCCGCGGTCGTACAGCAGGTAGGACAGCAGCAGGTAGTCCATGTGGCTGCGGTGGCTGGGCACGTAGACCACTTCGTGGCCCGGCGCTGCGGCCTTGAACTTGTCCAGGTGGTGCACCAGCACGCCGGCGTAGATGCGGTTCCACACATGGCTGAGCATGAAGCTGGCCGAGCGCACCACCGGGCTGGAATAGTCCGCGGCGATTTCCCAGGCGTAGGCGTGCGCCTTCTTCCAGGCATCGCTGGTTTTGCTGTTGTCGCGCTTGGCCTGCGAGGCGATCGCCTCGCGCACCGTCTCGGCGGCCAGCACCTGGTCCACCAGCAGGCGCCGGGTCGACAGGTCAGGACCGATCACCGACTCGCGGATGCGGCGGAAATGGGTACGCAGCACGCGCTGCAGCTTGCGCACCGTACGCTCGGGCTCCAGGCCCTCGTCGACCGTGCTGCGCAGCGAGATCGGCGGTGCGAAGCGGACGATGGTGTTGCGGCCGTTCAGCAGCAGGCCGAGCAGGCGGCGGAAGCGGCCGACCAGCGCCCAGTTTTCCGAGAACAGCACGGCGAACCAGCCGCTCTGCTTGTCCGGGGCGCGGCCGACGAAGATCGACACCGGCACCAGGTGCACATCCAGGTCGTCGCGCACGCGATGGGCCTGCAGGACCTTGGCCAGCGAATCGGAATGGGTCTTGGCGCCGCGCTGCTCGGGAATCAGCGAGTTGCTCGAGCTGCGCCGCGACAGGGCCAGGTAGGCGCGCTTGCGGCCGGTAGGGTCACCGGCCAGCGGTACCAGCGGCGAGGGCAGGCCAGCCTGGCGGCAGGCCTTGTCCAGGATCAGCGCGTTGGACAGGCCGTAGTCTTCCAGCACGTACATGACCGGGCGGCCATCGTTGTACTGGCCCGGGTCTTCCGGCTCGATCTTCAGCGACAGCCAGGGTTCCACCAGGCGCCCGAGCAGGCGCGCCCACAGCGGGCGGCGGCCGGCAGGACGCGCGTGCACAGGCGTCGCCGCCGGCGGCGTGCCGGCGTCGGTCGAGGGGGACGCCGGCGCCGTGTCGGCGGGCGTCGGCTGGGATTCTTCGCCGGGGAACGGCAGCGGGTTCTGTTTCGACATCGACGTCATTATGGCTTAGCCGATGGCGTTGCCGCTTCCCCATCGGTTGTCGGGGCGGGCACAGGGTCCGGAGCGGCAGCAGCGCGCGCCGCATCGGCCTGCCGCAACAGGGCATCGGTATCGGCCAGGGTGCGGGTCAGGTACCAGTGGCCCTCGCGCCGGCTCAGCGGCACCTGCACGGTCATCGCGCGGCCGGCGAGCTCGTACTGCAGGCGCACCAGGGCATTGTCGCCCTCCACCGACAGCAGCTCACCGCGCACGCTGCGCAGCGCCTCGTCCACTCCCAGGCCATAGCTGGCCAGCACCGCCTTCAGCGTGTGGATGAACGGCGCCAGCTGCTGCAGGCTGCCTTCCATGCCTGCGGCCTGCAGACCGGCATCGTCCTGGAAACCCACCTGGGCGGCGGTGCCGACGAGGGCGGCGATGCTGCTGCGGGCTCTGGCGCGGTCGCTGATCGGGGCATCCTGCGCCCAGGCGGCCAGGGTCTGCACCAGCTGGATGTAGTGCGCCTGCTGGCCGGGCGTATAGCCCTTCTGGTGCCGCAGGTACTGCACACCGAAGTTGCCCATCGACTGCGCGGCCTGGCGCACGGCGCGGGCCTGGCCGGCCAGCTGGCGATCGAAACTGCGCTGCAGCTGCACGCTGGCACCGGGCTCACGCAGCGCCGCCAGCATCGGCAGCAGCTGGTCGCCCAGCGGCAGTCCGGTCAGCGGCCACTGGCTGTGGCCGTCGGCCCAGGCCTGCTGCAGCCGCTGGTACTGGCTGGGGGGCACCGACAGCTTTGCATAGCCGACCAGGTCGTCCTCGGCCAGCCGTTGCGCCATCGCCTGTACCGCAGCGACAGGTTCGGCCGGCGCGGCGGCCGGATCACTGCCGGATTCACGGCACGCGGCGATGGCCAGCAGCAGCATGGCCGCCAGCCCCCATCCCCGCGCAGACCTTCCTCGCATTACCACGCTCATGCAATCGGACTCCCCGGACCGGTGCGCATCTTGCGGCCTGCGACGTGACAGCGGCAAGCCGGGGCGTCACGGTTTCTGCCATGGCGCGCACTGCGCGGTGGATCCACGCCCCGTGCCGATGGGCCCTTGCCGCACCCGGCGGATAAAAAAAAGAGCCCGGACCACAGGGATCGCAGGCTCTTCAAACCGGCGCAAGGCCGGTGGACAGTGTTGTGGCGCATGTCCGGCCCGAAGACCGGATGGCGGCGATCCTACGCTGCCCGTAAAGTTAACGCAACACATGATGAAATGTCATTCAACCCATTGATTTTACTGGATCAATCGCGTTGCCAGACTGCTTCAATGAAATCTACGGCATGTTTTTCGGCGATTCGGGCATAAACGCCGGGGTAGCCGGCCAACGCGCAGCCTTCCCCCCAGCTGACAACACCGAACTGGGTCCAGCCCTCGCGCAGGCGCAGCAGCAGCGGACCACCGGAGTCACCCTGGCAGCTGTCGATCCCTTCGCGGCCGGCGCAGATGACCTTGCCGCGTGCGAGCTCGCCTCCGTAGGCCTGCTGGCATTCGGCGAAGGGCACGAACGGGGTCTGCACCGTCTGCAGCTGGGTGGGATAGAGCCGTTCTTCACTGATGTCGGTGTCGCCCCAGCCGATCACCGTGAACTCCCGGCCTGGCTTGAGATAGCTGGCATCGGGCCGCAACCGCAGCGCGACCGGCTGCGCATCGGCCAACGGTGCGCTGAGCTGGATCAGGGCAACATCATGTTCCAGCGTGTTGCCGCTGTTGAACGCCGGGTGCATGTGGATGGCCTTGACGTTGGATGCATGCGCGGACGGTTCGGTGGACAGCCTGGTGACATTGCCGAGTACCGCGATCGAGGCTGGCGAATTGCCCTGCACGCAGTGCGCGGCGGTCAGCACCCAGGACGGTGAGATGAGCGTGCCGCCGCAGAAGTGCCGGGTGTGGTCGGTGTCGCCGTAGGAGATGCCCTGCAGGCTGACCATGAACGGGTAGTCGCCCGGCTTGGCATCCTCGCCGCCGATGATGCGCGGTGCTTCGCGGGGTTGGGGTGCAGCCGTGGCGGGAAAGACGATGGCCGCCGCCAACAGGCCGCCGAACAACAAAGAGGTGCTGCGATACATATCCGTGTATTCCTCTGTCGATGGTTGGTACCGGCACGGCCGCGGTCCGTGCTGGTGCATCGATTGATAGAGGGCGCTCCACGCTTACAGCGCGATGCGGCGCACAGTTTTCCCGGCTGGGGTCGGGTGCGTCAGGGCAACAGGCACAAATGCGAACGCCATCCCGCATTCGACGGGATGGCGTTCGTGGTGCCGGCGTGACCGCCGTGGGGGCGGGGCTCAGCGCGCGGCCAAAGCCGTCGCGATTTCCTGCTGGATCGCCCGTGCTGCAGCCTGCGGATCGGACGCATGGCGGATCGGACGACCGACCACGATGGCATCGGCACCATCGGCAAACGCCTGCGCCACACCCACCGTGCGCTTCTGGTCATCGCCGACCGGGCCACCGGGGCGGATGCCCGGGCAGACGATCGAGAAACCGGCGCCGGTCGCGGCGCGGATCGGGCCGGCTTCCTGGCCGGAGGCGATCACGCCGTCGATGCCAGCGGCCTGTGCGGCCAGCGCGCGTTCGACCACGACCTCCACCGGCTCGCGGTCGATGCCCATCTGCGCCAGGTCCGGGCGGCCCATCGAGGTCAGCACCGTCACCGCCAGCAGGCGCATGTCGCCGCTGTTGGCGGCCGCGCAGGCCTCCATCATCGCCGGGTGCCAGCCGTGGATGGTGGCGTAGCTGACCGGCCACTGCGCCAGGCGCTTGATCACCGCCGCAGCGGTGGCCGGGATGTCGAAGAACTTCAGGTCGACGAACACGCGCTTGTCGCGGCGGGCCAGTTCGTCCAGCACCTGGAAGTACTCACCGGAGGCTAGCAGTTCCATGCCGATCTTGTAGAACGCCGCGCTGTCGCCAAGGCGGTCGACCCACGCCAGCGCCTGCACACGGTCAGGCACGTCCAGCGCGAAGATCAGGCGTTCGTCGTCACGCAGCGGCAGCGGGGCGCGGCTCACGGCGCGTAGTCCAGCGCGGCACGCTTGGCGTCATGACGGGCCTGCCGCGACTGCGCGTAATCGTTGTTGAACTGCGCCGGCTCGAAGCCGCCGTAGGTCGGATTCGGCAGCATCCACCAGCGCTCGCCGAACCAGTCGTGATACTGCTGCAGCAGCGCGTCGCGGCCATCGTTGGTGTTGGCGGTCACTTCCACGAAGTCACCCAGCTGGTCGCCGAACTGCATCAGCACGCGGTACTTCTGCCCGGCCA
>NZ_JBYTEK010000080.1:0-1696 GCF_058783335.1 Stenotrophomonas sp. FW305-C-20-S1 | reverse complement strand
CCCCCCCCCCCCCCCCCCCCCCCCCCCCCCCCCCCCCCCCCCCCCCCCCCCCCCCCCCCCCCCCCCCCCACTACCCGGTAGGTGCCAACCTCGGTTGGCGCACGAGCACTCTGCAGGCCAACCAAGGTTGGTCACTACCGGGTACGGGCGCTCAGCGCAACGCGCCCAGCCACGCCGCCGACGCTTCGCTCGGGCTCTGCTTGGCCTTCACCACCAACCCGCTCGCACGCACGAACGTCTGCGCCGCCTGCGCCACTACCTGGCGGGCGATCAGCGCGGCCTGCTTGGTCGTTGCCTGCTGCTTGCGCAGCTGCACGATATGCACCGACGGGCGACCCACCGGCGCGTACTTCTGGTCGCGGCGCAGGATGTCGGCCACCTGTGCCACTTCTTGTTCGGCCCGCAGGTAGCGGTGCTGTGCCTCGACCAGCTCACGCAGCGGTGCGCGCGCCGCAGCCGGGTCGGCAAAGGCGGACAGCGCTGCATCGCAGGCGGCATCATCAGTGAAGCGGGTACGCAGCGTGTCCACGCTGGCCAGGGTCAGTTTGGCCATGTGGGCCTCGTTGCTGCAGGAAAGGAGTGCGATTGTCGCATTGCTTGCCGGGTCGTGCCGGCCGCTGGCGGGCGACTGCATGGGGGCGTGCGGACCAACGATCCGCACCCACCGGCTGGCCGACGGTCCGCACCCACCGGCTGTCCGAGGGGCCGCACCCGCCGGCTGTCCGAGGGTCCGCACCCACCGGCTGTCCGAGGGTCTACACCCACCGGCGGCAGAGAGCAGCCGAGCATCGGGTCGCGGTTACCATGGCGGCCGCACTGAACCACGGAAGGCAACACCATGCAGGAAGCGCAGTATTGGCTTGGCGAATTCTGGACCGGCCTGAGCGTGCTCGATCTGATCGGCGGCAGCGTGCTGGGCACGCTGTTGGGGCTGGTGCTGGGCATCTTCGCCTGGCGCGGGCTGCATCGACGCGGTTGGCTGCGGCGGCAGCGCCGTTGGCACCACGGGCTGCTGGCCTCGTATGTGGTGCTGCTGCCGTTGCTTGTCGCGTTCTTCGGCCTGCAACTGGGCTTCACCGCCGGCGCGCACCGCGCGCTGTTCAAGCAGCTCGACCACTTCCAGCCGCACCTGCAGACGATGGTGGAAGGGTGGAGCAGTGGCTTCACCGCCTCGCTGGAAGACGAACGCATGCGTGCCGCGCTGCAGAGCCAGGGCACGGTGGGTGACGTTGCCGATTCGCTTGCCGCGATCTACCTGCGCGAGCATCCGCTGCCAAGCGTGGAGCGGCTCGGTAACGGGCCGATGGCGCGCGGCGTGGGCTGGGTGATCGGCAAGGTGCGCGCCGGATTGCTGCGCGCGATGGTGGAAGACACGCTGATCGACAAGGCTGGCACTGTGGGCCTGGAGCCGAAGATGGTGCGTGAGGCGCTGACCATGCGCATGGATGAGCTGCTGCATACGCGCGGCGTGCTGCGGCTGGTGAAGGCGCAGATCAACGGCATGATGCCGGGTGTGTACCTGGGGTTGCTGCTGCCGCTGGCGATCATTGCGCTGCTGCTGGCGCTGGAGATCTGGGCCGCGCATCGGTTCGGATGGAAGGGTGGGGCTGCGCCCCGGTTGGTAGTGGGGGGGGGGGGGGGGGGGGGGGGGGGGGGGGGGGGGGGGGGGGGGGGGGGGGGGGGGGGGGGGGGGGGG
>NZ_JBYTEK010000079.1:0-1739 GCF_058783335.1 Stenotrophomonas sp. FW305-C-20-S1 | reverse complement strand
CCATCCCACAGGAAACCCGCTGTTGCTGTTGCTGTTGCTGTTGTTCCTGAGGTTGCCGGCCAGCGGCCGGCACTACCAAACAGTCAATCCTCGTCGGCGTTTTCGGCCGTGCTTTCTTCGCCGTCGTCCCCGGCGTCGAAGCGCTGCTCATGCACCGGGCCCGAGGCCGGACCTGCCGCCTTCAGCGGATGCACGGCAATCCGCGCTTCGTAGTCCTGCACCAGCGCCGTACGCTGCGGCTCGCTCAATTCCTGCCAGTGGCAGTCCAGCAGCGCACCTTCCAGCGAATACAGCAGGTTGAGGCTGGGCTTGAAGCCGGCACGCTTGACCTTGACGAAGGCACCGACGGCACCGATGGCAACCAGGTCCTCGCGGCTGCGCAGGCCCACCTGGCGCAGCCATGCCGCACTCTTCGGGCCGATGTTGCGCAGCTTGACCGCGCTCACGCCAACGCCCCGACGAACACCTCGGCGATGGCTTCCAGGCCGGCCTGGTCCTCGGCATCGAAGCGGCCAACGACCGGGCTGTCGATATCGAACACGCCGATCAGCTCCCCACCGCGGAGCAACGGCACCACCAGTTCCGAGCGCGATGCGGCGTCGCAGGCGATATGGCCGGGGAAGGCGTCCACGTCTTCGATCCGCTGGGTAACGCGCTGGCTGGCGGCCGCACCGCACACGCCCTTGTCCAGCGGAATGCGCACGCAGGCCGGCAGGCCCTGGAACGGACCGACCACCAGTTCCTTGCCGTCGTACAGGTAGAAGCCCACCCAGTTCAGGTCGGGCAGGGCGTGGTAGACCAGTGCAGCGAGGTTGGCCGCATTGGCGATGCGGTCGGACTCGCCGTAGACCAGGCCACGGGCCTGTTCCAGCAGCTGGGCGTATTGTTCCGGCTTGCTGCCGGTGAGCGAGGCGTTGGCGAACATGGCCGCAGTCTAGCAAGCGTGCCGGGCCAGCGATAATGGGGGCTCTGCTGCCCTGCTGGAGCCTGTGATGTCCCTGCCTGCCACGTTGCCGACGGCCCTGTTCGTCACCGGTACCGATACCGAGATCGGCAAGACCGCCGCCAGTACCGCGCTGCTGCACGCGCTGCGCCGGCGCGGCCTGCGCGCGGTGGGCATGAAGCCGGTGGCCAGCGGCAGCCATGACGCGGGGCAGGGGCTGCGCAACGACGACGCGCTGGCATTGCAGGCCGCCAGCCTGCCGGTGCCTGACTACGCCGATCTGAACCCCTACGCATTGCGCCAGCCGTTGGCGCCCGAACTGGCGGCCGCAGAAGATGGCGTGCGCATCGAACTGGCCCCGATCGTGGCGGCCTTCGAACGCCTGCGCGCACAGGCCGACGTGGTGGTGGTCGAAGGCGTGGGCGGCTGGCTGGCGCCGTTGTCGGCGCAGCTGGACCAGCTTGACCTGGTACGTGCGCTGCGGCTGCCGGTGGTGCTGGTGGTCGGCATGCGCCTGGGCTGCGTCAATCATGCGCGGTTGACCGCACACTCGCTGCAGGCCAGTGGCGTGGAGTGCCTGGGATGGATCGGCAACCACATCGATCCTTCGATGCAGCGCCAGGATGAGAATTTCGCGACCTTGCAGCAGCGTCTGCCGATGCCCTGCTGGGGCCGGCTGCCGCATCTGCCGGGCGACGATGGTGAAGCGTTGAGCGCGTATCTGCACAGCGACCACAGGTAGTGCCGGCCGCTGGCCGGCAACTGCACGCGTTTCACCACCTCGAGGTTGCCGGCC
>NZ_JBYTEK010000078.1:0-2483 GCF_058783335.1 Stenotrophomonas sp. FW305-C-20-S1 | reverse complement strand
CCCATCCCTGGGGGCTTGGCCGCGGCATCCATGCCGCGGACACCCCCGCAACCGGACCCACCCCGCCTTCGACAGTTTTTCGCTGCTGTCGGAACGGCGTCTGTGCTGCTGTTGGTGGGTGTCGACCCTGGTCGACACAGTAGATCCACGCCATGCGTGGATGAAGCATTCGCGATGGAGCCGAGCATCTGCTCGGCTCTTTTCGTTTGTGAACTGATGGATGGGGATCCATCGGAAAGATGATCGCGAGGAACGAGCGAAGCGACCCGCTGTTGCTTTTGATTTTCTTCTTTGTTTTCCGTGGTGGACGCACACGGAACACGTCCGTGGCCGGGTGGGTAGGTTGTGCAGGGGCGTGAGCCGCATGGATGCGGCGACCGAGCCTACAGGGACGTATTTACGGCGTCCCCTGCGCAACCTACCCACCCGGCCAGCCTCATGGACCGCGCTTTGCGCGAACCACCACGAGGGGCTCAGCCGTTGGCCGCAAACTCCGGCACAATCGCTGCAGTGAATCCCCCAACTGCAGTGAGCGTGCAATGCGTATCCTGATCCTCGGCGCCGGCGGTACCGGCGGTTACTTCGGTGGTCGCCTGGCCCAGGCTGGCGTGGACGTGACCTTCCTCGTGCGCCCCGCGCGCGCTGCGCAGCTGGATCGTGATGGCCTGGTGCTGCGCAGCCCGGTGGGCGATGCCACGTTCCCGGTGCAGCACGTCACCGCAGATGCCCTGCCTGCGCTGGCTGCGGACAAGCCGTTCGATCTGGTGATCCTCAGCTGCAAGGCCTACGACCTGGACAGCTCGATCGATGCCATCGCCCCGGCGGTGGGCGCGGGTACCACCGTGCTGCCGATCCTCAACGGCCTGCATCACTACAACGCGCTCGACGCGCGCTTCGGCCGCGACGCCGTGCTCGGCGGTCTGTGCTTCATCAGTGCGACCAAGGCGCCTGATGGCACCGTGCTGCACCTGGGCAAGCCGGCCAAGCTGACCTTCGGCGAACGCGATGGCGGTGCGATCTCCGCGCGCGTGCAGGCGTTCGCAGCAGCGTGTGCGCAGGCCAATCTCGATCATCTGGCCAGTGAGCACATCGGCCAGGAACAGTGGATCAAGTACACGTTCCTGACCGCGCTGGCGGCGGCCACCTGCCTGCTGCGTGCGGACATCGGCACGATCGTGGCCACCGACGACGGCGACGCCATCGTGCGTGGGCTCTATGACGAATGCCTGGCGGTGGCCGAAGCGGCGGGTGAGCCGGTGCCGCAGGCGGCGCAGGACACCGCGCGTGGCACCCTGACCCAGGCCGGTTCGGCGTTGAAGGCGTCGATGCTGCGCGACCTGGAAGCAGGCCAGCAGGTGGAAGCGGCCCAGATCGTCGGCGACATGCTGGCGCGTGCGCGCGCCGCGGGCCAGGAAGCGTTGCTGCTGCAGGTCGCCTACAGCAGCCTGCAGGCCTACCAGGCCCAGCGCTCGGTGTGATCCGATGAACATGCCTGGCCCGTTGCCGAAGCGCGTACTGATCCTCGGCATGGGCTGGAGTGGCCGCGTGTTGGCCGCGCGCCTTCAGGCCCAGGGCGTACACGTGGAAGGCACGGTGCGCGATCCGGCGTCGGCACCTGGCGATGGCCTGCCGCGTCATCAGCTGCGTGCCGACGCCGCGCTTGCCCCGAGCCTGCTCGCTGCGATTGCCCATGCCGACGCGGTGCTGTGCAGCGTCCCTCCCGATGCCGAGGGCGACCCGGCGCTGCGCCTGCTGCATGCCGCGTTGCGCGACAGCAGTTCACTGCGTTGGCTCGGTTACCTGTCGTCGACCTCGGTCTACGGCGACCGCGACGGTGGCTGGATCAATGAGCACAGCGTGGCCGATGCCACCGGGCCGGCAGGCAGGCAGCGTCGCCTCGCCGAAACGCAATGGCGTGCGCTGGCGGAGGCGCGCGGTATCGCCTCGGCGATGTTCCGCCTGCCGGGCCTCTATGGACCCGGGCGCAACGCGCTGCTGCAGCTGGCGCAGGGCCGCGCGCGGCACGTGGTGCGGCCAGGGCTGGTGTTCAATCGCCTGCACGTGGACGACCTGGCTGCGGTGGTGATCGCCGCGATGCAACGCCCCACGGCCAATGCGCTGTATCTGCCGAGCGATGACGAACCGGCGCCGCCGCAGGATGTACTGGCCTTCGCTGCGCAGCTGGGGGGATTCACCCTGCCGCCCGCGGTGGCCTGGGACGATCCATCAGTGAGCGCGACATTGCGGCGCTTCTACCAGAGCAGCAAGCGCATCGACAGCCGCAGCACGCGCGACGCGCTGGGCTGGACGCCGCGGTTTCCAACGTATCGGGAAGGGCTGACGGATCTTGCCGCTTCGCTCGCCGGGCATGGCCCGGCGCTACCGGATCCGGGCGCTTCCGGCTGACGGGTAGTGGGGGGGGGGGGGGGGGGGGGGGGGGGGGGGGGGGGGGGGGGGGGGGGGGGGGGGGGGGGGGGGGGGGG
>NZ_JBYTEK010000077.1:0-2755 GCF_058783335.1 Stenotrophomonas sp. FW305-C-20-S1 | reverse complement strand
CCCCCCCCCCCCCCCCCCCCCCCCCCCCCCCCCCCCTCCCCCCCCCCCCCCCCCCCCCCCCCCCCCCCCCCCCCCCCACTACCAGACGATCGGGCCACCGAGTGATTCGGCAATCGGCCAATCAGGCAATCGAGCGACCCGTCCAGGACATCGCCAAAAAAGAAGGCCCGCTTTTCAGCGGGCCTTCTGCCTTCTCACGACGAATGAGCGGGAGGGATCAAGCCGCCGGCTTCTCGCCGGTGGCTTCGGTGGTGATGCGGATCTTCACTTCATCGCTGACGTTCGGGGCGTAGGCGCCGACGCCGAAATCGCTGCGCTTGATCGTGGTGGTGGCATCGAAGCCGGCGGCCGGAACCTTGGCCATCGGGTGCTCGCCGCCGCCGTTGACGGTGACGTCCAGGGTCACCGGCTTGGTGATGTCCTTGATGGTCAGGTCGCCGGTGACGGTCAGCTTGTTGGTGCCGGCCGATTCAACCTTGGTGCTCTTGAAGGTGGCAGCCGGGAACTTGGCAGCGTCGAAGAAATCGGCGCTCTTCAGGTGCTCGTCGAACTTGGCGGTGAAGCTGTTCAGGCCGCTCAACGGCAGCTTCACTTCCACGGTGGACTTGGTGACGTCGGTGGCGTCGTACACCAGGGTGCCTTCGGCGTTGCCGAAGTGCGCGCTCGGGTTGGAGAAGCCGAAGTGGCTCCACTGCGCCAGCACGTCGGTGTGGGTCGGGTCGAGCTTGTAGGTGCCCGAGGCGATGGTGATGGCGGCAGCGGCCGGGGCGGCAGCAGCGGCATCGGCGGCCGGGGTGGTGGCAGCCTGTTCGGTGGCGGCCGGGGCAGCAGCATCGGCCGCCGGGGCGGCGGTGTCGGCCGGCTTGGAGCAGGCGGCGATGGCCAGGGTCAGGGCCAGCGGCAGCAGCAGTTTACGGGTGGCGCTCATCTCAGGAACTCTCCGGATCGTAGGGTGGGAACACAGTGCAGCAATGGCCCGCCACGGCGGGCGGGCCCGAAACCGATACAGCGACTTACGCGATGCGCGCCGCTTCGTCGAAGGACAGGCGCGGCAGACGGGGGAACAGGCCCGAATCGTCACCGTACCCCAGGTTGACCAGGAAATTCGACTTGATGCTGGTGCCGGCGAAGAAGGCTTCATCGACCTTGGCGTTGTCGAAGCCGGACATCGGGCCGGCATCCAGCCCCAGCGCGCGTGCGGCCAGGATCAGGTAAGCGCCCTGCAGGCTGCCGTTGCGGAACGCGCCTTCATGGCGGCCTTCGCGCGGGCCGTCGAACCAGGCCTTGGCGTCGGTGTGCGGGAACAGGTACGGCAGCTTCTCGTGGAAGTCCTGGTCGAAGGCCACGATGACGGTGACCGGGGCAGCCAAGGTCTTGTTGTGGTTGCCTTCGGACAGGGCCGGGGCCAGCTTGGCCTTGGCTTCGGCCGACTTCACGAACACGAAGCGCGCCGGGCTGCCGTTGGCGGCGGTCGGGCCCCACTTCAGCAGGTCGTACAGGGCGTGCAGCTGGGCGTCTTCGACCGGCTTGTCGAGGAAGGCGTTCTGGGTACGGGCAGTGCGGAACAACTGGTCCAGTGCAGCAGCGTCGAGCGCGTGGGACATCGGTGGATCTCCAGGGCGGCTAAGGTCTGTGCCCGCGGGCGGCGCGGGGCGAAACGTCGATCCGCAGTGTAGAGTGTCGCGACTGTTGCAACACCCAGCAGGGCTGAAACGAATTAATGCCAATGGTGAAACGATCGAGCGCGCCTTGGACGGTCACCGACGGCCGTGCCGGCAATGTCCGGCAGGCGGTCGCGCTGGCCTCGGCGCTGCGCCAAGGCACCCACCGCCCCCTGATCCTGCAGCCCCGGGCGCCATGGCGCTGGCTGGCACCGCGGCGCTTGCCCGGTGATGTGCACGGCTACGGCCAAGCCCTGGCAACCCTCGCCGCCGATGCGCCCGCGCTGGCGATCGGCTGTGGCCGCCAGGCCGCCGGCGCGCTGCGCGTACTGCGTGCGCGCGGCAGCCAGGTGGTGCAGATCCTCGACCCGCGCATCGGTTCCCGCCACTGGGACGTGGTGGTGGTGCCCGAACATGACGCGTTGCGCGGCAGCAACGTGCTGACCCTGATCGGCAGCCTGAACCCGGTGGACGATGACTGGCTGGCCTGGGGCCGCGCGGCGTTCGCCAGCTTCAGCACCCTGCCCGGCCCGCGCACTGCGCTGCTGGTGGGCGGCCCGACGCCGCTGGCGCCGTGGGACGAAACCGCGATGGTGCATGTATTCCAGGCGCTGGCCGAGCAGATCCGCAGCGAGGGCGGCAGCCTGCTGGCGACGACGTCGCGACGCACGCCGCCAGCATTGGCCGAGATCCTGCGCGCGAAGTTCGCCGATCTGCCGCATGTGATCTGGGGCGATGGCGGCGATGGCGTGAACCCGTATGCCGGCCTGCTCGGCTGGGCCAACCGCGTGGTGGTGTCGCCCGATTCGGTGAACCTGTTGTCCGAGGCCAGCGCCACCCGCATGCCGGTGATGGTGGCCCTGGCCGATACCGCACAGGGACGGTTGGCGCGCTTCCAGCAGCAGCTGCGAGAGCGCGGGCGCCTGCAGCCGCGTTGGCTGGACTGGCAGTACGACCGCATCGAACCCCTGCGCGAAACCACGCGGATTGCCGCCGAGGTCAAAGCGCGCCTGGCATCACGGTAGTGGGGGGGGGGGGGGGGGGGGGGGGGGGGGGGGGGGGGGGGGGGGGGGGGGGGGGGGGGGGGGGGGGGG
>NZ_JBYTEK010000076.1:0-3094 GCF_058783335.1 Stenotrophomonas sp. FW305-C-20-S1 | reverse complement strand
CCCCCCCCCCCCCCCCCCCCCCCCCCCCCCCCCCCCCCCCCCCCCCCCCCCCCCCCCCCCCCCCCCCCCCCGCTACCACTTACCTGGGCTGGTAACGCACGCTCAGCTGATACTCGCGGCCTGGCTGGTTGAACCACGCCACGGTTTCGTACTCGCGGTCGAACACATTGGCCACCCGCGCCAGCACCGACCATGCCGGGGTCAGCGCGTATTCGGCGCGCAGATCCAGCGTGCCGTAGCCGCCGACCTTCACCGCGTTGGCGGCATCGTCGTAGCGCTTGCCCGCGCCCTGCACGGTCAGGCCGGTGCGGAAATCACCGAAACGGCGGTCGATGTCCAGGCGCGCGGTCTGCTGCGCACGGCGTGCCAGCCAGTTGTCGAACTGCGCGCTGCCGTTGGTGCGGTTGCGCGGGTCGGTGAAACTCAGCTGCGCGTTGATGTCGAAGCCGGCCACGGTGGCGCCGCCGGTCAGTTCCGCACCGCGGATGCGCGCCTTTTCGACCTGCTGCATGCGGAAGGTGGCCGCGTCGTAGGTGATCAGGTCATCGATGCGGGTTTCGTACACGTCCAGGCCCCAGCGCCAGCCCTGGCCCTGCTGCGAGATGCCGAGATTGGCACTCTTGGACTTTTCCGGGTCCAGCGTCGGCACGCCGCTCCACGGGTCGTACAGGTCGCTGAAGGTCGGTGCCTTGAACGCGGTGCCGTAGCTGGCGTTGACGCGCAGGCCGTGGCCCAGCTCCATCGCCCAGCCGAGGCTGCCGGTGGCATGGTTGCCGAACTGCTGGTTGTCATCATTGCGTGCGCTGGCCTGCAGCTGGTGACGGCCGAAGCGCGCCTGGTACTGCAGGAACACGCCGGTGTTGCGACGGCTGTCGACCAGGTAACCGGCGCTGCTGCCATCCAGGTTGTCCTCGCTCCAGTCCACGCCGGTGCTGAGCAGCTGGCCTTCGGCAACACCGATGTCGGCCTGCAGCGAAGCGCTGTCGCGGTGCGTCTGCGCGCTGCCGCGTGCACCGAAATCACCGAAGTTGTCGGACTCGTTGTCGCTGCGGCCGACGTTGGCGGTCAGCGTCAACTGCTCGGACGGGGTGTAGCGCACCTTGCCGGCCAGCACCTGCTGGCGGGTCTCGGAGTAGTTGTAGTAGCCGTCGTAGTGGTTCTTGCCGTCGGCACGCAGGGCGCTGCCTTCCACGGTCCACTGGTCGCTCAGGTTGTAACCACCGCGCAGGCTCTTGGACAGGTTGCGGTAGCCATCGCGGTCGGGTTCATCGGCAAAGCAGCCGGTGAACAGCGTGGCCGAACCGCGGCAGGCATCGATGCCATCCGAATGCTGGTAGGCGATGTCGGCGCCGAACCAGCCGCGTTCGGTGCCGCCACCGATGCCGCCGCTGGCTTCACGCAGGCCATTGCTGCCGCCGCCCAGCTGGAAGTGCGGAGCGAAATCACCCTGGTTGCGGCGGGTGAAGATCTGGATCACGCCGCCGATGGCGTCGGCACCGTACAGGCTGGACTGCGGGCCGCGCACGATTTCCACGCGCTCGATCTGTGCCAGCGGCAGATCCTGGTACATCGCCAGGCCGAGGTCGGCGCTGTTGATGCGCACGCCATCGACCAGCACCACGGTATGCGAGGAATTGGTGCCACGCAGGAACAGCGAGCTCTGCTTGCCCAGGCCACCGGCATTGGTCAGGTTGATGCCGGCGCGGCCCTGCAGCAGTTCCTGCAGGGAGGTGGCCTGGCTGGATTCGATCTGCGCGCGGTCGATCACCTGCGCAGGCGCAATGCTGTCCTGCAGGGCGATCGGAGTACGGGTAGCGGTGACCAGCACCTGGTCGAGGTCGGCGGCGCCATCATCGGCCAGGGCCAATGCAGGAAGTGCGGCCAGCACGGCCAGGGACAGCATTCGGGACTGCAGTTTCATCGGGGGACTCCAGGTGCCGCGCACGCCCGCGCAGCGAAGGGGAGGAGTCACAACAGGCAGGCACGCGCCGATGCCGCGGCCATCGCCACAGACATCCAGCGCCATGCCCACCGCATCGCGACCTGAGGCTTCCGGGCCGGTCTCCGGGCTCGCCGCCGGGTGGCCCGAGGCCACCGTCCAGGCGCCTTCCCATGCCTGCGGCACAGTGGCGGGTTGCCTGGAATTGACGTGCTTACCGTTGCGGGGGCAGCGCCGGCATGGCGTGTTGTCACGCGTCACCGGCTTCCCGTTTCAACCTGCCGGCAGGGCCGCAGGTCACCTGGAAGTGCGCGCAGTCTACGGCATCGCGGCCGGCCCGTAGCGTCGAACCCGCACGACTGAGCAGGCGCGGATGCACCTGCACGGTGCAGCAGACCTGCGCCAGCGCCTAGAATGCAGCTCGAATTATCGTGGTGCCGTTGCCGATGTCCGTCTGTTTTCCGCTGTTCCCGCGCCGCCCTGACTGGGCACGCGCATGATCCTCGACCTGGTCCGCCATGCCGGCAACGGTCGCGATGAGTTCCTCGATGGCCGCAGCGATCCGCCGCAGCTGGCCCGCCTGCCGCAGGAGCTGGTCGATGCCTATGCCGGGCAGTCGTGGGAACGGGTGATCAGTTCGCCGCGCCTGCGCTCGCTGCATACGGCGATGGCACTGGCCACACCGCGCGCGCTGGATGTTGAGGCCGACGAGGAGTGGGAAGAGCTGGATTTCGGCGACTGGGATGGCCAATCGTTGTTCGATCTGCCGGAAGAGGCGTTGGCCGCGTTCCACGCCGATCCGCACGCGTTTCCGCCGCCGCATGGCGAGAGCTGGGGCCACTTCGAACGGCGCATCGCACGCGCGCTGGATCGCCTGCTGGATGACGACGACCCGCCGCCGACGGTCGTGGTCAGCCACGGCGGCCCGCTGCGCATGGTGCTGTCGCTGGTGTGCGGCCTGCCGATGTCGCTGTGCTGGGCGCTGCGCATCGACCACGGCACGCGCCTGCGCGTGTGGGTCGAGCGCGGTGAAGCGGGGCTGGTGGGCGAGCTGCTGGAGCTGCAGCAACCCTGATCGGACGGTAGTGGGGGGGGGGGGGGGGGGGGGGGGGGGGGGGGGGGGGGGGGGGGGGGGGGGGGGGGGGGGGGGGGGGG
>NZ_JBYTEK010000075.1:3165-4668 GCF_058783335.1 Stenotrophomonas sp. FW305-C-20-S1 | reverse complement strand
TGCCAGCGTTGCAAAGAGACGCGCCTGAGCGCCTGCCTCTCGTTTGGTCTTGTGACGTAGCGTGCACTTGGATCTATCGACATGTCATGTCGGCCAAGGCAACTTGAGGTTATATGGTCAAGCCTCTCGGATCATTAGTATCAGTTAGCTCAATACATTGCTGTACTTACACACCTGACCTATCAACCACGTAGTCTACATGGTTCCTTCAGGGGGCTTGTGCCCCGGGAGATCTCATCTTGAGGCGCGCTTCCCGCTTAGATGCTTTCAGCGGTTATCGCTTCCGAACATAGCTACCCGGCAATGCCACTGGCGTGACAACCGGAACACCAGAGGTTCGTCCACTCCGGTCCTCTCGTACTAGGAGCAGCCCCTCTCAAATCTCCAACGCCCATGGCAGATAGGGACCGAACTGTCTCACGACGTTCTGAACCCAGCTCGCGTACCACTTTAAATGGCGAACAGCCATACCCTTGGGACCGACTACAGCCCCAGGATGTGATGAGCCGACATCGAGGTGCCAAACACCGCCGTCGATATGAACTCTTGGGCGGTATCAGCCTGTTATCCCCGGAGTACCTTTTATCCGTTGAGCGATGGCCCTTCCATACAGAACCACCGGATCACTAAGTCCTAGTTTCCTACCTGCTTGATCCGTCGATCTTGCAGTCAAGCACGCTTATGCCTTTGCACACAGTGCGCGATGTCCGACCGCGCTGAGCGTACCTTCGAGCTCCTCCGTTACTCTTTAGGAGGAGACCGCCCCAGTCAAACTACCCACCATACACGGTCCCCGACCCAGATAATGGGCCCAGGTTAGAACGTCAAGCACGACAGGGTGGTATTTCAAGGATGGCTCCACCACAGCTAGCGCCATGGTTTCATAGCCTCCCACCTATCCTACACAGACGAACTCAACGTTCAGTGTAAAGCTATAGTAAAGGTTCACGGGGTCTTTCCGTCTTGCCACGGGAACGCTGCATCTTCACAGCGATTTCAATTTCACTGAGTCTCGGGTGGAGACAGCGCCGCTGTCGTTACGCCATTCGTGCAGGTCGGAACTTACCCGACAAGGAATTTCGCTACCTTAGGACCGTTATAGTTACGGCCGCCGTTTACTGGGGCTTCGATCAAGAGCTTCGCCTTGCGGCTGACCCCATCAATTAACCTTCCAGCACCGGGCAGGCGTCACACCCTATACGTCCACTTTCGTGTTTGCAGAGTGCTGTGTTTTTGATAAACAGTCGCAGCGGCCTGGTTACTGCGACCCTCTTCAGCTATAGCTCGCATGAGCCACCAAAAAGGGTGCACCTTCTCCCGAAGTTACGGTGCCATGTTGCCTAGTTCCTTCACCCGAGTTCTCTCAAGCGCCTGAGAATTCTCATCCTACCCACCTGTGTCGGTTTACGGTACGGTCTGCGTAAGCTGAAGCTTAGGAGCTTTTCCTGGAAGCGTGGTATCAGCAACTTCGCCATAAAGGCTCGTCTCGGTGCTCGGTCTTAG
>NZ_JBYTEK010000075.1:1879-3069 GCF_058783335.1 Stenotrophomonas sp. FW305-C-20-S1 | reverse complement strand
TAAAGGATCCCGGATTTGCCAAAGATCCAAACCTACCGCCTTTCCCCGGGACAACCAACGCCCGGTATGCCTAACCTTCTCCGTCCCTCCATCGCACTTACGCGAGGTGCAGGAATATTAACCTGCTTCCCATCGACTACGACTTTCGTCCTCGCCTTAGGGGCCGACTCACCCTGCGCCGATTAACGTTGCGCAAGGAAACCTTGGGCTTTCGGCGTGCGGGTTTTTCACCCGCATTATCGTTACTCATGTCAGCATTCGCACTTCCGATACCTCCAGCAGACTTCTCAATCCACCTTCAACGGCTTACGGAACGCTCCTCTACCGCGTACATATAAATATGCACACCCCAAGCTTCGGTTCTGTGCTTAGCCCCGTTAAATCTTCCCCGCAGACCGACTCGACCAGTGAGCTATTACGCTTTCTTTAAAGGGTGGCTGCTTCTAAGCCAACCTCCTGGCTGTCTGTGCCTTTCCACATGGTTTTCCACTTAGCACAAAATTTGGGACCTTAGCTGTGGGTCTGGGTTGTTTCCCTTTTCACGACGGACGTTAGCACCCGCCGTGTGTCTCCCATACAGTCCGTCTCGGTATTCGGAGTTTGCAATGGTTTGGTAAGTCGCGATGACCCCCTAGCCATAACAGTGCTCTACCCCCGAGAGGATACATATGAGGCGCTACCTAAATAGCTTTCGAGGAGAACCAGCTATCTCCGGGTTCGATTAGCTTTTCACTCCTAATCACAGCTCATCCCCGTCTTTTGCAACAGACGTGGGTTCGGGCCTCCAGTACCTGTTACGGCACCTTCACCCTGGCCATGACTAGATCACCCGGTTTCGGGTCTACTGCCCGCGACTATGCGCCCTTATCAGACTCGGTTTCCCTTCGCCTCCCCTATACGGTTAAGCTTGCCACGAACAGTAAGTCGCTGACCCATTATACAAAAGGTACGCAGTCACCCCTTGCGAGGCTCCTACTGCTTGTACGCACACGGTTTCAGGATCTATTTCACTCCCCTCTCCGGGGTTCTTTTCGCCTTTCCCTCACGGTACTGGTTCACTATCGGTCGGTCAGTAGTATTTAGCCTTGGAGGATGGTCCCCCCATGTTCAGACAGGGTTTCACGTGCCCCGCCCTACTCGTCTTCACTGAAATGGCCCTTTCAGATACAGGGCTATCACCTTCTATGGCC
>NZ_JBYTEK010000074.1:0-4911 GCF_058783335.1 Stenotrophomonas sp. FW305-C-20-S1 | reverse complement strand
CCCCCCCCCCCCCCCCCCCCCCCCCCCCCCCCCCCCCCCCCCCCCCCCCCCCCCCCCCCCCCCCCCCCCACTACCCACCCGTATGTCCGCAGATGAAGCTGCGGGCATTGCAGGATGCGACGCTAAAGCGCACACGCAGCAACGCGGGTTGACCGATACCGGTAGTGCTGGCCGCTGGCCGGCAGCCTCATGAACCCTCCGCAGCATCCTGCAGCTGCCGGCCAGCGGCCGGCACTACCCGCGCGTGATGTCCGCAGTTGACCATGTCACCAGACAGTCATCTGTCTAGCGCACCATTTTCACGTTGATCGCGCGGCGCCCAAGGCGCCCGTGATCGCATCGCGTGTTTCCCCTTTCATCTGCCTGAGCTCCGCTTCCATGCGGCGGCTCGCGCTTGCCTGAGTGCCTGTTCCATGACCAAGACCCTGTTGGCTGCTGCGTTGTCCCTGGCCCTTGCACCGACCGCGTGGGCGCAGCAGGCGCCGTCGGCCACCGACCTCGATGCAGTTTCAGTCATCGGCAGTGGCGAGGCGCGCCAGGTGCAGCGCATCACCCGCGAGAACCTGGACATCCTGCCGCCGGGTACCAGCCTGCAGAAGACGCTCAACCTGCTGCCCGGCGTCAACGCGCAGTCGGCCGACGCGCTGGGCACCAACGAACAGTCGATGACCCTGAGCCTGCGCGGTTTCAACTCCACCCGCCTGGGCTACACGCTGGACGGCGTGCCGCTGGGCGATGGTGCGTACAACAACTACAACGGCCTGACCATCAACCGTGCGCTGATCAGCGAGAACATGGCGGGCGCCGAACTGGCGGTGGGCATCGGCAGCCTCGGCACGCCGTCCACCAGCAACCTTGGCGGCACCATTTCCTATACCTCCGACCGCCCGGCGCAGGAACTGGGCGGCCGCGTGGTGCAGACCTTCGGCAGCGATGCCAACCGTCGCACCTTCGTGCGCGTGGACAGCGGCGAGTACAACGGATTGTCCGGCTACGTATCGGGCATGAACGCGGTCTCGGACCTGTGGAACGACCAGACCGCGTACAACAAATCCACTACCAAGCAGTTCAACGCGAAGGGCGTGTGGAACTTCGGCAGCGGCCAGATCACAGGTTTCGTCGACACCTCGCGGACCAGCCAGGCGGACTACTTCTACCTGTCCAAGGACGAGATGTCCCGCGGCCTGGGCTGGGACTGGGGCGGCTACGCACCGGACTGGAACAAGGCCGTGGCCAAGGCCTACTGCAACACCGCCAGCCTCAACGCGAAGAAGTGCGACAACAGCGGTCCGGACAAGGACGCCGACGGCGCATTCACCGCCGGGCAGATCCTGCGCGATGACAACCTGTACTACCTGGCCGGTGATTTCTTCCTGGCCGATGGCTTCAGCCTGCGGGCACTGGCTTACCACCACGATGACCGCGGCGAAGGCCACAACTGGAACAGCGGTGCGTGGTCCAACAAAGGCACCGCGCAGGAAATCCCGATCATCTTCCGCAACACCATCTACACCATCGACCGCGATGGCGGCACGCTGTCCTTCGATTGGGAGCTGGGCGCACACCGCCTCGAAGGTGGCGTCTGGTACGAACGCAACACCAGCAGCGCCGAACGCTACCAGACGGCGGTGGACGGTCCACGCGACCTCAGCGGCATGAACACCCTGCCCTCGGATGTGGGCGTGTTCGCCCAGCGTACGCGCTGGAAGACCCACCAGTTCTTCCTGAGGGACACCTGGCGCCTGCTCGATGACCGCCTGACCCTGGAGTTCGGCGCCAAGAGCCCGCACGCCACCTCCGATGCGCAGGCGCTGCCGGGCGATGCGAAGACACCGATCCTGCCGAGCTCGAACAACCAGTTCGCCACCGGTTCGCTGAAGGCCAGCAGGAATTTCCTGCCCAGCGTGGGTGCCAACTTCCGCCTCAGCGAGCATCACGAAGTGTTCGCCAGCTACGCCGAGAACATCGCCATGTTCCAGGGCGGCTTCAAACTTGGCCCACAGGCGGTCAGCCAGGCCACCTGGAACGCGCAGGGCAACCTGAAGCCGGAAGAATCACGCTCGCTGGAGGCGGGCTATCGCTTCGTCACCGATACGTTGCAGGCATCGGTCGCTGCCTACAGCGTGCGCTTTGACAATCGCCTGCTGCAGTACAACCCCTGCGATTCGCGGCAGCCGGTCGGCCCCACCTGCGGCAACCGTTTCTACAATGTCGGCGGCGTCGACAGCCGCGGTGCTGAACTGACCGTGCTGTGGACACCGAACGAGCACTTCAGCTGGTACACCTCGGCGTCGCTGAACCGCTCGACATATGCCTCCAACTACACGCAGGCCGGCGTCGAGCAGCAGATCAAGGGCAAGATCCAGACCGACACGCCCAAGCAGCTGCTGGCCACCGAAATCACCTGGCGCGACAACGGCTGGTTCGCCAGCCTGCGCAGCAAGTACACCGGCGAACGCTTCTACACCTATACCAACAACCAGGGCTTTGGTGGCTTCACCGTGTTCGACCTGGCCGGTGGCTACGATTTCGGTCAGGTTGGCTTCGCCAAGGGCATGCGCCTGTCGCTGAACGTGACCAACGTGGGTGACAAGCGCTACGCCAGCAACCTGGACTCGAGCGTGTTCGCACCCAGCGACCCGGCCGGCAAGCTGTATGTGTTCCATGCGTCGGCACCTCGCCAGGTGTTCGGTACCATCGACATCCGTTTCTGATCGCCGGCCGAGGAGTCCATTGATGTCCGTTACTGCCCTGCTGTTGGCCGCGCTCTCGGTCGGCGGCTACAACGCACCGCATGAAGCCCGCGGCATGCCACCACGCGCGGTGGACGTGGCCAGCTTCACCTACGTGGACAAGGGATTGGTCGCCGCCGGACGATTGCCGGCCGGCACCGTGGACTTCCTCGGCGATACGCTGGGCTCGTTCTCGTCGTTGGCGGTACAGCCGGGCACGTGGCGGCGTACCACGCGTGGCTATGAAGGGGTGCTGTGGACCCTGCCCGACCGCGGTCGCAACGATCCGGAGGCCGGCCTGTTCTACGACTACGCCGGCCGCCTGGAGCGCATGCAGCTGCGCATCGACTGGCCGGCGGACAAGCCAGCGAGCGTCGGCACGCTGACGATGAAGCCGGAAAAGGGGCTGGTGCTGAAGGACTACAACGGCCAGCCATTCACCGGTGCCGACCCCGGTGATCACACCATCATCCAGCGTGGCGTGGTGCTGCCCTCACCCGCCGTGGGCGCGGGGGCCAGCAAGGTCGCACTTGATGCCGAATCGCTGCAGTTCACTGCGGACGGCCACTTCTACATCGGCGACGAGTACACCGCCAACGTCTATTACTTCAACGCACAGGGCCTGCTGCAGGGCGTGATCGTGCCGCCGCAGGCGATCCAGCCACAACGTGATGGCAAGCCTGCCTTTGGATCATTGGCCCCGCCGCAGACCGGGCGCCGCAACAACCAGGGCGTGGAAGGCATGGGCCTGTCGCCCGACGGCACACGGCTGTTCGTTGCCCTGCAGAGCGCGCTGATGCAGGACAGCGCGGCGGGCAATGCCGCCGGCCGCATCAACACCCGCGTGCTGGTCTACGACGTGTCTGCCAACCCGACGCCGGCGCAACCGGTGGGCCACCATGTGATGATCCTGCCCGCCTACGCCCACGACGGCAAAGGCAAGCTCGACCGTACCGCTGCGCAGAGCGAGCTGCGTGCGCTGGACAACGAGCGTTTCCTGATGCTGGCGCGCGATGGCAATGGCCTGGGCAAGGATGGCGACGACCCGATCGTCTATAAGTCGGTGCTGCTGGTGAACGTGGCGCAGGCCTCCAATCTGGTGGATACGGCCTATGAGACCGGCACGGTATCGGTGCTGGCCGATCCGGCTGACGCCATGTTGAAGACCGGCATCGTGCCCGCCAAGGTCAATGAGGTGCTGAACCTGCTCGACCGGCCACAGCTGGCCCGGGCCGGGCTGGACCTGGATACAGGGCGCGGCCCTCACCCGGGATTGCTGTCGGAGAAGTGGGAAGCAATGGACGTGTTGCCGGCGCTTGATCCAGAGCACCCGAACGACGTACTGCTGCTGATCGGCAACGACAACGACTTCACCGCCCGCAACTGCCGCATGCAGGGCGAGCACTGCGACAGTGCGTACGACAACGACAACCGGGTGCTGGTGTATCGGCTCACCCTGCCGTAGTGCCGGCCGCTGGCCGGCAACCTCACAAACCCCGACCGGTGGTAGTGCCGGCCGCTGGCCGGCAGCCTCATGAACCTCCGGACACACCGCCTGGTTGCCGGCCAGCGGCCGGCACTACCAGATCGACCACGCATAGGGATACTGGCCAATCTCCCTGGCCAGGCCCGCCCGAATGGGATTGCCCAGGATATACAGAGCCTGGCGATGCAACGATTCCTCTGCCCTGACCGCATGATCGAAGTACCCGGACTGCCAGACCACGCCGCGACGACCGACCAGCCGATTCAAGGCCAACGCGCTGGATGATTTGAACCGACGGGCGATACCCGACAGCTCCGACGCACGTAGTTGCAACATCCAATGCACATGATCCGGCATCACCACCCATGCCAGTGACTGGACCAGGCCTTGTCGCTCCAGTTCCTCAAACTGGCTGGAGACGCAGCCTGCGGTAGCGCCGCATTCAAAGCGTCGGCGGCGCTGGCATGTTGTCGTGGTCAGCACATATACCTGACCGATGATGGAGCGCCGCCCGTGGCGCAGGAGATCGCTGCTCATGGCCCATCGTGGATCAGGCAGACATCGCTGGCAGTCGGGGAACAACGCGAGATTCCATGAGGATGTTGCTGACAGTCTGCTGGGGTTGCCGGCCAGCGGCCGGCACCTGTCTCTTCTACACACCTGACGCTGCCGACGAAACAGACGGCGTGTAGG
>NZ_JBYTEK010000073.1:0-5935 GCF_058783335.1 Stenotrophomonas sp. FW305-C-20-S1 | reverse complement strand
TGTCAGCCGCATGGATGCGGCTGCCAAGCCTACAAGGACGTACTTGCGGCGTCCCCGCCATCCGACACCGCCCCGCCCCCCCACGGAATACCCGCTGTTGCTGTTGCTGTTGAGGTTGCCGGCCAGCGGCCGGCACTACAGCAGGTGCAGGGCGCAGCCCTGCCGAGCCACCCTCAACGCAGACGGATCAGCAGGCTGCCACCGGCGCAGATCGTCGCCAGCCACGCCACGCCGTGCCAACCCCACTGCGCCAGCGCCAGGCTGCCCAACGCACCGCCGCCAGCCATGCCGATGAACATGCCGGTGAACAGCAGTGCATTGAGGCGACTGCGCGCCGGCGGCACCAGGCCGTAGACCAGGGTCTGGTGCGCGACCAGCGCCGACTGGAAACCGAAGTCGAACAGCAGCGCGCTGACCACCAGCAACGGCAGCAGCGCCACGGCCGGCAGCCACGCATCGACCAGCAACAGCGCAAAGCCAACCAAGGCGACGGCAATCGCCAACCGCGCGACCGCGGGGCTGCCCAACCGATCTGCAAAACGACCGGCAACCGGTGCCGCCAATGCACCCGCAGCACCGGCAATGCCGAACGCACCCGCGGCGGCACTGCCCAGGCCCAGCCGTGCGTGCAGCATCAGCGCCAGCGTCGACCAGAACGCACTGAAGCCCACCGCCAGCAGCGACTGGCTGGCCACGGCGCGGCGCAGCTGCGGCTGCTCACGCCAGAGCGCCAGCAACGAACCCAGCAGCGCCGGATAACGCAGCGTACTGGTCGCAGCGAAGTGCGGCAGTGCGCGTGCCATCACCGCCCCCATCGCCAGCACCGAAAGCGCTGCCAGGCCGAACTGCACGCGCCAGCCCCAGGCTTCGGCCACCACGCCGCTGACCACGCGCGACAGCAGGATGCCCAGCAGCAGGCCGGTCATCACCCTGCCCACCACCTGCCCGCGCTGCGCATCCGGTGCCAGCACCGCGGCGGCCGGCACGATGTCCTGTGCCAGCGTGGCCATCAGCCCCACCAGCAGGCTGGCAACAAGAAGCCCCGGCAACTGGCCGGCGAAGGCGGCCGCCCCCAGGGCCAACGCCAGCAGCACCGACTTCAGCAGGATCAGGTTGCGCCGGTCGAAGCGGTCGCCCAACGGAGCCAGCAGCAGGATGCCCAGCGCATAGCCCAGCTGGGTCAGGGTCGGCACCAGGCCCACGGCACGCTCGCCCGCAGCCAGATCCTGCGCGATCAGGCCCAGCATCGGCTGGCTGTAATAGAGCGAGGCCACCGAAAAGCCCGCGCCGGCGGCCATGGCCAGCACCAGCGATGGGGCGGGCGCAGCGCGTGGCGCAGAGACGACGGTTGAGAGCGAGGGAGCGGGCATGGAAGGCACCAGGGAGAGAATTGGAGCCCAGCGTGCCTACATTCGCGAGGCGTCTGTAGTAGGCTCAACAACATACTTTACATACGCCATACGCATGAACGATCTCGCATCGGGCGGCGACCGCCTGGACCTGCTGCGTACCTTCCTGCGCATCGTCGACAGCGGCAGCCTTTCGGCCGCCGCCGTGCAGCTGGGCACCACCCAGCCCACCGTCAGCCGTCGGCTTCAAGCCCTGGAACGGCAGCTGGGCCTGCGCCTGCTGCAGCGCTCTACCCACGGCCTGCTGCTGACCGAGGACGGCCAGCGCTGCCAACGCCATGCGCAGCGGGTGGTGGACGAATGGGAAGCGCTGCAGGCCGAGCTGCACGGGCAGACACAGAGGCTCAGCGGTCGCCTGCGGGTGATGGTGCCGCATGCGTTCGGCCAGGCACAGCTGCTGCCCACCATGCTCGACTTCCTGGCCCAGCATCCACAACTGAGCCTGGAGTGGATCCTCGAGGACCGCCGCCCGGACTTCATCGCCGAAGGCATCGACTGCGCGGTGCGGGTCGGCGCGGTCGATGAACCGCGCGTGGTTGCCCTGCCGCTGGCCGAAGTACCTCGCATTGTCGTGGCCGCACCGTCGCTGGCCGATGCGGAGTCGATCACCACCCCCGAACAGGCGCAGGCATTGCCGTGGATCTCGCTGGTCACCTACTACCGCGAACGTCTGCTGCTGCACGATGCGCAGGGCCGTGCGCACACGCTGTCGATCACGCCGCGCCTGCTGAGTGACAACCTGTTCGTGGTGCAGCAGGCCGCACGTGCGGGATTGGGGGCCGCAGTGGTGTCGGCCTGGCTGGTGGCCGAGGATCTGGCCGAAGGCCGGTTGGTGCAGCTTTTAGCGGACTGGCAGGCTCCACCACTGCCGGTGCATCTGGTGTTCCCCGCTGCGCGACAGCAACCGCTGCGCCTGCGCGCCTTCATCGATGCGATGAAAACCACGCTGCCGCAGCTGCATGGCATGCGGCCGGCACCGCGCTAGGCGCTACCGGCCGCATCACTGCGAAGCGTGGCCCTGCTTCGCCACGGCATTCCATGCAGCGACCTTTGCCTTGGTGTCGGCCAGCATCTTGTCCAGCGCCGCGCGATCGTACACATCACCGCGCAGGATCACGCTGTCGATCTTTTCGGTGGCAGCGATGTCCTGCAACGGGTTGGCGGTCAGCAGCACCAGATCGGCCGCCTTGCCCGTGGCGACGCCGCCATAGCGCTGCATCTGGCCGAACCAGGCCGGGCCGGAGCGGGTCGCGGCGGACAGCGCCTGCGGTGCGCTCAGGCCTTCCTTCACGAACAGCTGCAACTCCTGGTGCAGGCCGATGCCGGGGTAGTTGAACGAATTGAGGAAGCCGGCATCGGTACCGGCAATGATCGTCACTCCCGCTTCCTGCAGCAGCGGCAGCACCGCAGCCACCTGGTGGTACTGCGCATGGCGCGCCTCGATCTGCGCCGGGGTGGCCTTGGCCGCGCGTTCGATGCGCCAGGTGTAGGTCGCGCGCAGGCCCGGGCCGATATAGGCCAGATACGGGTCGTTGGCGTGGTCATCCTGGTCGAGGAAGTCGAGGATGCGGCCACCGTTGAGGGTCGGCGTCACGAATACGCCACGCTTGGCGAAATCACGGTAGGCATGCAGCGCGGTTTCGCGATCGAAGCTGGCGTCGAGCCGGCGGTTGGCTTCGGCGCGATCGATGCGCCCGGCGCCGAAATCGGCGGCGATCTGCGCCTCGTCCTTGCTGCCAGCCTTGAAGGCATAGTCCAGATGCTCGATCGAGGCCAGGCCCGCATCCACGGCCTGCTCCACCGTCAACGCCATCGGAATGTGGCCCGAGGCCTTGAGACCCGCCTTGCGCGCCGCGCTGGCCGAGTACAGGAACAGCTCTGGCGTCAGCGTGCTGTCGGTGATCTTCACGAAGTCGACCTTGTCGTGCTGCAGGCGCTCGATCGCCTTGTCCGCGTCGGCCTTGCTTCCCACTTCGATGGTGCCCTTCCAGACCGGCTTGATGCCTTCGATTTTCGCACCGGAGGTCAGCAGGCGCGGACCGAACAGCGTGCCGTTGGCGATGTCGCCGCGCCACTGCAGTACCTGCTGCGGAAGATCACCTGAGCAATCGCGGATCGTGGTGATGCCATGAGCGATGTACAGCGGCAGCAGCGCCTTGTTCTCTTCCACCAGCGCCGGACCACCACCGAAGTGCACGTGCATGTCCCACAGGCCTGGAATCAGGTACTTGCCCTTGGCGTCGATCTGCCGGCTGGCGCTCCACTGGCTGCGTAGCTGCGCATCGGGACCGACCGCGACGATGTCCTCGCCACGGATGACCACGCTCTGCCCGGGCACGCTGCGCGCGTGCTCGACATCGACCACCGTGGCGTTGCGGATCAGCAGATCGGCGCGTTCGGCGGCAGAGGCCGACAGCGGTGCAACGGCAAGAAGGACGGCAAGGGACAACGGATGGGAACGGAACATGGACGGCATCCTGGTGGGCACGGCAGCGTGCGGGTGGAAGGGGCGGGTGTCAGCGCGTCGCGCCATGCTGGCGCAGCAGGGTTTCGATGTTGGTGTAGCCGCGTTGCTTGGCATGCGCCAGCGGCGTTACGCCGTCGCCATCGGCAAGCTCGGGGTTGGCGCCAGCGTCCAGCAGCAGCTGTACGATCTGCACGTGGCGCGGGCCGCCATCGCCAAGCAGGATCGCCTCCAGCAGTGCAGTCCAGTGCAGGCGGTTGACATGATCCACGGCCACGCCGGCGCGCAGCAGCGTACGCACGGTGGCGACGTGGCCGCGTTCGGCCGCAGGAATCAGCGCGGTACCGCCATAGCGGTTGGTGCTGCGCAGGTCTGCACCGTGGGCGAGCGTCAGCGCCAGGATCTCATCCAGGCCGCGCGCGCCGGCATACAGGTACGCGCTGTCCTGCATCGCGTCCTTGGCATTGACGTCGGCACCGGCCTCGATCAGTTCGCGCGCCGCGTCCACGCTGTTGCCGTGGGTGGCCAGCAGCAGGGCCGTGCGGCCCTGGCCGTCACGCGCCTCCAGATCAGCACCCGCATCCAGTGCCTCGCGCACGGCGCGGGCATCACCGCGGCTGGCGGCATCGCGCAGCTGCGCATCGGCGTCGCTTCGGGAAGTCGCCGTACACGCCGGGATGACCATGGCCAGCAGGCACAGCAGCAGCATGCGGGCCAATGCCGAACGGCGCTGCCGGGAGCGAGGGTGGTGCATCGTGACTCTCCTCATGCGCAATGGCGCCGGCCATTGCCGGCACCTGCCCTGCATGGTAGAAGTCGGCACGGGTATCCAGAAGTGAAATGTTCAAATGCAAGACAGTGCCAAATCGAATAGAACAGTGTTCGAACTGGACCTGCTGCGGGCCCTGGTGATGGTCGCCGACTGTGGCAGCTTCACCACCGCGGCTACCCGCCTGCATTCAACCCAGTCCACGGTCAGCCAGAAGATCCGCCGCCTGGAGGAGCTTGCCGGCCACCGCCTGCTTGAACGCGGCCACCGCGACGTGCATCCCACCGACGCCGGACACACCCTGCTGGGCTATGCCCGGCGCATGCTGGATCTGAACGAGGAACTGGCCCAGGCCTTGGCCGGCGCCACCGTGGAGACCGCGGTGCGCATCGGCGTGCCGGAGGACTTCGTGAACCCGCAGACCACGCGCATGCTGGCCGCCTTCAGTCGCCGCCACCCGCAGGTCAAGCTGGAAATCAGCAGCGGCCTCAGCCGTGATCTGGCCCATGGCTTCGACCATGGCGAGCTGGACCTGGTGCTGGTCAAGCAGCGTCGCAACACCCGCCAGGCCGTGCACTGCCGACGCGAACCGATGCACTGGATCGACAGCCTGCGCAGCAGCAGCCTGCAGCAGGACCCGCTGCCACTGGTCACCTTCCCGCCGCGCGGGCTGTACCGCGACGAGATGATCCAGGCCGTGGAGGCGCTGGGCCTGCGCTGGCGCATCGCGTTCACCAGTTCCTCGCTGAGCGGCATCCAGGGCGCGGTGGCCGACGGCATCGGCATCAGCCTGCTGCCACGGCGCGCGGTCAACCGCGAACACCGCATCATCGATGGGCAGCGCGACCTGCCACTTGTCGACAACTACGAGATCGGCCTGCTGCATCGCGCCGATGCCGATGATGCGGTGCGTGCGCTGGCCAGCGAGTTGTGGCGACAGGTGCAGCGCGAGCCGGAATAGTCGGCAGGGCTGCGCCCTGCACCGCATTGGTAGTGCCGGCCGCTGGCCGGCAACCTCAACAGCAAGCTCAACAGCAACAGCTGGTTTCCTGTCGGATGGCGGGGTGGCATGGCCTGCTCTTGGTAGGTGTCGACCTTGGTCGACCAGTAGATCCACGCCACGCGTGGATGCTTTTCGAGATATTCGATTTCCAATGGAGATTCATCCACGCATGGCGTGGATCTACTGGTCACCGGGAAAACTGTCGAAGGCGGTGCGGTGTCGGATTGCGGGGCATCCGCGCCATGGATGGCGCGGCTGAGCCTACAGGGACGTACTTGCGGCGTCCCCGC
>NZ_JBYTEK010000072.1:0-6684 GCF_058783335.1 Stenotrophomonas sp. FW305-C-20-S1 | reverse complement strand
CCCCCCCCCCCCCCCCCCCCCCCCCCCCCCCCCCCCCCCCCCCCCCCCCCCCCCCCCCCCCCCCCCCCCCCCACCCCTGACAGTTTCCCGGTGACGGTTGGTGAGCTGCGATTTCCGGTAGGTGTCGACCTTGGTCGACACGCTTGATCCACGCCATGCGTGGATGCGAGCGAAGCGACCAGCATTTGATTTTGATTTTCTTTTTCTTCTCCGTGGCTGGACGGCACCCGGAAACTTTCAGAGGACGGGCGGGTGGGTTGCGCAGGACCGTTGGCGCCATGGATGGCGCCATCGAGCCCCCATGGACGGGTTTACGGCGTGTCCTGCGCCACCCACCCGCCCGGCCAAGCGCGGCTTCTGCTTTTGCCTTCAGCGACCAACCCACAGCCACGAGGGGCTGCGCCGTTGGCTGGAACAACCTGTTACCCGGACGGGGAATGTCACCGCCACCACCACATGCGATGCTGACCGCCTTGATCCCTGCCAGCGAGAACGCCCGCATGACCACCATCATCGCCCCGCGCGTGCACGACATCGGCGGCCTGGAAGTGCGCCGCGCCGTGCCCACCCTGCAGGCCCGCAGCATCGGTTCGTTCGTGTTCGTCGACCAGATGGGCCCGGCACTCATGCACCCCGGTACCGCCATCGACGTGCGCC
This sequence comes from Stenotrophomonas sp. FW305-C-20-S1, assembly GCF_058783335.1. Classification (NCBI taxonomy): domain Bacteria; kingdom Pseudomonadati; phylum Pseudomonadota; class Gammaproteobacteria; order Lysobacterales; family Lysobacteraceae; genus Stenotrophomonas; species Stenotrophomonas sp. FW305-C-20-S1. The sequence continues at coordinate 6,027 of NZ_JBYTEK010000072.1, read as the reverse complement.
CGCACCCGCATATCGGCCTGGCCACCGTCACCTACCTCTGGTCCGGTGCCATCGGCCACCGCGATACGCTGGGCTCGGACCAGGTGATCCGTCCCGGTGACGTCAACTGGATGACCGCCGGCCGCGGCATCGCCCATTCCGAGCGCACGCCGCAACCGGACCGCGACCATGACAACCCGATCCACGGCATGCAGACCTGGGTCGCGCTGCCGAAGTCGCATGAGGAAATCGAACCGGCCTTCTACCACCATGCCGCCGCCACCCTGCCCGAGCAGCGCCGCAACGGCGCCTGGCTGCGCGTCATTGCCGGACGCGCCTATGGCGAGGAGTCGCCGGTCAAGGTGTTCGCCGACACGCTCAACGTGGCGATCGACCTGGACCCGGATGCGGAGATCGACATCGATGATGGCCACCGCGAACGTGCGCTGTACATCCTCGAGGGCGAAGCGCAGCTGGATGGTGTGGACATTCCCGCCCAGCACCTGGTGATTCCCGAAGCCGGTGCGCGCGGCCGCCTGCGTGCGAAGACGCCGGTGAAGGCGATGCTGTTCGGCGGCGAACCGCTGGATGGCCCGCGCCATCTGTGGTGGAACTTCGTTTCCAGTTCCAAGGAACGTATCGAGCAGGCCAAGCACGACTGGGAAGCCGGACGTTTCGGCACCATTCCCGGCGACGACAAGGAATTCATTCCCCTGCCCCAGTACTGAGCATCGCGTGTTGCACACATCCGAAGGTGTATCCCTGCACCCGGCGTTGACGCTACAGTCACCCGCTGATCACTGAAATGTGACATAAATCACACTTTAGACCGTCAAAGGAGTGCAACACATGAGCATGGGTAAACGCTTGTCCGCCGAGTTCCTCGGCACGTTCTGGCTGGTTCTGGGTGGCTGTGGCAGTGCGGTGCTGGCCGCCAAGTTCGGTGGCGACGGCAATCCGCTGGGTATCGGTTTCCTCGGCGTGGCCCTGGCCTTCGGCCTGACCGTGGTGACCGGCGCCTACGCGTTCGGCCATATCTCCGGTGCACACTTCAATCCAGCGGTCAGCGTGGGCCTGTGGGCCGGTGGCCGCTTCCCGACCCGGGATCTGGTGCCCTACATCATCGCGCAGGTGGCCGGCGGCCTGCTGGCCGGCTTCATCCTGCTGCAGATCGCCTCCGGTGCCAGCGGCTTCGCCATTGATGGCAGCCAGGCCGGCGCGTTCGCCAGCAACGGTTATGGTGCGCTGTCGCCCGGTGGCTACAGCGTGGCGGCCGCGTTCCTGTGCGAAGTGGTGCTCACGGCCGTGTTCCTGATCGTGATCATGGGCGCGACCCATGGCAAGGCGCCGGCGGGCTTCGCGCCGCTGGCCATCGGCCTGGCCCTGACCCTGATCCACCTGATCAGCATTCCGGTGACCAATACGTCGGTGAACCCGGCCCGCTCCACGGCGGTGGCCTTCTTCGCCGGCAGTGGCGCAACCGGCCAGCTATGGCTGTTCTGGGTCGCCCCGCTGCTGGGCGGTGCGATCGGCGGCATCATCTACAAGTGGATCGGCAACGACCGCTGAGCCATGACCGTGCCATTGCGGCCGACCCTCGGCCGCAATGGTTACGGATGTAACCGCGATTTGTGCGATCGCTCACGTTCCGTTAAGGTCTGGTCATCCGCCCGTGCTTTCGCCGGGCAGGACGGCATCCGGGGATGGGATGCCTCGACCGCCGGTGTCACCGGCGGTGCCAACGACACGCCACCTTGGGGGATGCATGAAGTTCGCGCCTGTTGTTCTGTCGAGCCTGTTGTTCGTTGCGGCGTCTGCCTGCGCGCAGGCCCCGGTCGACTGTCCTTCGTTGCCCGCCAGCAGCGGCCTGCAATGGCAGCAGCAGGCACAGTCCGGCTTCCTGGTGTGCCGCGCGGCCACCAGTGACGGGCGCGAAGTACTGAGCCTGATGCTCAGCCAGCGCGATCCGGGCATTCCGCTGACCCGCTCGCTGCGCCAGGAAAAAGGCAGCTTTGCCGGTGAATCGATGTACTGGTACCAGCCGGATCTTGGCGGCCAGCAGCCGCCGGGCTATGCCGAGCGCCGCATCAGCGTGGTCAAGCTGGACAAGGGCCGCTACGCGCAGATCGCGCTGTATCCCGACAGTTCCCAGGAACTGGGCACGCTGCAGCAGCTTGCGCAAGGCATGAACCTGACGCCCTCTGCCGTGGCCGACGGCCGCTGAGGCGCTGCTGGGGATGACTGCCTGGCAGCATTCCCGCACTTCCACCCGATCCATCGGTAGCGCCGGGCCATGCCCGGCGGCATTCTGTCGTGTCGGCTCTTCTGGACATCCGCCGGGCATGGCCCGGCGCTACCAATGTGCTGTGGGCATGGCCCGGCGCTACCGATGCGCTGTGGGCATGGCCCGCAGCGCGACCTCAGAACCTGCCTTCCTGGAAATCGACGAAGGCCTGCATCAATTCCTCGCGGGTGTTCATCACGAACGGGCCATGCCGCATCACCGGCTCGCGCAACGGACGACCCGCCACCAGGATCAAACGCGCGCCGTCGCTGCCTGCCGACAGATGCAGCTGCTCGCCACCGCCCAGCACCGCCAGTTCCTGCCGCGCCACGTCGCGCGCCGCATCCTGCTCGCCCACCGTCAACCCGCCTTCGAAGACGTAGACGAACGCGTTGTGGCCTTCGGGCAGGAAATAGGTCCAGGCACGATCGGCCTCCAGTGCAATGTCCAGATACAGCGGATCGGTCGCCGGCTGCGCGATCGGCCCCGCCGTGCCCTCGACCGTGCCGGCGATCACCTTGACCTGCACGCCTTCGGCCGGCTGCACCACCGGGATCTTCCCGGGAGCGAATTCCTGGTACTTCGGCGCGGTCATCTTGTCGCGCGCCGGCAGGTTCACCCACAGCTGGAAGCCGCGCATCTGCCCGCTTTCCTGCTCGGGCATCTCCGAATGCACCAGGCCACGGCCGGCCGTCATCCACTGCACGCTGCCGGGGGTCAGCAGGCCCTCGTTGCCGTGATTGTCGCGATGCCGCATGCGGCCATCGAGCATGTAGGTGACGGTCTCGAAACCACGATGCGGATGCTCGGGGAAACCGGCGATGTAGTCCTCGGCGCGATCGGTACCGAATTCGTCGAGCAGCAGGAACGGATCGAGGTCGGGCAGCGAGGGGCCGCCGATGACCCGGGTCAGGCGAACACCGGCACCGTCGGAGGTGGGCATGCCACGGATGGTACGCAGGACGCGGACCGGCTCGGGAAGGCTCATGGTGACTCCTGTTGGATGGATGCCGCTAAAAATGGACGCTGCAGCGCGCAACGCCAATGGATGCCGTCGCAACCGATTGTTCCATCCCTGGTGTTCGCCGCACGTCATGTCCGCACGCCGGCACCGCCTGCGTTGTCGGCTGCGAAGGAACATCGCCACCTGCTACACCCATGTACGACCAAAGTACTACCGCCGAATGGTCCCGTGCACATTGACCCTGCCAGGGGCACGCGGGACTCTTTGCCTGTCTTTCCGGGAGAGAGCACCTCATGAAAGGTTTTTCCAAAATAGGCTGGGCGGCCCTCGCCCTGCTCGGCGCGTTCTGCCTGGGCACGGTGGCGCTGCGGCGCGGTGAGCACATCAACGCGTTGTGGATCGTGGTCGCGGCGGTATCGCTGTACCTGGTTGCCTACCGCTTCTACAGCCTGTTCATCGCCGACAAGGTGATGCAGCTCGATCCGACCCGGGCCACTCCGGCGGTGATCAACAACGATGGCCTGGACTACGTACCGACCAACAAGCACGTGCTGTTCGGCCACCACTTCGCCGCCATTGCCGGTGCCGGCCCGCTGGTCGGCCCGGTGCTGGCCGCGCAGATGGGCTACCTGCCCGGCCTGCTGTGGCTGGTGGTCGGCGTGGTGCTGGCCGGTGCGGTGCAGGACTTCATGGTCCTGTTCCTGTCCAGCCGCCGCAACGGCCGTTCACTGGGTGACCTGGTGCGCGAGGAGATGGGCCAGGTGCCCGGCACCATCGCGTTGTTCGGTGCCTTCCTGATCATGATCATCATCCTGGCCGTGCTGGCGATGGTGGTGGTCAAGGCACTGGCGGAAAGCCCGTGGGGCATGTTCACGGTGATCGCGACGATGCCCATCGCGATCCTGATGGGCGTCTACATGCGCTACATCCGGCCGGGCAAGATCGGTGAGATCTCGGTGGTGGGCCTGGTGCTGCTGCTCGCCGCGATCTGGTTCGGTGGCAAGGTGGCGGCAGACCCGACCTGGGGCCCGGCGTTCACCTTCACCGGCACCCAGATCACCTGGATGCTGATCGGCTACGGTTTCGTCGCCTCGGTGCTGCCGGTCTGGCTGCTGCTGGCACCGCGCGACTACCTGTCGACCTTCCTGAAGATCGGCACGATCATCGCGCTGGCCATCGGCATCTTGGTGGTGATGCCGGAACTGAAGATGCCGGCGCTGACCCAGTTCGCGGCCAGCGGCGACGGCCCGGTGTGGAAAGGCGGCATGTTCCCGTTCCTGTTCATCACCATCGCCTGCGGCGCGGTGTCGGGTTTCCATGCACTGATCTCCTCGGGCACTACGCCCAAGCTGCTGGCCAATGAAGCGCACATGCGATACATCGGCTACGGCGGCATGCTGATGGAATCGTTCGTGGCAGTGATGGCGCTGGTGGCGGCCTCGATCATCGATCCGGGCATCTACTTCGCGATGAACAGCCCGGCGGCGGTGATCGGTGCCGATGCCGCCTCGGCTGCACACTACATCACCAATACCTGGGGCTTCACCATCACCCCCGAACAGCTGACCGCCACGGCGGCAGCGATCGGTGAACCGACCATCCTGCATCGTGCCGGTGGTGCCCCCACCCTGGCGGTGGGCATCGCGCAGATCCTGCATGAGGCGATCCCCAGCAGCAGCGACGCGATGATGGCGTTCTGGTACCACTTCGCCATCCTGTTCGAAGCACTGTTCATCCTCACCGCGGTGGATGCGGGCACACGTGCCGGTCGTTTCATGCTGCAGGACCTGCTCGGAAATTTCGTGCCGGCGCTGAAGAAGACCGAGTCGTGGACTGCCAACATCATCGGCACTGCCGGCTGCGTGGCGCTGTGGGGCTACCTGCTGTACACCGGCGTGGTCGATCCGTTCGGCGGCATCCAGACGTTGTGGCCGTTGTTCGGCATCTCCAACCAGATGCTGGCGGGCATCGCGCTGATGCTGGGCACGGTGGTGCTGTTCAAGATGAAGCGTGACCGCTACGCGTGGGTCACCGCGGTGCCTGCGGTGTGGCTGCTGATCTGCACCACCTATGCTGGTTTCATCAAGATCTTCGACAGCAATCCGGCGCAGGGCTTCCTGGCACAGGCACACAAGTTCCAGGACGCGTTGGCCAGCGGCACCATCACCGCACCGGCGAAGTCGGTCGCGCAGATGCAGCAGATCGTGGTCAATGCCTATGTAAACACCGGCCTGACCGCGCTGTTCCTGCTGGTGGTGGCGTCGGTGCTGGTGTATTCGATCAAGACGATCGTGGCGGCGCGCCGCAATCCGCAGCGCAGCGACCGCGAGACCCCGTACGTGGCGCTGAAGCCGCATGAAATGGTGGACCTGTAATGAGTACACAACTGGTTCCGGTGGGGCAGTACCAGGCGCATCGCCGGATCTGGCGACGCCTGGTGCAGACGGCGCGGCTGTGCTGCGGCATTCCCGACTACGACAACTATGTGCGGCATGTGCGGGAGAAGCATCCGGACCGCGAGCCGATGGACTACAAGACGTTCTTCCGCGAGCGGCAGGAAGCGCGGTATGGCGGGCGCAACGGTGGTCGCTGCTGTTGAGGTTCCCGGTGGGTGCCGGGCTTGCAGCCCGGCGCCCGCAGAGGCAACGGCAACGGCAACGGCAACGGCAACATCAACTGCAACCGCAACTGCTGGAGCGTCGGCTCTGGGGTTCTGTGGGTTTGGCGGGGCGGTGTGGGCTTGCAGGACACGCCGTAAACCCGTCCATGGGGGCTCGATGGCGCCATCCATGGCGCCAAC
>NZ_JBYTEK010000071.1:0-6931 GCF_058783335.1 Stenotrophomonas sp. FW305-C-20-S1 | reverse complement strand
GTCTGTTTCGTCGGCAGCGTCAGATGTGGAGAAGAGACAGGCCCTGGGCCAGGGCCTGCAGCCACAGCAGCACGCAGATGACGAATTCGCGCTCGTGGCCCAGCCGCACCTGGCTGGCACCGCGCTCGATCACTTCGAAGGGATACCATTCCTGCTCGTCGCTGAACCTGCCGCCCTGGCGCTGCAGTGCCTGCAACTGCTGCAGGTGGCGCGGCGCATCATCGCCCGCATCGCACAGCGCGGCGATCCAGGCCAGTTCAGTCGGGCTGGCCGACAGCGCCAGCGTTGGTGAACGTACTGCGGATGGAGCTGGAGCCAGACCTTCCATGTGGGGCCTCCTCGACACGTTCCGCTGCGGTCTCCCCCGCGCCGCAAGCTTCAGCCGGCGGCCGTAAGGCCGACGTGAACAATGGCCCGCCGCCCCTTGTCTGCCGGCCCGGCCAGCGCCATATCGATCTGGCTGCCCGCGCTGCCGGGCCCGTACTCTGGAGACCTGCCGTGACCGTTGCCAACCCCCTGCTCGATTTTTCCGGCCTGCCGCGCTTCGAGGCGATCCGCCCCGAGCATGTGGCGCCGGCGCTGGACGTGCTGCTGGCGCAGGCCGAAGCGGCGGTCAGCGCTGCCGAGCAGGTGCAGCCGGTAACCTGGCAGACCTTCGTCACCCCGCTGGACGACGCCACCGAACGCCTGTGGCGCGCCTGGGGCCTGGTGGGCCACCTGCAGGGCGTGGTCAACACGCCGGAACTGCGTGAGGCCTACAACAGCAACCTGCCGCGGGTGACCCGCTTTGCCAGTGCGCTGGGCCAGAATCTGGCGCTGTATCGCCAGTACCAGGCGCTGGCGGCCAGCACCGAAGCGGCTGGTTTTGATGAGGCGCGCCGCAAGGTGCTGGACAACACCCTGCGTGATTTCCGCCTCGGCGGTGCTGAACTGGATGCGGACGCGCAGCAGCGTTTTTCCGCCATCAAGGAGGAACTGTCGGCGCTGTCGGCGAAGTTCTCGCAGAACGTGCTCGACGCCACCGATGCGTGGTCGCTGATCGTCGAAGACCCGGCGCGCCTGGCCGGCGTGCCGGACGACGTGAAGGCTGCTGCACGCGCCGCTGCGGAAAAAGACGGCAAGGCAGGCTGGAAGCTGACCCTGCAGATGCCGTGCTACCTGCCGGTGCAGACCTGGGGCGAGGACCGCGACCTGCGCGAGATCCTGTACCGCGCCAGCGCGCAACGCGCCTCCGAGTTCGGCGACGATGCGCTGGACAACGGCGGCAACATCGATCGCATCCTTGCACTGCGTGCCGAGCTGGCCGCGCTGCTGGGCTTTGATTCCTACGCCGACTATTCGGTGGCCACCAAGATGGCCAGCGACCCCGCCGAAGTGCTGGGCTTCCTGCGTGACCTGGCCGCGCGCGCCAAGCCGTTCGCCGCCAAGGACCGCGCCGAGCTGGAGCAGTTCGCCCGCGAGCATCTCGGTATCGACAGCCTGCAGGCCTGGGATCTGGCGTTCGCCGCCGACCGCCTGAAGCAGGCGCGTTACAGCTACTCCGAGCAGGAAGTGAAGCAGTATTTCACCGAACCGAAGGCACTCGGCGGCCTGTTCTCGGTGATCGAGCAGCTGTACGGCCTGCGCGTGCAGGAAGACAGCGCGCCGGTCTGGCATGAGGACGTGCGCTTCTTCCGCCTGGTGGATGCGCAGGGCGCCCTGGTCGGCCAGTTCTACCTGGACCTGTACGCCCGCGAGGGCAAGCGTGGCGGCGCGTGGATGGATGACTGCCGCAACCGCCGCGAGCGCGCCGATGGCAGCGTACAGACGCCGCTGGTGTACCTGGTGTGCAACTTCGGCCGTGGTGCCGATGGCAAGCCGGCAACCTTCAGCCACAATGAAGTGACCACGCTGTTCCATGAAATGGGCCATGGCCTGCATCAGCTGCTGACCCGCATCGGCGAACTGGGCGTGGCCGGCATCAACGGCGTGGAGTGGGACGCGGTGGAGCTGCCCAGCCAGTTCATGGAGAACTTCTGCTGGGAATGGGACCACCTGCAGGGCATGACCGCGCATGTGGAAACCGGCGAGCCGCTGCCGCGCGCGCTGTACGAGCGCATGCTGGCCGCACGCAACTTCCACAGCGGCATGGCCACCGTGCGCCAGTTGGAATTCGGTCTGTTCGACATGCTGCTGCACAGCCAGTTCGAGGCGGCGCAGGACAGCGTGCTGGCACTGCTTGAGCGGGTGCGTGCGGAAGTGGCGGTGAACCATCCGCCGAGCTGGAATCGCTTCCCGCACCAGTTCAGCCATATCTTCGCCGGTGGCTATGCCGCCGGTTACTACAGCTACAAGTGGGCCGAAGTATTGAGCGCCGATGCCTACGCCGCGTTCGAGGAAGCGCCGCAGGCGCTGGCCGCAACCGGCGCGCGTTTCCGCGACGAGGTGCTGTCGCGCGGCGGCAGCCGCCCGGCCGCCGAGAACTTCAAGGCCTTCCGAGGCCGTGCGCCGCAGATCGACGCACTGCTGCGCCATTCGGGCATGGCGTAAGCACGCTATCGCCATCCACGCATGGCGTGGATCTACCGGAATGCCGGCCAGCGGCCGGCACTACCGAAGGCGGTTCATTCGGCGTAGATCATCTTCCGGGTCATGCCGCCGTCGACAATGAAGTCCTGGCCGGTGCTGAAGCCGGACAACGAGGACAGCAGGTACACCGCCAGTGCGCCGATGTCCTCGGGTTCGCCGACGCGGCCAACCGGATGCTGGGCGTGGTCGGTGGCCGAGTACTGCGGCACGTGCCGGCGTGACGGTGCCTGCCAGGCATCGGTGCTGATCCAGCCGGGGCTGATGCTGTTCACCCGCACCGCCGGTCCCGCACTGATGGCCAGTGCATGGGTGAAGGCCACCAGCCCGCCCTTGGCCGCAGCGTAGGCTTCGCTGTGCGCCTCGGACTGCCAGGCGCGCGTCGATGCGATGTTGATGATCGCGCCTGCGTCGGCCGACAACGCCGGCAATGCGTGCTTGCTGCACAGGAACGCGCCATGCAGCGATGACAGCCGGCGCTGCCATTCTTCCCAGTCCATGTCCTGCAGCAGGGTGCCGTGCGGCCCGGCGATGCCGGCATTGTTGACTAGGCCGTCGATGCGCCCGAAGCGTTGCAGGGCCGCCGCGATGAAGTCGCGCACGCTGCTTTCGTCGGTGATGTCCAGCCGCTGGAACGCGGCATCATCGCCGCGCTGCCATTCGGCCAGGCAGGCATGGCCCGCCTCCACATCCAGATCGCCGATCAGCACACGGCCGCCGGCCCCGAGCACCGCCTGGGCGATGCCGCGGCCGATGCCGTTGGCACCGCCGGTGACCAGCACCACCCTGCCGTGCAGCGGCGCAGCCGGCCAGGTGGCAATCGGCGGCACCGTGCTCATGACAGGTCGTCGCCGCGCAGGCGACGGTGCCAGCCCTCGACACCGATCCGGTCCAGGGTCTGGATGTTGCGCTCGACGATCACGTCCGGGTCCGGGTAGACATCCACCGCGCGTGCCACGCTGTCTTCGCGCAGCAGGTGCAGGGTGGGGTAGGGCGCGCGGTTGGTGTAGTTGCTGGCGTCATCGGCGGCGACGCCATCGAACTGGTAGTCCGGATGGAAGCTGGCCACCTGCAGGATGCCCTGCAGGTCCAGCGCTTCGATCGCCGCATCGGCGTTGTCGAGGAAGTCGTTGTAGTCGAGGAAGTCGGTCAGTACCTGCGGATGCACGATCAGGGTGGTATCGATCTGCTCGGCCGGCGTGTCGCGCAGCAGCACCAGTTCCTCGGCCAGTTCTTCCACCAGGGCTTCGGGTGTGGTCGCGTCGCTCAGCACGATGCGGACCTGGTCCTTCACGTACACCGCCTTGGCGAACGGGCACAGGTTCAGGCCGATGACGATGCGCTCCAGCCACAGGCGGGTGGCGGCGATCGGGTCATCGGTGGGCAGGGGGGTGTCGGTCATGGCGGGCGCATCGGCTGGCGGGGGTGGCCATTGTAGGCGGGCCGCTGCAGGGGCGCCGTTCACTGTGCAGGAACTGGACAACGGCGATGCTGGAAATTCCCGTCGATTCAATCCCTTGCCGACATCACGCCAATGGCCGATTGCCGACGCTGCTGGCCAGGCGTGCAATGGCGGCACGACACAGGAGGACTTTTCATGACTGCATCTTCCCCATGGCTGCCGGACGCACTCTGGTCAGGCGCCTTCTTCGACGGTCAATGGAGCGCCGCTGCACAGCGCCAGCCGGTGATCGAGCCCGCCACCGGGCACTCGCTTGGCGAAATCGGCCTGGCCGATGCGGCGCAGGTCGCACGTTCGGCGGCCGCTGCGGCGCAGGCGCAACAGGCATGGGCGGCAGCGCCGTACGAACAGCGCGCCGAGGTGCTGCGCAAGGCTGCACGCCTGGCCGAAGAAAACATCGATACGCTGGTCGACTGGCTGGTCCGTGAAAGTGGCTCCACCCGCCTGAAGGCCGGTTTCGAAGCCAAGGTGACCATCAAGGCGCTGCATGAGGCCGCCGCGCTGCCTTCGCGCAGCGTGGGTGAGATCCTGCCGTCCGAACCTGGGCGGCTGAACCTGGCGCGGCGCCGTCCGCTGGGTGTGGTGGGGGTGATCTCTCCGTTCAATTTCCCGCTGTACCTGGCGATGCGCGCGGTGGCGCCGGCGATCTCGCTCGGCAATGCCGTGGTGCTCAAGCCGGACCCGCGCACGGCGGTGTGTGGTGGTGCGGTGATCGCACGCCTGTTCGAGCAGGCTGGTCTTCCGCAGGGTGTGCTGCAGATGTTGCCCGGCGACGGCGCCGCCGGTGCCGCGCTGACCAGCGACCCGCATGTGGCGATGATCCAGTTCACCGGCTCGACGGCGGCCGGACGCAAGGTTGGCGAAGCCGCCGGCAAGCACCTGAAAAAGGTGTCACTGGAGCTGGGCGGCAAGAACGCGCTGATCATCCTTGACGATGCGGATCTCGACCTGGCTGTAGCCAACACCGCCTGGGGGGTGTACCTGCACCAGGGCCAGATCTGCATGGCCACCGGCCGTGTGCTGGTACAGCGCAGCATCCACCAGGCCTTCCTGCAGAAGCTGGTGGCCAAGGCGAAGTCGCTGAAGGTGGGTGACCCGGCACGCGAGGATGTTGCGCTGGGCCCACTGATCAATGCCGCGCAACGCGACCATGCGGCGCGTGTGGTCGACGACGCGGTGAAGGCGGGTGCCACGCTTGAAACCGGCGGCACCCACCAGGACCTGTTCTTCGCACCCACCGTGCTCGGCAACGTCAGTGTCGACAATCCGGCGTTCAACGAAGAGATCTTCGCGCCAGTAGCGGTGGTGGTGCCGTTCGATGACGACGACGAAGCCGTGCGCCTGGCCAATGACAGCGAGTACGGCCTGTCGATGGCGATCGTCTCCCGCAATGTCGGCCGCGCGCTGAAGCTGGGCGAGCGCCTGCGCACCGGTCTGCTGCACATCAACGACCAGACCGTGAACGACGAGGTCATCAATCCCTTCGGTGGGGTAGGGGCGTCCGGCAACGGCACCAGCATCGGCGGCCCGTCCAACGTGGAGGAATTCACCCAGTGGCAATGGATGACGGTCAAGGGCGAAGCCCCGGCCTATCCCATCTGATCGAGGAGAACGCAACGATGAGCAGCAACAGTGGATCGCGTGACATCACCGCCGCGGTGGTACGCGGCAAGGAACAGCCCTTTGTCATCGAGCAGGCGCGCCTGCGCGGCCCGCAGGACGACGAAGTGCTGGTGAAGATCGTAGCGACCGGCCTGTGCCATACCGATCTGATCGTGCGCGACCAGTACTATCCGGTGCCGCTGCCGGCGGTGCTGGGCCATGAGGGTGCGGGCATCGTCGAGGCGGTCGGCCCCAACGTACGCGAGCTGAAGGCCGGCGACCATGTCGTGCTGACCTACGGCCAATGCGGCCACTGCAATCCCTGTCGTGGTGGCCACGGTGCGTACTGCCGCGATTTCTTCGCGCTGAATTTCGGTGGTGATGATGGCCACGGCCATACCGCCATCACCGATGCACAGGGCCAACCGCTGCACGATCACTTCTTTGCACAGTCGTCGTTCGCCACGTTTGCGCTGGCGCGCGAGATCAATGCGATCAAGGTGCCTGACGATGCGCCGCTGGAGCTGCTCGGTCCGCTGGGCTGCGGCATCCAGACCGGTGCCGGTGCGGTGCTCAACTCGCTGCAGGTGCGATCGGGCAGCAGCTTCGCCAGCTATGGCGCCGGTGCGGTCGGCCTGAGTGCGGTGATGGCGGCCAAGGTGGCCGGCGCTACCACCATCATCGCCATCGACGTGGTGCCGTCGCGGTTGCAGCTGGCCATGGAACTGGGCGCCACCCATGTGGTCAACAGCCGCGAGACCGATGTGATCGAGGCGGTGCGCGCGATCACCGGTGGTGGCGCCGATTTCGCGCTGGAATCGACCGGGCGCCCGGAAGTGCTGTCGGCCGGCATCGAAGCGCTCGGCGGGCTTGGCATGATGGGCGTGGTCGGTGCGCCGAAGCTGGGCACCACTGCCAGTTTCGATGTGAACAACCTGCTGCTGGGTGGCCGCAGCATCCGTGGCATTGTCGAGGGTGACAGCGTGCCGCAGGTGTTCATTCCGCAGCTGGTGACGCTGTACCAGCAGGGGCGCTTCCCGTTCGACAGGCTGGTGAAGTTCTATCCGCTGGAGCAGATCAACCAGGCGGCCGAGGACAGCACGCGGGGGATTACGCTGAAGCCGATTCTGCGGATCGCGGCGTGAGGTGAGGGTGGGGTGGGTTTGCAGGGCTGCGCCCTGCACCTGCCGAATCAACGGCAACGGCAACGGCAACGGCAAAAGCGGGCATTCCGTGGGATGGCGGGGTGGGTCCGGTTGCGGGGGACGCTGCAAGTACGTCCATGTAAGCTCGGTCGCCGCA
>NZ_JBYTEK010000007.1:151966-156503 GCF_058783335.1 Stenotrophomonas sp. FW305-C-20-S1 | reverse complement strand
ATCAAACGTCTGCAAGATGGACAATCATCCTTCCTGCAGGCGCCTTCACAAGATACCTGCGCATACTTTCAAAGATCCGGGGAAGTGGCCTCAGCGCCGTTCCCGTGTGCTGCGAAGTTTCCTTCGTAGCGAGCCGCCTATTATGCCGGACTTTTCGAGTCCGTCAACACCTTTCGTTCGATCATCTCGTTCGTCGGTGGTGGCGTCCCTTGTGTCGCTGAAGCCCCTTGTTGGCGACCCCTGCGACGGGGGAGGGAAATTATGTCCCTATTCGCGGCCTTTGTGAAGGGGGTGTGGCAACTTTTTTCATCGGATGTTGCATCCGTTCATGCAAAGGCGCCGCCACAGGTCCCGCGAACAGCGGCAGAGCGTCAGCGCCGCTCTGCAGGAGCAGAAGCAGGGGCCGGCTGCGCCGGCCCCTGCCTCCGGTCAGGCAGCGACCAGGCGCACGCGGGCGAAGGTGCGCTTGCCGACCTGCAGCAGCCCCTCGAAGCCGGGCTGCAGTACCTGTTGGCCGTCTTCCACCACTTCACCGTCCACCTTCACCGCACGCTCCTTGAGCTTGCGGTTGGCCTCGGAGTTGCTCGGGGTCAGGCCGGCGGCGGTCAGCAGGGCCGCGATGCGCAGGCCCTCGGCCGGGATGGCCACATCCTGCAGCGGCAGCTGGGTGATGTCGCCCTGCCCGGTAACGGCAGCTTCCCAGCCGGCAATCGCCTGCTCTGCCGCTGCGGCATCGTGGAATCGGGTAGCCAGTTCGCGGGCCAGGCGCAGCTTGACCACGCGCGGATTCAGGCCGGCGGCGATCTGCTCGCGCAGGGAGGCCGCTTCGGCCTGGCTGATATCGAAGGACAGCAGCTCGATCCAACGCCACATCAGGGCATCATCGACCTTCATGGTCTTGGTGACGATGTCGATGGCCGGCTCGCTGATGCCGATGTAGTTGCCCAGCGACTTGGACATCTTGTTGACGCCATCCAGGCCTTCCAGCAGCGGCATGGTCAGTACCACCTGCGGCTTCTGGCCGTGGTGTTCCTGCAGGCCACGGCCCATCAGCAGGTTGAACTTCTGGTCGGTACCACCCAGCTCGACGTCCGCTTCCAGGGCCACCGAGTCGTAGCCCTGCACCAGCGGGTACAGGAATTCGTGGATGGCGATGGACTGCTGGGCGGCATAGCGCTTGGCGAAGTCGTCGCGCTCGAGCATGCGTGCCACGGTGTGCTGGCCGGCCAGGCGGATCATGTCGGCCGCGCTCATCTTGCCGAACCACTCCGAATTGAAGCGGACCTCGGTGCGGCTGCGGTCCAGCACCTTGAACACCTGTTCCTCGTAGGTACGGGCGTTGGCCAGCACGTCGTCGCGGCTGAGCGGCTTGCGGGTCAGGCTCTTGCCGGAGGGGTCGCCGATCATGCCGGTGAAGTCGCCGATCAGGAAAATGACCTGGTGGCCGAGGTCCTGGAACTGACGCATCTTGTTCAGCAGCACCGTGTGGCCCAGGTGCAGGTCAGGCGCGGTGGGGTCGAAGCCGGCCTTGATGCGCAGCGGGCGGCCTTCCTGCAGGCGCGCGCGCAGATCCTCGAGCTTGAGGATCTCGTCGGCACCGCGGCCGATCAGGGCAAGGGCTTCTTCAATCGAGGACACGTGACTACTCCCGGCAACGCCGTTTCTTATGTGGGGTGTTAAAGCGAAGTTAACCCGATCGGCTTCACAAAAGCCAATAGGCACAAGGGTTTGACGCGAATTTGTTAGGTGTCTATGTTACCGGCGTTTGGGCCCGCGTTCCCGGGTCAGCCAGAGACCGACATCTGATGCTCAATTCCGATCAAGGCCGCGCTCGCAAGCAGCGCTTCCAGGAACGACTCCACGTCCTGCACGACAACGCCCTGCACCGGAAGCTGAGGCAACACCTTCCCGCTGCGTTCAATGAGCGCTGGACGCGGCGTCATTGGATGCACGCCAGCCTGTTTGTGACCATTGGCGCGCTGGTGGCCACGATCGTGCCGGGCTTCTCGCACACCATCGATGCGCCCTACGCCGACAGCCACACCAGCCTGGCACTGCCGTTGCCGCCGTTGGCAATGGCCCGCCAGCAGCAGATCCCCGGCGACAGCTGGCAGGTGCTGCGGGTGCAGCGCGGGCAGACCCTGAGCGACCTGTTCGACAAGGCCGGCATTTCCGCCACCACCCTGCACCGGGTGCTGGACCATCCGGGTGCGCGCGAATCGCTGACCAAGCTGCGCCCGGGTGCCGAGATCGCCTTCGACATGCCGCTGTCCGGTGACCTGCGCAGCATCCGCTTCGACCGCGATGCCGACAACCGGGTCGAACTGAGCCTGAGCGGCGATGACATCAAGGAAACGGTGACCAAGCGCGAGACATCCACGCGCACGGTGGTCACCAGCGGCGAGATCACCAGTTCGCTGTATGCGGCCGCGCGCCGCGCCGGACTGTCACCGTCGGCGATCGCGACGATGACCGACGACATCTTCAAGTACGACATCGACTTCTCCAAGGACCTGCAGCCGGGCGACCGCTTCAGCGTGGTGATGGATGAGACCTGGCGCGAGGGCGAGAAGGTCGATACCAGCAAGATCCTGGCGGCGACCTTCACCACCGGCGGCAAGACCTATTCCGGCTTCCGCTTCGACCGCAACGGCAAGTCCGAGTACTACGACATCAGCGGCCGTTCGCTGAAGAAGAGCTTCATCCGCATGCCGATCCCGTTCGCACGGCTGAGTTCGACCTTCGGCGCGCGCAAGCACCCGGTGCTGGGCAAGATGCGCATGCACAAGGGCGTGGACTACGCCGCGCGCACCGGTACCCCGATCATGGCCGCCGGCGATGCGCGGGTGCAGTTCGTCGGCGTGCAACGCGGTTATGGCAACGTGGTGATCCTCGACCACGGCCGTGGCCACACCACCCTGTACGGCCATATGTCGCGCTTTGCCGGGATCAAGAATGGCCAGCGCGTGGCCCAGGGCACGGTGATCGGCTACGTCGGCTCGACCGGCCTGGCGACCGGCCCGCACCTGCACTACGAATTCCGCGTCAATGGCGAGCACCGCAACCCGCTGACGGTGACCATGCCGCCGCCGGAGCCGCTGAAGGGCGCCGAGCTGGTGGCCTTCCGGGCGCAGACCGCGCCGGCGATGGCCCGCATCCAGGGCATGGAGAAGCTGATCTACGCCGACGCCAGCCCCGCGCCGGCCGCCGAAAGCGCGAGCACCGAGGTGGCCAGCGCCAAGGACAAGGCGCCGGCAGGCCGCAAGCGCGGCTGAGCCCTGCGTTGACGAAGGAGGACACGGCAGCACAAGCTTGCCGTGTCCTTTTTTTATGCCCGCCATGAACACCACTGCCGATCCGTCCCTTCCCCTCTACCTGGGCCTGATGTCGGGCACCAGCGCTGACGGCATCGATGCCGCGCTGGTGCAGTTCCCGGCCGATGGGGGGTGCCGCTTCGTGCACGGGCTGACCGCCCGCTGGGAGCCGGTGCTGCGGGCGCGGCTGGTGGCCCTCGGCGAAGGCGGCCCGCTGCAGTCGCTGGAGGAGCTGGGCGAACTGGACGCGCGGATTGCGATCAGCTTCGCCGCCGCCGCCAACCAGCTGCTGGAAGAAGCCGGTGTCGACCGTTCGCAGGTACGAGCCATCGGCTCGCACGGGCAGACGGTGCGCCATCGACCGTTGGCCGACCCGGCCTTCACCGTGCAGCTGGGTGACGGCAACCGCATCGCCGAGCTGACCGGCATCACCACCGTGTGCGATTTCCGCCGCCGTGACGTTGCCGCCGGTGGCCATGGAGCGCCGCTGATGCCGGCTTTCCACCTGGACATGCTGGGTGCGGCCGATGAGGACCGTGCGGTGCTGAACCTGGGCGGGATCGCCAACCTGACCCTGATTCCCCGCGAGGGCGTCGTGCGTGGCTTCGATACCGGCCCGGCCAACGCGCTGATGGATGCCTGGTGCCAACGCCATACCGGGCGCAGCTTCGATGCTGACGGCGCCTACGCAGCCAGCGGTGCGGTGGATGACAGCCTGCTGGCCGGCTGGCGCGCGGATCCGTGGTTCGCGCTGCCGCCGCCCAAGAGCACCGGGCGCGAGCAGTTCCACCTGCCGTGGGCCGAAGCACACATCGAGGAAGGCCAGTTCGCCGCAGCCGATGTGCAGGCGACACTGCTGGAGCTGACCGCGGCGACGGTGGTTGATGCGCTGCTGGCCCAGCAGCCGCACACCCGGCGGGTGCTGGTGTGCGGCGGTGGCGTGCGCAATACGCAGTTGATGCGGCGGCTGGCGGCACGCCTACCGGGCGTGGTGGTGGAGTCCACGGCGCTGCACGGGCTGGACCCGGAGTATGTGGAGGCGATGGGGTTTGCCTGGCTGGCGCAGCGGACGATGGACGGGCTGCCGGGCAACCTGCCGAGCGTGACCGGGGCGACGGGGCCGCGGATTCTCGGGGCGATTCATCCGGCGTGAGGTGGCGCCATCCGCCGGGCATGGCCCGGCGCTACCCGTCGGCGACGCGCGGTAGCGCCGGGCCCCGGCC
>NZ_JBYTEK010000007.1:0-151956 GCF_058783335.1 Stenotrophomonas sp. FW305-C-20-S1 | reverse complement strand
CCATCTCCCCCCCCCCCGGCGACCCGACATCAGATCAATCGAAGCCCTGGCCGGCCGGCAGCGCCTGCAGTGCGGCGATCGCGTCGGAAAGCGCGTCGACTTCGGGATCGCCGAAGCCGGAGCGGACCTCCAGTTCACTGCTGAACAGGCCCTGCTCCAGCAGGACCGCGCAGGTCTGTTCGTGGGTCCAGCCACGGGCCACCGAGACCCGTTTGATGCGTTCCAGCAGCAGCGGGTCCAGGTCCCGCAGCACTACGTCGGCCATGCTCACTTCCCCGTTCGCAAGGCACCGCCCCCTCGGCGCGTCGGGGCGATCATCCCGCAGTAAGCGCACACAGGCAATCAGGCGGCGGGGGACGGCCCACGATCAACGATGCGTGGCCACAGCCAGGCCAGCAGCAGCATGGTGGGCACCACCGTGACGGCGCTGAGCATGAAGAAGGTGCTGTACGAGGTGGCCTCCACGATGTAACCGGAAACGCCGCCGACGAACTTGCCCGGCAGGTTGGCCAGCGATACCAGCAGGGCATACTGGGTTGCGGTGAAGTTGCGATCGGTCAGCGAAGACATGAAAGCCACCAGCACCGTGCCGGCAAAGCCCTGGAACAGGTTGTCGGCGCTGAGCGCGGCGTAGAACGCCCACAGTTGCCCCGGATTGTGCGCCATCAGCAGGAAGGCCAGATTCGACAGGGCCACACCCAGCGCCGCGACAAGCAGCATCCGGCGGAAACCGAAGGCGGCGACGGCGATACCGCCAAGGAACGCCCCACCAATACCCATCCACACGCCGAACAGCTTGGAGACCGTAGCGATGTCGGCCTTGTCGAAGCCCGAATCGAGATAGAAGGGTCCGGCCATCACGCCGATGACCTGGTCAGGAAACTTGAAGAACCCGACGAACGCCAGCAGCGCCAGCGCCAGTGCCATGCCGTTGCGGGTGAAGAAGCTGGTGATCGGCTGTACGAACGCTTCGGCAATGTCGATGCGGCGCTGCACGGCGTTGGCCGGGCGCTCCGGTTCGCGGCAGAACAGGGTGGTGATGATCGGCAGGATCATCAATCCGGCCATGGCCAGATAGGCAATGATCCAGCCTTCGAACTGTGCCAGGTACAAGGCGCCGGCACCTGCCAGGATCAGGCCGATGCGATAGCCCAGCGTGTACGTGGCGGCCAACGCGGCCTGCGCGGTCTGCGGCGCGATCTCGATGCGGTAGGCGTCGACCACTGAATCCTGGGTGGCACCTGCAAACGATGCCACCAGTACCCAGGCCACCAGCGGCCACACGCCCTGCTCTGGCCGCACGAACGCCAGTGCCACCAGGCCCACCAGCACCAGGATCTGCGAGACCAGCAGCCACGAGCGGCGGCGACCGAGGAACCCCAGCAACGGAAACGCGTAGCGATCCAGCAGGGGTGCCCAGACGAACTTGAGCAGGTAGAAGAAGCTGGCCAGGCTGATCAGGCCGATGCTGCCCAGATCGAGGCCGACATCGCGCAGACGGGTGGACAGGGTCTGCGAGGCGATCAGCAGGAACGGCAGGCCACTACCGAAGCCCAGCAGGGCCATGGTCAGCGCCGAGGGCGTACCGAACGCACGCTTGATGCCGGCCCAGCCCTTGTAGCCGGCCGGCTTGGCAGCCTCGGTCACAGGTCGTAATCCACGATGAACGGCGCGTGGTCGGAGAAACGCTGGTCGCGGTAGATCGAGCAGCTGCGCAGGCGGTCACGCAGGCCCGGGGTGATGAACTGGTAGTCGATGCGCCAACCCACGTTGTTGGCGCGGGCGGCGCCACGGTTGCTCCACCAGGTGTAGTCCTCGCCGGTCGGGTTGAGCAGGCGGTAGGCATCGGCCCAGCCGCGACCTGCGCCCACATCGGTGGCCTGGCCATGGTCGGCACACAGGGCATTGAGCCAGTCGCGTTCCTCGGGCAGGCAGCCGGAGTTCTTCTGGTTGGACTTCCAGTTCTTGATGTCCAGCGCCGAGCGGACGATGTTCCAGTCGCCACACAGCACGTAGTCGCGGCCGCTGCGCGCCCATTCCTCGAGGATCGGCCGCAGCCACTCCATCACTTCAAACTTGAAGCCCTGGCGCAGGTCGCCCGAACTGCCGGACGGGATATAGAAGGAGACCACGCTGAGGTTGCCGAAGCGGGCCTCGATGTAGCGGCCTTCGTCGTCGAACGGGGCCCAGCCCAGCGAGGTGATGACCTGGTCCGGTTCGCGCTTGCTGTAGATCGCCACACCGCTGTAGCCCTTCTTGGTGATGGCATCGCGGTAGAAGCAATGGTGGCCGTCCGGGCGGAACATCGGGTCGGTCAGCTGGTCTTCCTGGGCCTTGGTCTCCTGGATGCAGAGGACGTCGGCGTCCTGGCCACGGAACCAGTCGAGGAAGCCCTTGGTGGCGGCCGAGCGGATGCCATTGGCGTTGAAGCTGATGATGCGCATGCGGAAGAACCTACGGCGGGAAACCGGGCAAGCATACCGGTTGCCTGCCGGGCTGAGCAGCCCGCGGGGGCAGCTGCCGATACCTGCGTGAAGGGGCCGGACGAGCGCAGAAAGCCCAGCTGGATTAGGATTTGCGCTCCAAATGAAGATGAATCGAGTTTTGATGAGCGACCACCGTCACCGTTTCCTGCAGCTGGCCCTGACCGCCGACGCCCTGCGCTTCGGCCAGTTCACCCTCAAGTCCGGCCGGCTGAGCCCCTATTTCTTCAACGCCGGCCGTTTCGACTCCGGTTCCCTGCTGTCGCAGCTGGGTGCGTGCTATTCCGACGCCATCGACGCCACCGGGATCAAGTACGACGTGGTGTTCGGCCCGGCCTACAAGGGCATTCCGCTGGCCACCGCAATGGCCTGCGAGCTGGCCCAGCGTGGCCGCGACCTGCCGCTGTCGTTCAACCGCAAGGAAGTGAAGGACCATGGTGAAGGCGGCCAGTTGATCGGCGCCGACATGACCGGCAAGCGCGTGCTGATCGTCGACGACGTAATCACCGCCGGCACCGCCATCCGCGAGGCGCTGGCGATCATCCGCGCTGCGGGCGGTATTCCGGCCGGCATCGTGGTCGCCCTGGACCGCCAGGAGATCGCCTCGGACAGCGACCATCGCTCCGCCGCACAGGCCGTGGCCGAAGAAGCCGGCATCCCGGTGATCGCCGTGGCGACGCTGGCCGACCTGCTTGATTTCGCGTCCGGAAATCCGGAACTTGTGGGCTACCGGCAGCCGCTGGAGGCCTATCGCGCCCAGTACGGCGTCCGTTCCACGCGCTGACCACCAGGGGGAAGGTCGCATGTTCCGAGTTCCTGCCATCGTCGCCGCCAGCCTGCTGCTGGTGATGCCGCAGACGCTGCTGGCACAGTCCAGCGGCAAGGCCGCAGACAAGAAGCTGTACTGCTGGAACGAGGGCAAGGAGCGGATCTGCAGCGACGCGCTGCCGGCCGATGCGGTCAACCACGCCCGCGATGAGTTCAGCGCCAACAGCGGCCTGCGCAACGCGCAGGTGCAGCGCGCGTTGAGCGATGAGGAACGCGCTGCCGCCAGCACGGCGGCGGCGCAGGTCCAGCTGGACCAGATGGCCGAGCAGACCCGGCAGCGTACCGAACAGGCGATGCTGACCACCTACGGTGATGAGAATGCGCTGCGGCGCGTGTTCGCCGAGCGCCAGGAGGTGCTCGATAACAACCTCAAGACCGCCCAGTACAACGTGGCCAGCCTGCGCGAATCGCTGGTGGCCCTGCTTGCTGCCGCCGGCGACCGCGAACTGGCCGGCGCCAAGGTAGCCGACAAGCAGGCCCAGGCGATCGGCCAGCGCCATGCGCAGCTGCAGTCGCAGCAACGGCTGCTGGCCAGTTTCGAACAGCAGCAGCAGGCATTGAAGGTCGAAATCGAAAGCAGCCTGCAGCGCTATCGGCAGCTGAAGGGATTGGCGCCGGTGGACGTGCCGGCACAGACCCCGGCGGGTTGAGCGGCGCGCTGCTCGCCCGGCATGGCCCGGCGCTACCGCTTGCCGGGTTACGGCCTGGACCCTGAAATTTATGCACTCTTTACGCGTCGGCCCTGTCCGGCGCGTAGTGCGTTTATGGGGGCGGGGACGACGATGACGGCCTGAGGTGGAGGGGTTCCACCAGGTCTCAAATTCCATGTCCCCCTGGCTGTCGTTGCTGTGTGGCGTGCTGGTGCTGGTTGCCGCCGCCTATCTTCTTTATGTCGTGCTGCGGCCCGAGTCGTTCTGAGCGGAGCCTGCCATGACTGAAATTCTTGCCATTCTTGCCGCCAGCCTGCTGCTGGCCTGGCCCCTGGGCCTGTACCTCGCCCGGGTGATGCGCGGCACGCCGATGAAGGTCGACGTGCTGTTCCACTGGATCGAAAAGCCGCTGTACAAGGTGCTCGGCGTTGATCCTTCACGTTCGATGTCCTGGCGGGGCTACGTGCTGGCATTCGTGCTCAGCAACGTGGTGATCGCGGTGCTGACACAGGCCGTGTTCATGACCCAGGCGTGGTTGCCGTTGAATCCGGACCAGATCCCGAACATGCGCTGGGACACGGCGCTGCACACGATGATCTCGTTCCTGACCAACACCAACCAGCAGCACTATTCCGGCCAGGCCCAGCTGTCCTACTTCTCGCAGATGACCGGCATCACCGGCCTGCAGGTGGTGACGCCGATGATGGGCCTGGCGCTGGCCGTGGCCACGTTGCGTGCATTGTTCTCGCGCGCGCCGAAATCGGTTACTGCGCCCGCCGCGGGCGATGACCGCCAGGTGGCGGTGGGCAATTACTACGCCGACGTCGTGCGCCTGTGCGTGCGCTTCCTGCTGCCGCTGTGCCTGGTATGGACGCTGCTGCTGACCAGCCAGGGCGTGCCCTCCACGATGGCCGGTGGCCCCCAGGCCACGCCGATCGATGCCAGTGCCGGCATGGCGCAGCAGAAGCTGCCGCTGGGCCCGGTTGCGGCGATGGTCGCGGCCAAACAGCTGGGCGCCAACGGCGGCGGCTGGTATGGCCCGAACAGCAGCTTCCCGCTGGAGAACCCGACCCCGGTGTCGAACATGCTGGAGGTGATCGGCATCCTGCTGGTGCCGATGGCGGTGATCTTCATGATCGGCGCGTTCACCGGGCGCCGTCGTTTCGGCGCGCTGGTGTTCAGCTGCATGCTCGGCATGTCGCTGCTGTCCACCGGTGCGATGGTATGGAGCGAGGGCCATAGCGCCAGCGCGGCCACGCCGCTGCTGATGGAAGGCAAGGAAGTACGCTTCGGCGCCGATGGCACCGCGCTGTGGGCGGCGGTGACCACCCAGGTCTCCAACGGTTCGGTCAACGGCATGCACGATTCGCTGAGCCCGCTGTCTGGCGGCCTGGCGATGGTCAACATGCTGGTCAGCGCGATCTGGGGCGGCATCGGCTGCGGCCTGCAGCAGTTCATCGTGTACCTGCTGCTGGGTGTGTTCCTGGCCGGGCTGATGACCGGCCGTACACCGGAACTGTTCGGCCGCAAGCTGGAAACGCCGCAGGTGCGCCTGCTGGCACTGCTGGTGCTGCTGCAGCCGATCACCCTGCTGCTGTTCACCGCGATCACGCTGGCCGTGCCGGGTCTGGCGGGCACCTCCAATCCCGGCTTCCATGGCATCAGCCAGGTGTTCTACGAGTACGTCTCGGCCTACGCCAACAACGGCTCGGGCTTCGAGGGACTGGGTGACGCCACGCCCTGGTGGAACCTGAGCTGCTCGCTGGTGCTGCTGCTGGGCCGCTTCCCGCTGCTGATCATCCCGCTGGTGGTGGCCGCGCAGCTGGCCGCCAAGCGGCAGGCCCCTGAATCGGCCGGCAGCCTGCAGATCGAAACCCCGACGTTCGCCCTGACCCTGGTCTCGGTGATCGTCATCCTGACCGTGCTGCAGTTCATGCCGGCGCTGGTACTCGGCCCGATCGCCGACCACCTGAGCCTGGGACTGCACTGAGGACACCCCATGAGTAGTCACGCAACCGCAAACCGTTCCTCTTCCGTGGCTTCCCGCCCGGCCCTGCTCGATGCCGCCGGCCTGCGCCGCGCGCTCATCGAGGCCGTACGCAAGCTGTCGCCGATGCATCTGGTGCGCAGCCCGGTGATGGCGGTGGTGATGGCCGGCACGATCGTCGCCGCGATCATCACCCTGACCGGCAATGCACCACTGGGCTTCGGCCTGGCGGTGACCGCGATCCTGCTGGTCACCGTGCTGTTCGGCAATTTCGCCGAGGCCGTGGCCGAAGCACGTGGCCGTGGCCAGGCCGCCTCGCTGCGCCGCGCCCGCCAGGACCTGGTGGCGCGTCGTCTGGCGTCGGCGCAGGCCGGTGCCAGCGAGACCCAGGTGCCCGCCGCGGAACTGCGCCCCGGTGATCATGTGATCGTCAGTGCCGGCGAGCTGGTGCCGGCCGACGGCGAGATCGTGCAGGGCCTGGCCACCATCAACGAAGCGGCGGTGACCGGCGAGTCGGCACCGGTGCTGCGCGAGGCGGGTACTGATCGCTCCGGCGTGATCGGCGGCACCAAGGTGCTGTCCGACCAGATCGTCGTACGCATCACTGCCGAGCCGGGACACAGCTTCCTGGACCGCATGATCGCGCTGGTGGAAGGCGCCAACCGTCAGAAGACCCCGAATGAAATCGCGCTGACCCTGCTGCTGGCGGCGATGACGCTGACCTTCCTGGTGGTGGTGGCGACGCTGCCGGCGATCGGTGCGTCGGTGGGCGTCAAGGTGGATCCGCTGCTGCTGATCGCGCTGCTGGTGTGCCTGATCCCGACCACCATCGGTGGCCTGCTGCCGGCCATCGGCATCGCCGGCATGAACCGCGCGCTGGCGGCCAACGTGCTGGCCAAGTCGGGCAAGGCGGTGGAAGTGGCCGGTGACGTCGACGTGCTGCTGCTCGACAAGACCGGCACCATCACCTACGGCGACCGCCAGGCCAGCCACTTCCACGCACTGGCCGGAATCGACGCCGACCAGCTGCGTGATGCGGCGCTGCTGTCATCGCTGGCCGACCCGACCCCGGAAGGCAAGTCGATCGTGCGCCTGGCCCGCGAACAGGGCTGCACCACCGCCGAGCCGGACCAGGCCGACTACCTGGCCTTCAGTGCGCAGACCCGCATGTCCGGTGTCGACCTGATGCACGGCCGGCAGATCCGCAAGGGCGCTGCCGATGCGATCCGCGCCCATGTGCAGGCGCTCGGCGGCACCGTACCGGCCGAACTGGCCGGGCGCGTGGACCAGGTCGCGCGCAACGGTGCCACGCCGCTGGTAGTGGCCGAGGGTCGCCATGTGCTGGGCGTGATCGAGCTGTCGGACGTGGTCAAGCACGGCATGCGCGAGAAGTTCGCACAGCTGCGGGCGATGGGCATCCGCACGGTGATGATCACCGGTGACAACCCGCTGACGGCTGCTGCGATCGCCGCCGAAGCCGGCGTGGATGACTACATCGCCGAGGCACGGCCCGAGGACAAGCTGGCCCGCATCCGTGCCGAGCAGGCCGGTGGCCGCTTGGTGGCGATGGTCGGCGACGGTACCAACGATGCGCCGGCGCTGGCCCAGGCCGACATCGGCCTGGCGATGAATTCGGGCACGCAGGCGGCCAAGGAAGCCGGCAACATGGTCGATCTGGATTCGGATCCGGCCAAGCTGCTGGCGGTGGTGGAGGTGGGCAAGCAGCAGCTGATCACCCGCGGCGCGCTGACCACGTTCTCGCTGGCCAACGATGTGTCCAAGTACTTCGCGATCCTGCCGGCGTTGTTTGCCGCCACCGTGCCTGCGATGGCCGCGCTGAACGTGATGCAGCTGTCGAGCCCGCGCAACGCGGTGCTGGCGGCGCTGATCTTCAATGCCCTGGTGATTCCCGCCCTGATCCCGCTGGCATTGCGCGGTGTGCGCTTCCGCCCGGCCACCGCAACGGCGCTGCTGCGCCGGAACATGCTGGTGTACGGCCTGGGTGGCGTGCTGCTGCCGTTCGCGGCGATCAAGTTGATCGACCTCCTTCTTGTCCTGGTATTCGGCGCATGAACCGTTCTGACTCCCCTTCCCTTTCCCGCGAGCTGAAGCGCGAGGCGCGCGTGGCCACGCTGCAGGATGGCGCCAGCTGGCGCCCGGCCATCGGCCTGGGTGTGGCCACCCTGCTGCTGGCCGGTGCGGTCTACGCCGGCATCGCCACCGGTTTTGCCGGCCTGTCCTTCCCGGCGCAGGCCGAAGGCAGCCTGCTGCGCGATGGCAGCGGCCAGGTGCGTGCGTCGGCATGGCTGTCGCAGCCGTTCACCGGCGATGGCTACTTCCAGGCGCGACCGTCGGCCGCCAACTACGACCCGATGGCGGCGGCTGGCTCCAACCTGGCCCGCAGCAACCCGGCGCTGGCCGAGCGTGTGGCGGCGAGCACCGCAGCAGTGGCCGCGCGCGAAGGCGTAACGCCCGCGCAGGTGCCTGCCGATCTGGTCACCCAGTCCGGCGGCGGGCTGGATCCGCAGTTGTCGCCGGCGGCAGCGCAGCTGCAGGTGGCCCGGGTGGCGCGTGCGCGTGGCCTACCCGTCGAGCAGGTGCAGGCACTGGTGAAGGCCAACACGCAGGGCCGGCAATGGGGCGTATTCGGCCAGCCACGGGTGAACGTGGTGACGCTGAACTTCGCACTGGACCACGCGGCACGCGCGCCGTGATGCAGGGCTGCACCCGCTGCGCGCACAATGGCGGCCATGACAGCGGCTCCCATGACTGATCTGCGGACCCGCCAGGCCAACGCCCTGGTGGAAGGACTGCAACGCGAAGCCGGTGGCAAGCTCACCGTGTTCCTGGGCGCTGCGCCCGGCGTCGGCAAGACCTACGCCATGCTGACCCGCGCGCAGGAACAGCTGCGCCGTGGCGTGGACCTGGTGGTCGGGCTGGTGGAGACCCACGGCCGTGCCGATACCCAGGCCCTGCTGGAAGGCCTGCCGCGGCTGCCGCTGAAGGACGTGGCCTACCATGGCCACGACCTGCAGGAGATGGACCTGGACGCCGTTCTGGCGAGGAAACCCGCGCTGGTGCTGGTGGACGAGCTGGCCCATCGCAATGCGCCGGGCAGCCGCCACGAACGGCGCTGGCAGGACGTGATGGAACTGCTGGACGCCGGCATCGACGTCTGGACCACGGTCAACATCCAGCATCTGGAAAGCCTCAACGATGTGGTGATGCGCATCACCGGCGTGCGTGTCAGCGAGACCGTGCCCGATGGCGTGCTCGACCGCCTGCATGACATCGTGCTGGTCGACCTGCCGCCGCGCGAACTGATCGCGCGCCTGCAGCAGGGCAAGGTGTACGTGCCCGAGCAGGCCGCGCAGGCCCTGCAGGCGTTCTTCTCGCCGGCCAACCTGACCGCATTGCGCGAGCTGGCGATGCAGGAGGCCGCCGACCGTGTCGACAGCAGCCTGCGCGAAGCCCGCGCCGCGCGCGGCGAGAACAATCTGCCGTTGCGGCGTGGCGTGCTGGTGGCGATCGACGGCGGTGGCCAGAGCGAATACCTGGTGCGGGTGGCACGGCGCATCGCCGAACGCCGCGATGCACCGTGGACGGTGGTGACGGTGCAGGGGCGCCGCCAGGACGAAGCGACCCGGCGCGAGATCGATGCTGCGTTCGCGCTGGCCCGCCGCCTCGGCGGCGAAGCCGAGCTGCTGCATGGTTCAAGCATCGCCGATGCATTGCTCGACCACGCCGCGCACAACGGCGTATCGACGCTGGTGCTGGGGCGTACCCGCGAACGGCCGCTGGCGCGGATGTTCAACCGCACCCTGACCCAGCAGCTGATCCAGCGCGGCGCGCACTACGAGATCACCATCATCAGCACGCCGCAGGCGCGTGCGCGTTCCCGTCGAGAGGGGCTGTTGCCACCGATGCGCGGGGTCAGCCACGAGCCGTTGCAGGCCCTGATCGCCACCGCCCTTGCCTGCGCGGTGGCGTGGCTGGTCGAACGCTGGGTGGGCATGGCCGATCTGTCGATGGTGTTCATCGTGGCGGTGGTGCTGGTGGCTGCACGTACCCGCGCCAGCGTCGCGGTGATGGCGGCGATCCTGTGTTTCCTCGCTTACAACTTCCTGTTCATCGCGCCGCGCTTCACCTTCGCCATCGGCGCGCGGCAGGGCGTGATCACCGTGTTCCTGTTCCTGGCGGCGGCGCTGGTGGCCGGACGCCTGGCGTCGCGCCTGCGCATGCAGGTGATCGCATTGCGCGCGGCCAACCGCCATGCACGCGCACGCCAGCAGCTGGGCCGGCAGCTGGCCAGCGCGGCCGGCAATGGTGAAGTGGCACAGGCCGGCCGGCATGCGCTGGAACAGGCCATGGACGTACCGGCCTGGCTGCGGATCGGCGCCGATACCGCCGCCGGTGGCCGCAGCCTGCCCGGTGATACCGATCTGGCGGCGGCCGACTGGGCCCTGCGCCATGGCCAGCCCAGTGGCCGCTTCACCGATACCCTGGCCGGCGCGCAATGGTGGTTCCTGCCGCTGCTGGACGGCGAAGACCGCGCGATCGGCGTCGCTGGCCTGTACCTGCCGGGTGCGCAGGCGCGGCTGCTGCCCGAACAGCGCCAGCTGGCCGAAGCGATGGTCGACGACATCGCCCAGGCCGCGTTGCGCACGCGCCTGGTGGCCGAGCTGGAACAGGCGCATGTGAGCAACGAGACCGAGCGGCTGCGCTCTGCCCTGCTTTCTTCGGTGTCGCACGACCTGCGTTCGCCGCTGGCAGCGATGATCGGCTCGGCCGACAGCCTGGCCAGCTACGGTACGGCGATGGATCTGGCCGACCGCCGCGCGTTGCTGGACACCATCCTGGTCGAAGGCGAGCGCCTGGACCGCTACATCCAGAACCTGCTGGACATGACCCGGTTGGGCCACGAGGGCCTGAAGATCAACCGCGACTGGATAGGCGTGGACGAGCTGATCGGTTCGGCCGCCCGACGCCTGCAGCGCTACCAGCCGAAGGTGCGGCTGGAGCTGGATATTCCGGCAACGCTGGCACCGATATGGGTGCATCCGGCACTGGTGGAACAGGCGGTGTTCAACGTGATGGAGAACGCTGCCAAGTTCTCGCCAGCCGATGCCGCCGTGCAGGTGCTGGCGCGCGAACTGGACGGTCAGCTGCGCATCGACGTGATCGATGCCGGCCCCGGCATTCCCGACGACGAGCGCGCGCGCATCTTCGACATGTTCTACAGCGTCGAACGCGGCGACCGCGGCCGCCACGGCACCGGCCTGGGCCTGACCATCTGCCAAGGCATGATCGGCGCACACGGCGGCAGCGTGCAGGCGCTGCCCGGGCGCGACGGTCGCGGTACCCTGATCCGCATTAGCCTGCCCCTGCTCAAGCCAGCCTCCCACGATGAGTCCGACCCCGACTGATGCCAGCGCGCCGGCCCCGCGCGTGCTGGTGATCGACGATGAAACCCAGATCCGCCGGTTCCTGGACATCAGCCTGCGCGCGCAGGGCTACCAGGTGCGCCAGGCCGCGACCGGCCAGGAAGGCCTGCAGATGGCTGCCAGCGAGGACATGGACCTGGTGATCCTGGACATCGGCCTGCCGGACATGGAAGGCCACGAGGTACTGGAGCAGCTGCGGCAATGGAGCCAGGTGCCGGTGATCATGCTGACCGTGCGTGCCGGCGAAACCGAGAAAGTGCGTGCACTGGACAACGGCGCCAACGACTATGTGACCAAGCCCTTCGGCACCCAGGAACTGATGGCGCGGGTGCGGGCGCTGCTGCGCACACGCAGCGTGCCGACCGATGGCACGCCGCCGGTGTTCGACGATGGCCACCTGCACGTGGACCTGGTGCGCCGTGAAGTGGCGATCGATGGCGAGCTGGTGGCATTGACCCGCAAGGAGTACGCATTGCTGTCGCTGCTGCTGCGCAATGCCGGGCGGGTGGTCACCCAGCCACAGATCCTGCAGGAAATCTGGGGACCCACCCACCAGCACGACACCCACTACCTGCGCATCCTGGTCGGCAAGCTGCGGCACAAGCTGGGCGACTCGGCGCTGGATTCGCGCTACCTGTTCACCGAACCGGGCGTGGGGCTGCGGTTCAAGGGGTGAGGCGTGCCGACCCACGGTCGGCACCCACCAGCCAAGTAGATCCACGCCATGCGTGGATGGACATCCATCGAAGAGCATCCACGCTTGGCGTGGATCTACTGTGTCGACCAAGGTCGACACCCACCAACAGCACCGGGAAATTGTCAGAGGTGGGGCGGTGTCGGAGTGCGGGGTGTCAGCCGCATGGATGCGGCTGCCAAGCCTCAAGGACGTACTTGCGGCGTCCCCGCACTCCGACACCGCTCCACCAACCCACGGAGTGCCCGCGGTTGCTGTTGAGGTTGCCGGCCAGCGGCCGGCACTACCGCGGGTGCCGGGCGCAGCCCGGCGCCACCTCAGAACCCCAGCGGGGTGTCGCCCAGCACCGGCTGCAGCTGGCTGCGGAACAGCGCCTGGATACGCTCCAGTGCTGCTTCGTCGTTGCCTTCGAAACGCAGCACCAGCACCGGCGTGGTGTTGGAGGCGCGAACCAGGCCCCAGCCGTCGGCGAAGTCCACCCGCAGGCCGTCGATGGTCGACAGGCGGCCGCCGACATACGGGTTGTCCGGCGACTGCGCAGCGGCCACCAGCATCGCCACCAACGCATGCGGGGTTCCCTCGGCCACCGGCACCTTCAGCTCCGGCGTCGCCACCATTTCCGGCAGTTCGGCCAGCACTTCGTCCGGCGTTTCCTCGCGCTGGGCGAGGATCTCCAGCAGGCGTGCAGCGGCGTACAGGCCATCGTCAAAGCCGAACCAGCGTTCCTTGAAGAAGAAGTGGCCGCTCATCTCGCCCGCCAGTTCGGCGTCGGTCTCGCGCATCTTCGCTTTCATCAGCGAGTGCCCGGTCTTCCACATCAACGGGCTGCCGCCGTTGCGCAGCACGTGATCGGACAACCTGCCGGTGCACTTCACGTCGTAGATCACCATCGCGCCCGGGTTGCGCATCAGCACGTCGGCGGCGAACAGCATCAGCAGACGGTCGGCGTAGATGATCTTGCCTTCACTGGTGACCACGCCAAGGCGATCGCCATCACCATCGAACGCCACGCCGAGGTCGGCGCCAAAGCGCTTGACCGTCTGCACCAGGTCTTCCAGGTTGGCCGGCTCGCTGGGATCGGGGTGATGGTTGGGGAAGGTGCCGTCGACATCGCAGTACAACGGGATGACTTCTGCGCCGATCGCTTCCAGCAGCTGCGGGGCGAAGGCACCGGCCACGCCGTTGCCCGCGTCGGCCACCACTTTCAGTGGGCGGTCCAGCTGCACGTCATCGGCAATACGCTGGATGTAATCGGCGGCGACCTCGCGCTGCTGGTAATCTCCCGGCTCCGCAGCCTGCACCAGACGGCCTTCGACAATGCGCTGGTAAAGGTCGGTGATCGCATCGCCGGACAGGGTCTCACCACCGATGACGATCTTGAAACCGTTGTAGTCCGGCGGATTGTGGCTGCCGGTGACCGCTACGCAGGTACCGGTGCGCAGATGGAAGGCGGCGAAATACACCACCGGGGTCGGCGCCAGGCCGATATCGATGACCGCACAGCCGGCGCGCCGCAGGCCTTCGGCAAGACCGGCCGACAGTTCGGGACCGGACAAGCGCCCATCGCGACCGATCACCACCTCGCGCAGGCCCTGCTCAAGGGCGACGGTGCCGATGGCCTGGCCGATCAGCGCGGCGGTGCGCGCCGTCAGCTGGCTGCCCACGACGCCGCGGATGTCGTAGGCGCGGAAGATGCCTGCAGCCAGCTCGTCGGCCGGAACCGGTGGCGGCGGAGGTGGCGCAGCCTCGGCCACCGTCTCGCCGGGCACCGCGGGCGGGACCATCTGCAGGCTTTCACGCAGGGTCGGGCCATGATCGGCGTCGGCCACCGCGCTGCGCCGGCTGGGCAGCGGCAGCGACTTCGGCAGCCGGCCACGACCTACCACCAGCAGTACCGCGATGAAGCCCAGCAGCAGGGCGACAATCGCGCTGGCCAGGGCTCCCAGCCCCAGCGGGCCGGGTTCCACATTGGGCACCCCGGCGGCCAGCCGCAACGGCGTTCCCGCCACCGGGCGCGCCATTGCTTCGGCGCTCTCGGACAGGCCGGTATCGCCCTGCACCACGATGTTGTGTGCTCCCTGGCGCAGCGCCAGGAAGCCATTGCCGGGGGCGCTCACCTGATCCAGCGGCGCGGTCAACCGCAGCAGCGGCTGGCGGACATACACCACCGCCGGCCCGACACCGGCCAGTTGTACCGGCGCGGCCAGACCCAGGCGGTTGCCGCCGCCATCGCGGACCACGCGCAGGGTTGCCTTGCCTTCGGCCAGCGCCGATTCCAGCAGGGCCAGGCGGGCGAATCCAAAGGTGGCCGCATCGGCATAGCCTGCGGCCAGGTCAGCGCCCAGCACCTCCACCTGCTCGACGCCGGTCCAGCTTTCCCGCAGCGCCAGCGCGGCGCCGGCGGCATCACCGGCCTGCAGCGCCTGCTGCACGCGGTCGCCCTTCAACTGCTGCTGCAGCTGCTGCAACTGGCCGGAGGCCGCCTGCTGCAGCCCTTGCACGGCCTGGTCGCGGGCCTGTTCCAGCGCGTCCCCGCTGGCGGCCTGCCGCCACTGCTGTACCGCGCTCCAGCCGAACCAGGCGGCCAGCAGTACCAGCAGCACGCCCAGCAATGGCGCGCTGCGTCCCAACGTCTTTCCCCGCTGTGCTTCCCCGATGCCGCTCATCGATGTCCCCTGTCAACGCACCCCGGTATGGCCGAATCCACCCGTTCCCCGCACGCTGTCGGTGAAAGTATCCACCACCTGCAGGCTCACGCGGGCAATCGGCACGATCACCAACTGGGCGATGCGATCGCCCGGCTCGATGGTGAAGGCCTCGCGGCCACGGTTCCAGACACTGATCAGCAACGGCCCCTGGTAGTCGGCGTCGATCAGGCCCGTGCCGTTGCCGAGCACGATGCCATGGCGATGGCCCAGGCCCGAACGCGGCAGGATCACTGCGCACAGATGAGGATCGGCGATATGGATGGCCAGGCCGCTGGGAACCAGTGCGGTATCGCCCGGCTGCAGGGTCAGCGCGGTTTCCAGCGCCGCGCGCAGGTCCATGCCGGCGCTGGCTTCGGTGGCATAGGCCGGCAGCGGCCAGCTGTCGCCGAAGCGCGGGTCGAGCAGCTTTACCTGCAACGGTTGCGGGGAGAGTCCGTGGGTGTTGCTTGCCTGGGTCATGCCTGAAGCCTCCGCGCGATCAGCGCCAGCAGTTGTTCGGCCAGCTCACGCTTGGAAGTAGCCGGGAATACCTGTTCGCCATCCTGCCAGAAGGCCGTGGCGGCATTGTTGTCGCTTTCGAAACCACCGCCGCTGATGCCCACCTGGTTGGCGATCACCAGGTCCAGGCGCTTGTCGACCAGCTTGCCGC
Source organism: Stenotrophomonas sp. FW305-C-20-S1 (assembly GCF_058783335.1). Lineage (NCBI taxonomy): Bacteria > Pseudomonadati > Pseudomonadota > Gammaproteobacteria > Lysobacterales > Lysobacteraceae > Stenotrophomonas > Stenotrophomonas sp. FW305-C-20-S1. The sequence goes on along the minus strand of NZ_JBYTEK010000007.1, from coordinate 136,513 downwards.
GCGCATATTTCTCCACATCGTGGGTCTCGGCGGCAAAGCCGACCACCAGCTTCAACGACTGCGTCTGCGCGGCAACCTCGGCCAGGATGTCCGGAGTGCGCACCAGCTCGATCACCAGCGACTGGCTGTCGGCGGTCTTCTTCAGCTTCTGCGCGGCCACCTGGCGCGGGGTGTAGTCGGAAACGGCGGCAGCACCGATGTAGATGTCGGCCGGCAGCGCATCCAGTACCGCCTCGCGCATCTGCGCGGCAGAGCGCACATCGATGCGCTGCACGCCGGGCGGCGTCGGCAGCTGCACCGGGCCGCTGACCAGCACCACCTGGGCACCGAGCCCGGCGGCAGCGGCGGCCAGCGCGTAGCCCATCTTGCCGCTGCTGCGGTTGCCCACGTAACGCACCGGATCGATGTCTTCATAGGTCGGGCCGGCGCTGATCAGCAGGCGCAGGCCCTGCAGGGCGCGCGTTTCCGGCGCTGCGGCAGCGGCAGCGCCGTTGGCGGCCAGGGCGGCGACGATGTCGGCCGGCTCGGCCAAACGACCGGGGCCGGATTCGCCTTCGGCCAGCGGCCCATCGACCGGACCGATCACCTGCGCGCCGCGCTGGCGCAGCAGGGCGATATTGGCCTGGGTGGCCGGATGCAGCCACATCCGATGGTTCATCGCCGGGCACACGGTCAGTGGTGCGGTGCTGGCCAGGCACAAGGTGCTGACCAGGTCGTCGGCGTGGCCCTGGGCCAGGCGGGCCAGCAGGTCGGCGGTGCCTGGCGCGATCACGATGCGATCGGCCCAGCGTGCCAGTTCAATGTGGCCCATGGCCTGTTCGGCGGCGCTGTCCCACAAGGTAGTGCGGGTCGGCTGGCCGGAAAGGGCCTGGAAGCTGAGTGGGGTGACGAACTGCTGGGCGCCGGCCGTCATCGCCACCTGCACCAGCGCACCGGCATCACGCAGGCGTCGAACCAGTTCCAGGGCCTTGTAGGCCGCGATCCCGCCACCGACACACAAGAGCAGTTTCTGGCCTTCCAGCGCGCGGGTCCGCGTCGGGGAAGCGTTGGGAGAATCAGCCACCTGGAATTCCTGTGCAAACGAGGGCGTTAGCTTACCCGAAGGCCAGCAACCTCCCGGTGCACGCGGCACATAGCGGGCGGCTATCAGCACATGGGCGGGGGCCGATGGAGTTTTCCGGGTTTGCTGCGCGCCGATTCGGAACTTTCCTATACCTCTTCGCGTCCCCGCTTTGCAGAATCATTGCTGGCCACCGAGGTGTGCCGTTCGATTTCCCAGGAGTTCCCCGTGCAACCGCGCATCATCATTGCCGACGACCATCCGGTCGTCCTGCACGGCATCCGAATCGTGCTTGAGCGTCACCAGATGGACGTGGCCGGTGCCGCTGCCGACGGTGCCGGACTGCTGCAGCTGCTGGTCCAGCAGCCCTGCCATGCCGTACTCACCGACCTGTCCATGCCCGGCCCCGGCCCGGACGGCCCTGAACTGCTGGCCGAGCTGCGCCAACGCCATCCCGACCTTCCCGTGGTAGTGCTGACCGGGGCCAGGCACCCGGGGTTGCTCGATGGCCTGCTGCGCGATGGCGTACACGGCCTTGTCGACAAGAGCGCCGACTTCGCCGAACTACCGCAGGCCCTGCATGCCGCCATGGCCGGGCAGGTGTTCGTTTCCGACCAGCTGCGGCGCCACCTGCAGGCCCGCGATCTGCTGTTTCCCCACCCACCGGCCGCATTGTCGACACGCGAACTGGAAGTGCTGCAGCTGCTGACCGACGGCCTGAACATCAATGCTATCGCCGACCGCAGCGGGCGCAGCCCGAAGACGATCAGCCGGCAGAAGGCCGAAGCCATGCGCAAGCTGGGCCTGCAGACCAACCAGGAACTCTACGACTACCTGCAGACCCGGCGCGACTGAGGGCTTGGCCGACCCCCAGGTGCGGCAAGGGCTTATGGGAGCGGTCGGCGATGATCGCCATGATGGGTGCCATGCCCATCCATGAATGGCCCGAAGAAGAGCGCCCCCGCGAGAAGCTGCTGGCCCGGGGTCCCACGGCATTGTCCGACGCCGAACTGCTGGCCCTGTTCCTGGGTTCCGGCATTGGCGGCCGGGACGCCGTACAGACCGCGCGCGACCTGTTGCTCGCCCACGGCCCGTTGCGGGTGCTGCTGGACCGCTCCGCCCGCGAACTATCGAAACTCCCCGGGTTGGGGCCGGCTCGCAGCTGCACGCTGGCCGCAGGGCTGGAGCTGGCCCACCGCTACCTGGCCGCTGAACTGCAGCAGGGCGAAGCGGTCGGCAACAACCCTGCCGCCGTCGGCCGTTACCTGCAGCACCGTCTGCGTGGGCAGGCACGGGAACTGTTCGTGGTCCTGTTCCTGGACAACCGCCACCGCCTGATCGCCTGCGAGGAACTGTTCGCCGGCACCATCAACGCGGCCCCGGTCTACCCCCGTGAAGTGGTGCGCAGAGCCCTGCTGCACAACGCCGCCGCGGTCATCCTCAGCCATAACCATCCCTCTGGCGACCCGGAACCCTCGGCCGCCGACGCGCAGATCACCGAGGAACTGCAACGGGCCCTGGCACTGGTCGACATCCGCCTGCTGGACCACTTCGTGGTCGGCGAGGGGCGTCCGGTTTCATTTGCTGAACGGGGTCTTCTGCCACCGCTCCAGGCCCGCCTGGTCGGATGAGCCCCGCAGCAGCACGCCGCGACGCGTGCCCTGGCAGGCAGGCCCCGGTCAGCGTTGAGGCCGGCATCTGCGCTAAAATGGGCGATTCCGCCGCTCATTCTCACAGCAGGCCTCGTGAAAAATCTCCTCCGCGCCCTGATCAGCCAAGGCATCGAAGCCTTGCGCGCCAATGGCACCCTGCCCGTCGACTCCCTGCCGCCGGACTTCGTAGTCGAGCGCCCGAAGACCCGCGACCATGGCGACTTCGCCACCAACGCCGCGATGCTGCTGGCCAAGGCCGCGCGCAGCAATCCGCGCGCACTGGCACAGGCGCTGGTCGAGGCACTGCCGCGCAGCGAAGACGTCAGCAAGGTCGAGATCGCCGGCCCCGGCTTCATCAATTTCCACCTGGCGCCGGCCGCGTACCAGCGCGAAGCCGTCACCGTCATCAAGGAAGGCGCCGATTACGGCCGCAACCTGTCCGGCAATGGCCGCACGGTAGGCGTGGAGTATGTGTCGGCCAACCCAACCGGTCCGCTGCATGTCGGCCACGGCCGCGCCGCGGCCATCGGCGACTGCGTGGCACGCGTGCTCGATGCCAACGGCTGGAATGCCAAGCGCGAGTTCTACTACAACGATGCCGGCGTGCAGATCGAGAACCTGGCGCTGTCGACCCAGGCCCGGGTGAAGGGCATTGCCCCGGACCAGGAAGGCTGGCCGGAAGGCGGCTACCGCGGCGACTACATCGCCGACGTGGCACGTGCCTACATGTCCGGCGCCAGCGTCGACCTGGAAGGCACCCTGGTGGTCGGCGCCAAGGACCCGGACGACCTGCAGGCGATCCGCCGCTTCGCCGTGGCCTACCTGCGCAACGAGCAGAACCTGGACCTGGCCGCGTTCGGCGTGGATTTCGACATCTACTTCCTGGAAAGCTCGCTGTACGCCGATGGCAAGGTCGCCGAGGCAGTGGCCAAGCTGCAGGCGTCGGGCCATACCTATGAGGAAGGCGGCGCGCTGTGGCTGCGCAGCACCGACTTCGGTGACGACAAGGACCGCGTGATGCGCAAGTCCGACGGCACCTTCACCTACTTCGTGCCGGACGTGGCCTACCACCTGTCCAAGTGGCAGCGCGGCTACGAGCGCGCGATCACCGAACTGGGCGCGGACCACCACGGTTCACTGGCGCGCGTGCGTGCCGGCCTGCAGGCCATGGAAGTGGGCATCCCGCAGGGCTGGCCGGAATACGTGCTGCACCAGATGGTCACCGTCATGCGCGGCGGCGAGGAAGTGAAGCTGTCCAAGCGTGCCGGCAGCTACTTCACCCTGCGCGACCTCATCGAAGAAGCCGGCCGCGACGCCACCCGCTGGTTCCTGATCGCGCGCAAGCCCGATTCACAGCTGACCTTCGACATCGACCTGGCCCGTCAGCAGAGCAACGACAACCCGGTGTTCTACGTGCAGTACGCACATGCCCGTGTCTGCAGCCTGCTGCGCCAGGCGCAGGAGAAGGGTCTGGTCTACGAACAGGGCACCGGCCTGTCCAATCTGGGCCGCCTGGCCGATGACGCATCGCTGGCCCTGATGAACGAGATCTCGCGTTATCCGGAAGTGGTGGAAGCGGCTGGCGTGGCGCTGGAACCGCATCTGGTCGCGCAGTACCTGCGCGAATTGGCGCACGCCTTCCACACGTGGTATCACGGGACGCCGGTGCTGGTGGACGACGCGACCGATCGCAATGCCAAGTTGACCCTGGCCTGCGCGGCGCGCCAGGTACTGGCCAACGGCCTCGACCTCCTGGGCGTTTCCGCCCCGGAAAAAATGTAAGCCTCAGGAGACGCAGTAGACATGGCAGCACGACGCGGCAAGACACAGGCTCGGCGCAACAGCAGCCAAGGCACGCCCGGATGGGTGTGGCTGGTTGCCGGCGTGGCGATCGCCGCCGTGGTGTTCCTGGCGGCGCCGAACCTGTTCAAGGGCGAGGGCGATGGCTTCCTGCGCGCCGGTCCGCAGCCGAACCCGAACGCGCAGCCGGCGCCGGTGGCCGATGGCGAAGGCGATGTCGGCACCCAGCCGACCGCACAGCCGGTCACGCCGAAACCGGCTGAGCCGGAAAAGCCGGCCGCCACCCAGTACGACTTCTACACCCTGCTGCCTGGCAAGGAAGTGGAGATGTCCGACGCCGAACTGGCCGCCAGCGCGCGCGCCGAGGAACAGCGCCGGAGCAAGGCCGAAGCGCAGCGCGCGCAGGCCGCACTGGAAGGCAAGCCCGTGCCGGCGGCGGTTGCGGCCGCAGCCCCTGCGGCGACGGCGAGCGTTGCCAGCACCGCGCCGGTGACCGCCACCAGCCGTCCGCTGCCGACGCCGGTGAGTGAACGCCCGACGACCGCCGCGCCAGCGGCCACCACCGCGCCGGCCAGCACCAGCACCGGTGCCGCCGCTCCTGCGGCACGCAGCGAAACCGCGCCGGCCGCCGCCAGCACCGCAGCAGCCCCGGCAACGGCCGACAACGCCCGCTACATCCTGCAGGCCGGTGCGTTCGGCGCGTCCGGCGATGCCGAAGCGACCAAGGCCAAGCTGGCGATGATGGGCCTGGCCGCACGCGTGGAGTCGGCGCAGATCAACGGCAAGACCGTGTACCGCGTACGCATGGGGCCCTATGGCACCGCCGGTGAGCTTTCCGAAGCCAAGCAGAAGCTGGATGGCACCGGCCTGCAGGCGATGGCGATCAAGGCGCAGTAAGCGTGCGGGCATAATGAAAAAAGCCGGGCATTGCCCGGCTTTTTTTTGCCCGTGCAGCGCCGGGCTCGACGCTGCAGACAGCGGATCAGCTCTCGCGGGCAACCTGGAAACCGGCGAACGACTGGCTGACCGGCATCAGTTCCAGGCGATTGATGTTCAGGTGGGGGGGCAGGCTCGCCACCCAGAAGATCTGCTCGGCGATGTCTTCGGCGGTCATCGGGTTGGCGCCGGTGTACAGCTTGTCCGACGCAACCTGGTCGCCATGGGTGCGGACCACGGTGAACTCGGTTTCGGCCATGCCCGGTTCGATGGTGGTCACGCGTACACCCGTACCGTGCAGGTCCGAACGCAGGCCCAGCGAGAACTGGCTGACGAACGCCTTGGTGCCGCCATAGGCGTTGCCGCCCGGATACGGATAGACACCGGCCACCGACGAAATGTTGATGATGGCGCCCTTGCGCTCCACCAGCTGCGGCAACAGGCGATGGGTCAGGGTGACCAGCGCGGTGATGTTGGTGTCGATCATCGTCGTCCAGTCCTTCAGGCTGGCGCTCTGCGCCGGCGCGGTGCCCTGGGCCAGACCGGCATTGTTGACCAGCAGATCGATGTCACCGAAGGCCGGCGGCAGCGCCAGCAGTGCCGCTTCCATCGCGACCGGATCACGCACGTCGAACACGGCCGCGTGCACCACCTCCTTGCCGTAGCGCTCGACCAGCGGCTGCAGGCGTTCGCTGCGACGGCCGGTGGCGATCACTTTCCAGCCCGCCTGGGCGAAGCGGTGTACGGCAGCGGCGCCGAAGCCGGACGTGGCGCCGGTAATCAGGACGGTTCGGGTCATCAGACAACTCCGTGGGAAACCAGACCGCCATTCTGGCACCGTCGGCCCACGGCTGCGTTGCCTGATCGGCCCGCTGCGGTGCGCGCGGTCAGCGCAGGCGGAACACGCGTGCCTTCGGCAGATCTTCGTCGACCTGCAGGAACCAGCGCCCGGCAATGCCCGGAATCACCTCGATCTGCGGTGCCTGCAGGGTCTTGCGCAGCTTCATCTGGCCCTTCATCACCTGCCACTGCTGGCCGTTGTCGAGGGTGAACACCGAGCCCGGCTGCCAACCCGCGACGTCGCCGACCACGCGGGCGCTGACTGGCCCCTCTTCCAGGCCCAGGTGCATCGCCGCCGGGGCGGGAACGTTGGCCGGCAACGGCGCGCCGGTGTTGGCCGCAACCGCCGCCCGCGTGGGTACGGGCGTGGATGCCTCGGCCTCGCGCAGCACGCGGTTCAGGGTCTGCAGCTGGGTCGCGTCCAAGCCCACTTCGGCCAGCTGGGCCGCGCTGAGACGCTGCTCCACGGGCACGAAACGGTCCTGGGCGGTGGCGGCGAAGCTGCTGGCGGCCAGCAGAACGGAAAGGAGGTACCGGCGCATCGGAGAGGGTCTCTGCAGAACAGCGCTCACGATGCTGCAATCCGGTGACAGTCCGGTTACAGCCGCAGGGCCGGTACAATGGGCCATGATCAATAATGATGTACTGCGCAGCGTGCGCTATTCCCTGGACCTCGGCGACCACCACGTGGTGACCCTGTGCCAGATGGCCGATCCGGCGTTCGAAGTGGATGTCGACCAGGCCAAGGCCTGGCTGCTGCGTGAAGACGAGCCGGGTTTCCAGCCGATGAGCGACAGTGCGCTGGCGCACTTCCTCGATGGCCTGATCCTGCACCTGCGCGGTCACGATGAGGGCCAGGCGCCGCGCGCGGTGGAAACCCGCATCGACAACAACCTGGTGTTGAAGAAGCTGCGCGTGGCCTTCCAGCTGCGCGATGTCGACATGATGGAGATCTTCACCAGCATCGGCTTCAACGTCTCCAAATCCGAACTCGGCGCGCTGTTCCGCCAGCCCGGCCACAAGAACTACCGGCGCTGCCTGGACCAGATGCTGCGCAACTTCCTCAAGGGCCTGAGCCTGCGCCTGCGCAGCTGAGCACGGCGTCGACGAAGGCGCGTGCGGCCGGCGTCGGCAGGCGCTGCCAGACCAGATGTACGCGCCGGGTCGGGGTCGGTTGCAGCGGCACCTGCACCACCCCTTCGAAACCGTCGGCGATCCGCACCGGCACGATGCCCACCGCCAGGCCGTGGCGGACGAAGCGCTCGACCAGTTCCATCAGGTTGACCTCGAAACGCACCTGATGCGGCAGGCCCGCTGCGGCGAACGCATCATCGGTCTGCCGGCGCGCGCCGGTCCCCCGCGGGAAATCGACCAGGGCCTCATCCTGCAGCGCCGCCAACGGCAACCGCTGGCGCGTGGCCAACCGATGCTGCGGCGCCAGCACGGCCACCAGATCCTCTTCCTGCAGCATCTGGTGGCAGACGCCCTCGAGATGGGCCGACGGCGCCAGCCCCACCAGCGCCACGTCCAGTGCGCGCGACTGCACCTGCTGCAGCAGGGTCTCGCTCTTGTCCACCCGCAACTGGAACTCCACCTGCGGGTGCTGCTGCTGGAAGGCAGCCAGCATGGCCACCACGTCGACGCCGGTCAGCGACGAGATCTGCCCGATCGCCAGCAGCCCGCGCACGTCACCACTGACGGCAGCGACGTCGGCACGCAGGTGGCGCAGGCTGGCCAGCACCTGCCGGGCGTGCACCAGCAACGCCTCTCCCGCCGCGGTGGCGCGCACCTGGCGCGGCAGCCGCTCGAACAACACCGTGCCCAGCTCCTGCTCCAGATGGGCAATCTGATGGCTCAGGGCGGACTGCACGACGTGGCAGCGCGCGGCCGCACGGGTGAAGTTGCCCTCTTCAGCCAGGGCCACGGCGAAATCGAGCTGCTTGAGGTTCACACCCGTATCTCAATTTCAGATGACAGCGATGATGATGATTCATTTCCATCATGAGAGCAGCAGGCGGACACTGTGCTGCCCTGCTTCACGGAACATCGCGTGTCCCCTTCCCTTCCTCCCCTGCAGCGCTGGCAGATCCTGTTGATGTCGGTCGCCACCGGTATCGCGGTGGCCAGCAATTACTACGCGCAGCCGTTGCTGCATACCATCGCCGATGCCTTCGGCGTGCCTTTCGGCCAGGTCGGCATGGTGGTGACCGCTGCGCAGTTGAGCTACGCCGCTGGCCTGATCCTGCTGGTGCCGTTGGGTGATCTGTTCGAGCGCCGCCGGCTGATCGTGGTGATGACGTTGCTGTCGGCCAGCGGGCTGGTGATCAGCGCGTGCGCGCCGTCGTTGCCATGGCTGCTGGCCGGTACCGCGATCACCGGGTTGTTCTCGGTGGTGGCGCAGGTGCTGGTGCCGTTCGCCGCCACCCTGGCCGCACCGGAGCATCGCGGCCGCGTGGTCGGTACGCTGATGAGCGGGCTGCTGCTGGGCATCCTGCTGGCACGCACCGTGGCCGGGCTGCTGTCGAGCCTGGGCGACTGGCGCCTGGTCTATGCGATCGCTGCAGGTACGCTGGTGCTGACCGCGCTGGCCCTGCAGCGCGGCCTGCCGCGTTTCCACCACAGCGCCGGGCTGAGCTACTTCGCGCTGCTGCGCTCGATCGGCACGCTGTTCGTGCAGGAACCGGTGCTGCGCCAGCGCACGCTGCTCGGCGCGTGCAGCTTTGCGATGTTCGCGATCTTCTGGACGCCACTGGCCTTCCTGCTGGCGCAGCCGCCGTATGCCTACAGCGACGCCACCATCGGCCTGTTCGGGCTGGTCGGTGCCGCCGGTACGCTGGCTGCCGGCCTTGCCGGGCGCATGTCGGATCGTGGCCAGACCGGCCGGGCCACGGCCATTGCGCTGGTGCTGTTGCTGCTGTCCTGGCTGCCTCTGGGGCTCTCGGCGCATTCGCTGCTGGCGCTGCTGGTCGGCGTGGTGGTGCTGGACCTGGCCGCGCAGCTGCTGCATGTCAGCAACCAGAACCTGATCTACGCACTGCAGCCGGAGGCACGCAACCGCCTCAATGCCGGTTACATGACCGGCTATTTCATCGGGGGTTCGCTGGGCTCGCTGCTGTCGGCACAGGTCTACCAGCGTTTCGGCTGGACCGGCGTATGCGTGGCCGGTACCGCGGTGGCGGTACTGGCCCTGCTGGCGTGGCTGCCCAGTGCCTGGCGCGCACGCCAGGCCGCGTCGGCCGACTAGAAGCTGCCCTGCAGCGCCAGTTCCCAGCGTCCACCGGCATTGCCCGGGAACAGACGCTTGGCGGCGCTGTCGGTGTCATGCACGGTGGCGCGCAGTTCCCAGGCCGGCGTCAACGTGGCAATGGCACTGAGCTGGCCATGCAGGTAGTCCGGCCCCTGCGCGGTGGCCAGCCAGTACTGCCCCACCGCCGCTTCCAACCGCACGCGCTCGTTCAACGGCACCCGCACGCCCAGCTGTGCGTAGGTGCCGCGACGGCCGCCGGCCAGGGCATCGTTGGAGTGGGCAACCTGCAGCCAGGCGCGTTGCTTCCAGGTGGTGGTGACATTGAGTTCGGTCCAGTCCAGTGCGCGGCCAGTGCCCGGATAGACATACCGGGTGAGGTTCGCATCCAGGCTCCAGTCCGGCGACAGCGCGCCGGACCAGCCGGCGACGAGATCGAACTCGCTGCGTGCCCCGCTGTCCGGCGTGAACGAGACATTCGATCCCCATGCGCTGGCATACCAGCCCGAACCCACCGTCACCTTTGCCCCCACCTGCGCGGCCGGATCGCCCTCGCTCTGCGAACTGCCGCGCCAGACATAGTCGCTGGTCAATGCCGCCGTGCCACTTACCTGCACCTGCGCCTGCACGCTGCCGGCGCACAGCAGCCCCGCCAGTGCGGCCGCGCTGGCCATGATCATCCCCTTGCTCTTCACTGCACTCACTTCCTCGTCGAAGGCGGTCTGTCCGCCGGGACGGCAGTGTCGATGGCAGGGCCGTAACGGTTCGATGGCGATGCTGCCGTGCCAGCGCAAATTCAGCGTAAATCCGCGCTGCGGTGGGCGCGGTATCATGCGGGCCTATTTCCAGGAACCAACCACGTGAACGCCATCCTGACCCCGGTATCGATCGGCGAGCTGATCGACAAGATCACCATTCTCGAGATCAAGGCCGAGCGCATCGACGATGCGACCAAGCTGGCCAACGTGCGCACCGAGCTTGACGGCCTGCTGCCGCTGCTGCAGCAGCAGCTTGACGCGCAGCCGGCACTGGCCGCGCTGAAGACGCAGTTGAAGGCCATCAACGAGCGCATGTGGGAGATCCAGGACCAGCTGCGCGACAAGGAAGCGGCGCAGGTATTCGACGAGGCGTTCATCCAGCTGGCGCGTGGCGTGTACGGCACCAACGGCGAACGCGTACAGGTGAAGAACGAGATCAACCGTGTTGCCGGTTCGGCGCTGGTCGAGGAAAAGCAGTACCAGGGCGAGTAAGCGCGCCCGTCAGCCACACTCCAGCAGGTGGCGGATGCGGAACAGTTCGACATCGCTGCGGATGCCGAGCTTCTGGTAGGCCGCTTTCTTCTGCGTGCTGATCGTGCTGGCCGAGCGCTGGAAGCGCCGGGCCACTTCGCCGGTACTGCACCCCTGCAGCACCAGCCGCAGCACTTCGCGTTCACGCCGGCTCAGTGGCGTCAGGCTGGGCGCCGACATCCGCCGCGCGCGCGATCGATTCAGCTGCGTGCGCAGCTCCGGGGGCACGAACCGCCCACCGCGGGCCACCACGTCCACCGCGCGCAGCAGCATTTCCGGCGTGGTCGCCTTGGACAGGAAGCCGCGTGCGCCGGCCTGCATCGTCGTGGCCACGGTGCTGGCATTGCAGTGCGCCGACAGCACCAGTATCGGCAGGCTGGGCCAGCGCCGGGACAATCCGCGCAGCAGCTGCAACCCGTCGCCAAGATCCCCCAGCGGCAGCGCATCGATCACCAGCAGGTCAACGCAGCCGGGTTCGCGTTGCAGCAGTTCCACCAGGTCATCTTCGTTGGCGTAGCTGCCGCGCACGTGCACGCCGCTGTGCTGGTGCAGCAGCACTTCCACCCCCAGCCGCAGCACCGGATGCGGATCCAGCAGCGCCAGACGGCGCGGCCGGTCGGGGAGCAGCGGTGGGAGTACGGGCGGCATCGCGGTGTATCCGGCAGCACGGGATATCCACCGTAGGCCGCCACTGGCGGTGGCGGAATCCAATTCATTGCAATGCAACATGACGCCGCGCATCGCAGTCAGACTCCGTTCTGATTCCCCACAACGCAACAGGCCCGGCAATGCCGGGCCTGTTTCAGCACGAACAGCGCGCGGGCGCGCCGTAGATGCAATTACCAGCTGAAGCGCGGGCCGACGGTGTATTCCTTGTCGCCGTGGCGGTTCATCTTCAGCTCGCCGTTCAGGCCCCAGTTCTGGTTCAGCTTGACCTGACCACCCAGACGGCCGTACCACTGGCTGTCGATGTCGACGCCGTGCTTCTTCGAATAGTCTTCGTAACCGACCAGGCCGTAGACCTCAGCGTGGGCACCGAACGCGGTACGGATACCGGCTTCAGCGCTGTAGCCGTTGAAATCCAGGCCGTGCTTCTGGTCGAACTTCTGGTAGGCGACGCGGGCAACGAAGTCGGTCGACGGAGCGATTTCGACGTTGTAGCCGGCACCGACCTTCCACTGGTCAACCTTGATGTTGGTGTGGTCGACTTCCTGGCGGCTGTACTCGCCGAAAGCGTGGAAGTTCGGCAGGAAGCCGTAGGAACCCTTCACGCCCCAGCCATCAGCCTTGATGCCGTCAACGTCGGTCTTGGCGTAGTCAGCCTCGGCGTAGTTGTAGGACAGGTTCTCGGCGGCCGAAGCGGTGAACGGCAGGGCAGAGGCCAGAGCCAGAGCAATCAGCGAATTCTTCATGGGGGTACACCTTTACTTTCTTATGGTGTGCAGCAGCGCCAGGGCGCCATCGCATCGGGAATGTAAATTCTCCGTTATTCGCCACAACGCTCCCTGAAAACAGCGGTCTTCGCATTGCTGAATTTTTTGCATTGATTCAGCAAGGCTCAGGCATACGCGCGCGGTACGCGCACGCGCTTCAATTCAATGGCGCGGCAATCGATGTCGATTTGCCGCGCCCTGAAGCGTCGACTCAATGAAGGCCGTGCACCTGGCACGGTCCATTCCGGAGGCAAGCGATGAGCTACATCGATGGTTTCGTCCTGGCGGTGCCGACCGCCAACAAGGAGAAGTTCCTCGCCCACGCGCGCAGCGGCGACGTGGTGTTCCTCGAACACGGCGCGCTGCGCGTGGTCGAGTGCTGGGGCGATGACGTGCCACACGGCAAGACCACCGACTTCTTCGGCGCGGTGAAAGCCACGGCGGAGGAGACCGTGGTGTTTTCCTGGATCGAGTGGCCGGACAAGGCCACCCGCGATGCAGGCATGCAGAAAATGATGGAAGACCCGCGGTTGGACCCGTCGAAGAATCCCATGCCGTTCGACGGTGCACGGATGATCTACGGCGGATTCGATCCGATCTTCGAACTCAAGCGCTGACCCGGGCGGGCGTCCTCAGTGGGCGCCCGCTTCATCCTCACCGGCCGCGTGGCCGGCACCCAGCGCAGCACCGGCACCAACACCCAGCCCGCCCATTCCGGCACCCATGCCGCCGCCGCCGCCACCGCCGCCACCTCCACCGGTGCGACCGCTCTTGGCGTCGCCCTCGTTGCGGCCCTTGCCACTTCCGCCACCGCTGCCCGCAGGGCGGGTAGGCCCCTGGCGCGGGATCTCCAGGTCGGCCGGTACCGGCGCAAGGTCCAGCGCCTCGCGGACGAAGTCGCGCAGCGAGATCACCAGTTCGTGTGTGTGCACCGCACGCCCCTGTGCCAGTTCACTGGCAGCGCGCGCGGCCAGCCGTACCTGCTCGTCGGTGCCCAGCAGCAGGATGTCCGACAAGGCCGCTTCGACCGCATCGCGGATGCGCCGGGCCCGATCCGAGCCCGGCTCGGCGATGCCTTCTTCGTGGGCCCGCTGGCGCAGGTCGCGCAGGTGGGTTGGATCGACCCCCAGCTCACCGGTGAAGGAGCCGCCCAGCGTCTTGTAGGCCGCCATCAAGGTACGCAGCCGCTCATTGATCTGCCGGTTCTCTCGTTCGCGGCGCTGCTGCAGGGTCTGCATCACCAGCAGGCGGATGCCCACGCCGAGCAGGGTGATCAGGACCAACCCGGCCAGGGTGGACAGCACGCCCTGCCAGGAACTGAAATCGATGCCGCGCATGGTCAGGGCTCCTGCGGAAGACCTTCATCTTGCCCCAGGCTGCTGCCGCAGATCCACGCCAGGCAATGATCAGTCCCCCCCCCGAAAACGCAGAAGGCCCTCCCGCCCGATGAGCGGAAGGGCCTTCAAACCACGCGCGATTACTTGCGCTTGGCAGCCTTGCGCACGGCCTTCTTGGCCGGAGCCTTCTTGGCCACGGCCTTCTTCAGCGGTGCAGCCTTCTTGGCGACCGTCTTGCGGGTAGCCGCGACCTTCTTGCCGACAACCTTCTTGGCAGCAGCGGTCTTCTTGCCGACAACCTTCTTGGCAGTGGCGGTCTTCTTGCCGACGACCTTCTTGGCAGCGGCGGTCTTCTTGCCGACGACCTTCTTGGCAGCGACGGTCTTCTTGCCGACGACCTTCTTGGCAGCGACAGTCTTCTTGCCGACGACCTTCTTGGCAGCGACGGTCTTCTTGGCCGCAGCCTTCTTGGCGGTAGCGACCTTCTTGCCGACGACCTTCTTGGCGGCCACGGTCTTCTTGGCCACAGCCTTCTTGGCGGTAGCGACCTTCTTGCCGACAACCTTCTTGGCAGCAGCGGTCTTCTTGGCCACAGCCTTCTTGGCAGTCGCAACCTTCTTGGTGGCGGCCTTCTTCACGGTAGCGACCTTCTTGCCGGCAGCCTTGGTGGTCTTCTTGGCAGCAGCAGCCTTCTTGGTCACGGTCTTGCCGGCAGCCGCCTTCTTCTTGGCCACTTCCTTCTTCAGGGCAGCCGCTTCGGCCTTGGCGTTCTTCTTGGCCGCTTCCAGCTTCTTCTTGGCGTTGGCAACGGTCTTGCCGACCGACTTGGCAGCCTTCTCGGCCTTCTTGGCAACGGTCTTCTCGACCTTGGCCACGACCTTCTTGGCCTTGGCGACGCGGGTGGTGGCAGCCTTGCGGGCGCGCTTGACGGTCTTCTTGACCGACTTCACTGCGTCTTCGGCGGCGTGGGCGATGGTCTCGCCGACGTTGGTGGCGGTTTCTTTCACGTTCTCGACGGCGTCGGTCACGACCGACACACCATTACCGTTGCTCATGTTGCCCTCCTGGGGGCCTGGATTGTCAAAACGGGGCGATGCTATACCGACAATGGCTATCGTGGAACGGGCACGGCCGGCCAATCGCATCCGGTGCGACGCAACTGGAGTAAGCGATAGCGGCGGCGGACGTGCCCCGCAGTCAGGAAATCCCTTTTTTTAAGCAGTGTGCTGCGCAGCCTGCCTGCTGCTGGCGTGCCGATGCAGGCACTGGCAGCAGCCACACATCCGCGCAGCACTGAGCGTCATCGCAAGGTCGGGATGCGCGGAACTGCGCAAGTGTCGCGGTGTATCAGGGCGCTGCCGGCGTGCCTTGCGGCACTCGCTCGCGGCTGTCGCGAACAGCGTTGTGGTGCGCGCGTCAGCTTTCCGGCGCCTGCGGTGAGGGTCGGATTTTCATGGGGCATTTATCCAGATCGCGACACACTCATTCAGCTTGTTCTACCGTATGCGTCAACGGCCCCAACCTCAGCCTGCGAACCGACTCCCATGCGACCGCTTCCCACCCTGCTTACGCTCGCAATCGCCGCTGCCTTCGGCGGCTTCGTTGCCACCGGCCTCAATGCGCACCTGGACAACCGTGCCGATGCCGCTCCGCTGCCGGCGGTACTGCCCACCTCCGCAGCGCTGCCGGCCGCAGTCGCCGGGCAGGCGGTTCCTTCGCTTGCACCGATGCTGGAAAAGGCGATGCCGGCGGTGGTCAGCGTCAACACCAAGCAGGTGGTGCGGGTACGCAACCCGTTCTTCAACGACCCGTTCTTCCGCCGCCTGTTCCCGGACATCCCGCAGGAGCGGATCAACGAGTCACTCGGTTCGGGCGTCATCATCGATGCCACCGAAGGCCTGGTGCTGACCAACCACCACGTCATCGACAACGCTGATGACGTGCAGGTGACACTGGCCGACGGGCGCACGGTGAAGGCCGAGTTCCTCGGCTCGGACCGCGACACCGACATCGCGCTGATCCGCATTCCGGCGCAGAACCTGACCGACATCAAGCTGGGCAACAGCGACCAGCTGCGGGTGGGCGACTTCGTGGTCGCCATCGGCAATCCGTTCGGTTTCAGCCAGACGGTCACCTCGGGCATCGTCTCGGCGGTGGGCCGCAGTGGCATCCGCGGGCTGGGCTACCAGAACTTCATCCAGACCGATGCATCGATCAACCCGGGTAATTCCGGAGGCGCGCTGGTCAACCTGCAGGGCCAGCTGGTGGGCATCAACACCGCCAGCTTCAACCCGCAGGGCAGCATGGCCGGCAACATCGGCCTGGGCCTGGCGATTCCATCGAACCTGGCCCGCAGCGTGGTCGACCAGCTGGTCAAGCATGGTGTGGTGGTGCGCGGCACGCTGGGCATCGAAAGCCAGAACCTGAGCGCGCAGATCGCGCAGGGCCTGGGCCTGGGCGAAACCCGCGGCGCCCTGGTAACCCGCGTGCTGGCCGGTTCGGCCGGTGCCGCCGCAGGACTGAAGCCGGGCGACGTGGTGGTATCGGCCAACGGCCAGCGCGTGGACAGTGCCGAAGCACTGCACAACGTGGAAGGCCTGGCGGCGGTGGGCAGCGTGCTGACCCTGGACGTTCGCCGCGAAGGCAAGCCGCTGCAGATCAAGGCAACGCTGAAGGAACAGGCGCGCGTGGTCAGCGGCGAGAGCCTGGACCCGCGCCTGACCGGTGCCAGCTTCGTCGACCTGCCCGAATCGCTGCGTCAGTCTGGCGTGGGCGGCGTGCTGGTCAGCGAGGTCAAGCGCGGCAGCCGCGCCGCGACCAATGGCCTGCAGCAGGGCGACATCATCACCGACGCCACGGTGGGCGAGTTCGCCGACCTGGCCAGCTGGCGCGCCAATTTCCAGCAGCGCCCGCCCACCCTGGTGCTGCGCGTGTTGCGCAACAATGGCCAGCAGCAGGGCCAGTTGGTGATGCGCTGATCGCCTGGCCGTAACGCCCCCTATACCCACGTGATGCTATTGCTGTACGTCCAGGTCGGCCAAGCGCCGATCACCCGTTCCCCCATCGCAACAGGAGTGATTCGATGAGCCCCACCAATACCGAGAACCTGAAGGACCACCTGGGTGAAGCCGGTTCCCACCTGAAGCAGGCCGCCAGCGCTGCCGGCGGTGCGATCAAGGGCGCTACCGGCGCCGCGACCGATGAACTGCGCATCGGCAAGGCCAACGTCAAGGCTGAACTTTCCGACAGCGCGCTGTCGGGCCTGGCTGCTGCCGAGTTCGGTGGTGCCGCCGCCAAGGAACAGGTCGACGCGCTGATGGACAAGGGCAAGGACCTGATCGACAGCGCTGCTGAGCTGATCCGCGAACGTCCGCTGGCCTCGTTCGGCGTGGCCTTCGCTACCGGCTGGATCATCGCCAAGCTGGCCCGCGGCAGCGACAAGTAAGCTGCGGCGTGAGCGAAGACACCACGCAACGTCCTGATCCGGCGGCCACGCCGCCGTTGGACGAAAGCATCCGCCAGGTCGGCGCAGCCGGCCGGGCGACTGCCGATTCGGCCAAGCACTCACTGCGTTCGCTGCGCCGGTTGGCGTCGGCGGACTTCGCGCTGGCGCGCAGCGCGTTCGGCCGCGCATTGGCCTGGGCCGGCGTCGCCATCGTGTTCGGTGCGTCGGCCTGGCTGTTGCTGGCCGCCACCCTCATCGCCCTGCTGCAGAGCTTCGGCCTGAGCTGGCTGCAGGCCCTGCTGATCACCTCGCTGCTGAGCCTGGCCGTCACCGGCTATGCGATCTGGCGCGTTTCCTACTTCTTCCACCACACCGGCATGCACGCCACCCGGCGTCAGTTGTCCCGGTTGGGCCTGTTCGATGAGCCCACCGATGATGATCCCGATGCAGGCGTGCAGATCCCGGAGGGCAAGCCATGAAGTTCGGTGCACTGCAGCGGCGTGTGAAACGTTGCGAACAGGTGATGGCCGTGCGCCTCGGCGAGACCCAGGACCACTGGAACGTGCTCAGCCAGGTCTGGCGACAGGGCTGGTCGCCACTGCGCATCGTGGTGGTGGGTCTGGCCGGCGGGTTCATCGCCGGCAAGCTGGAGGTTCCGGGCAAGGTCAACGGAGCGCGTTGGCTGCAGATGGTCGGTTCGGTGTCCAGCCTGTTCGCCAGCGCCCAGGCCGCGTTTGCTTCGGTGGTGGCGGCGCAGGCGGCGGAAACCGCAGACGATGCCGCCGACCAGGTGGATGAAGCGGCCGGGCCGCCCCCCGCCGCCGCAGCACGACCGGCAGCACGCCCGGTGGCCGAGCCCGAGCTGCGTGAGCCCCGTCCGGCCGAAGCGGCGACCGAGATGTCCGAACGTTGACGAACCTTACCCGCCGCGTTGATCGCGGCGGGCCGATAATGGGCTTCTCTTTCTGGTCGGTGCGTCGATGAGCGAGTCCCTGTTGTCCCCGTCGTCGTCTGCGCCGGACGAGTCCGCACCCCTGCCGCCGCCCTCGCGCCCACGTGGCCCGATGTCGCTGGTGATCCTGGCGACCCTGGCCGTGGCGTTCACCCTGTGGGCGGCGCAGGACATCATCCTGCCGGTCCTGCTGGCGATGTTCTTCGCCCTGGTCGGCAACCCCATCCTGCGCCTGCTGCAGAAGCTGTGGATTCCGCGCGCGCTCGGCGCCCTGCTGGTGCTGGGCGCCGGCTTGGGCGTGACCGGTGCGTTGGCTGTGCAGCTGATCGGCCCGGCGATGGACTGGGCACAGGAAGCACCGCAGCAGCTGCGCAAGGTTGCGCGCCAGGTGCAGGACCTGACCAAGCCGGTGCAGCAGGCCAACCAGGCCGCAGAGAATTTCGCGCGCGTGGCCGGCGGCGACGGCAACCGCAAGGTGCAGGTGATCCGCACCCAGCTGGACGACCCCTACCGGATGCTCACCCGTGCGCCGCGGCTGGCCGCCTCGGTGCTGGCCGTCGTGCTGCTGACGCTGTTCTTCATGATCTACGGCCAGAGCCTGCAGCGTGCAGCGATCGCCCTGTTCCCGAACCGGCAGCAGCAGCGTTTCACCAGTGACATCCTGCGCTCGATCGAGCATGAGGTGTCGCGCTACGTATTGACCATCAGCGTGATCAACACGGTGGTCGGCCTGCTGTTGGCCGGGGTGCTGATGCTGCTGGGCATCGGCCTGCAGGAGGCGCTGCTGTGGGGAACCGTGGCGGCGCTGCTGAATTTCGCGCCCTATGTCGGCCCGCTGCTCGGCGTCGCATTGATGCTGCTGATGGGCTTTGTCGAGTTCCGCGACCCGCTGCAGGCACTGCTGCCTGCGGCCGCCTACCTGGCCCTGCATACCCTGGAAGGGCAGCTGGTGACGCCGATCGTGCTTGGTCGGCAGATGAAACTGTCACCGCTGGTGCTGATCCTGGCGCTGATGGTGTTCGGCTGGGCCTGGGGCATGATCGGCCTGCTGCTGGCGGTGCCGCTGCTGGTCTGCATCAAGCTGGTGCTGGCGCGGCTGGACGGCATGCACGGCTGGGCGCGGCTGCTGGAGTGAGGCGCGCTCCATCGACGGGCGTGCGGGGAGAGGAACGGTGGGACGGCGAAGGCTGGCAGAATATGCGCCCGCTTTTTCCCAGGATGGAACCCTCCCCATGTTCTCTTTCGCGCGTCGATGCCTCGCCCTGACCTGCCTGGCCGCCCCCGCCTTCGCCGCGGCCCCACCCAGTGCGGAAGTGGCCCGCACCCAGCTGGTGGAGGCCATCACCTGCCAGCGCCATCTCACGCCCGGACAGTTCGATGCCATGGCCAAGGTGCTGATGCCCGCCGGGGCCAAGATCAGGGACGAGTACGACGACGGCTACACACTGGCCTCGCCGCTGATGGTGCTTGGCCTGCCGGTGACCCATGTGACCTCCTACGACGGCTCCAGCGGCGAGGATGGCGTGGACAGTTACACGGCGTACTTCGGCAGCGCGGAAATCAGCAAGGTCGCTGCCTTGGCGAAGATGCCGCCGCCGGTGGCCGGTGGCTACCGGCGCGAAGTGGGCAGGCATGACCTGAGCGTCGATCGCGTCGATGGCCAGACCGTCCTGTACTGCTCCTACGACCTGCGCAGCCACTGATGGCGGCAGCGCCTGCCCGCCGCGCGCATGAAAGCCCGCGCGGGCAGGCGTAGAATGGCGGGGTGAAATTCCCTGTCCTTGCCATCACCCTCGACCTCGACGATACGCTGTGGCCGTTCGCTCCGATCGGCGCCCGCATCGACCAGGTCCTGTTCGACTGGATGCGCGAACACAGCCCCGCCACCGCCGCGATGTATCCGGTGGCGGCCATGCGCGAACTGCGCGAGCGCTCGTTCCGCGACAACCCCCACCTGCATTTCGACCTGAGCGCGCTGCGCCGGCTGACGATCCAGGAGGCGCTGGAAAACAGTGGCGCCAGCCTGGATCTTCTGGAGCCGGCGTATGAAGTGTTCTACGCCGCGCGCAACCAGGTGGAGTGCTACCCCGATGCACTCGACGCACTGGCGCGTATCGCCGCGCGGGTGCCGGTGGCCGCGTTGAGCAACGGCAATGCCGATCTGGAACGGATCGGCCTGGCCCATCACTTCAGCTTCCAGCTGGGCGCGCGCGAGCATGGCGCAGCCAAGCCGGAAGCGAGCATTTTCCACGCTGCCTGCGACCGCCTGGGCGTCGCCCCGGCGCAGGTGCTGCACGTGGGCGACCACGTCGAGATGGACGTGGCCGGCGCGATGGCTGCCGGCCTGCGCGGCTGCTGGATCAACCGCGAAGCGGCCACCTGGAACCATCCGCAGCTGCAGCCTGACCTGCAGTTCGACACCCTCACCGGCCTGGCCGATTGGCTCGATGCCAACCTCGACGCCGCCGACGCTGACGCATCCCGGAGTACCTGACGCATGAGCGAGATCACTGGCTTCACCGCCGACACCACCGCCGCACTGCCGCTGCACGTGCTGGACCGCAGCCAGTTCGAGGCGTGGAAGAACAGCCAATCTGCTGCCACCCAGGCGTGGTTGAAGTCGCAGGGCTTCACTGCGGGCGCGCATTCGGTTGCGCTGCTGCCCGGCGCCGATGGCCTGGCTGGCGCGGTGATCGGCGTCGGTGATCGTGCCGACGCCTACAGCTACGCCCACGCACCGCATGCACTGCCGGAAGGCAGCGTGTGGCAGCTGGCCAGCGAACTGCCGGCCGCCGAGCAGGCGCTGCTGCAGCTGGGCTGGGGCCTGGGCAGCTACCGCTTCGACCGCTACCGCAAGCGCAACCGCGCGCCGGCCCAGTTGGTGGCTGCACCGACCGGCGAAGTGGCCGACCTGATCGCCGCCAGCCTGCGCGTGCGTGACTGGGTCAACACGCCGACCGAAGACATGGGCCCGCAGCAGCTGGAAGACGCCGCGCGTGCCCTGGCTGAAGCGCATGGCGCGCAGGTGGAAGCCATCACCGGCGACGAACTGCTGGCGCAGAACTTCCCGGCCATCCATGCGGTGGGCCGTGCCTCGCACCGTGCGCCGCGGCTGATCGTGCTGCGCTGGGGCAAGGAGACCGACCCGGCGCTGGCACTGGTCGGCAAGGGCGTGTGCTTCGATACCGGCGGCCTGGACATCAAGCCGGCCGATGGCATGCGCAACATGAAGAAGGACATGGGCGGCGCCGCACACGCGCTGGCCCTGGCCGGGCTGGTGATGGCCCAGCAGCTGCCGGTGCGCCTGACCCTGCTGGTACCGGCGGTGGAAAATGCGATCGGCCCGGATGCCTTCCGTCCGGGCGAAGTGATCGCCACCCGCAAGGGCCTGAGCGTGGAGATCGACAACACCGATGCCGAAGGCCGGGTGATCCTGTGCGACGCGCTGACGTTCGCCGGTGAGCAGAAGCCGGACCTGGTGCTGGACTTCGCCACGCTGACCGGCGCGGCACGCATCGCGCTGGGCCCGGACCTGCCGGCGCTGTTCAGCAACGATGACGCGCTCGCCCAGCAGTGGCTGCAGGCTGGCGACGCCACCCGTGACCCGGTGTGGCGCATGCCGTTGTGGCGCCCGTACCTGCGTTACCTGAGCAGCGGCATCGCCGACCTGGCCAACGCCGGTTCGCGTATGGCCGGCTCGGTCACCGCCGCGCTGTACCTGGAACGCTTCCTGGAAGACGGACAGCGCTGGGCACATCTGGACGTGTATGCCTGGAACGATGGCGAGCGCCCGGGCCGCCCGGCCGGTGGCGAAGCCCTGGCCCTGCGTTCGGCCTGGACGATGCTGAAGGCACGTTACGGCTGATGGAGCCGCCGGGCATGGCCCGGCGCTACCCATGCCGGTGGGTGCCGACCTTGGTCGGCACTGCATCACCCTGCAAATCTGACGAAAAATTGAATTTCGGCCCCGGCCGGGTTCTGCGAGGATGGTGTGGTCGCCCACCCACACATCCGTGAAGGCAGGACTCCGACCATGTCGCTCTTCCGCTACACCCGCGCCGGCCAGGAGCCGGGCGCGCCGCGCCGGCATTCGCCCTTGCCCTGGATCGCGCTGATCGCACTGATCCTGGGCATCGTTGCCCTCGCCTTCGCCTGGCTGGCCGGTTGGATCGGCCGCGACCGGCTGACCGCACAGCGCTTCACCGACACCATCGAGGCCACCGGCCCTGCGCATCCCGGCTTCCGCCGCGCGCACAGCAAAGGCGTGTGCGTGAGCGGCTGGTTCGAACCCAGCGCACAGGCGCCCACGCTGTCCAGCGCACGGGTGTTCTCGCAGGCGAAGGTTCCGGTGCTGGGCCGGCTGTCGATCGGCGGCGGCGATCCGCACGGCGCCGATGGCAGCGCGCGCGTGCGCAGCATCGCCGTACAGCTGGTGGGCGATGACGGGCAGGAATGGCGGATGGCGATGAACAGCTTCCCGTTCTTCGCCGTGCCCACCGCCGAGGCGTTCTACGAGCAGACCCGCGCGCAGATTCCGGATCCGGCCACCGGCAAGCCCGACCCGCAGAAGATGGCGGCCGTGCTGGCCAGGTACCCCAGCGCACAGGCCTTCCAGCAGTGGGCCAAGAGCGCACCGTGGACCAGCAGCTGGGCCAACACCACCTTCAACAGCGTCAACAGTTTCTGGTTCACCAACGCGCAGGGGCAGAAACGCGCGGTGCGCTGGCGCTGGCAGCCGCAGGCGCCGCTGGTGGAGATGGATGCAGAGGTACGCAAGCAGGCCAATGTCGATTTCCTCAGCCAGGAACTGCAGCAGCGCCTGGCCACCGGCCCGGTGCGCTGGAACCTGGTGGTCAGCCTGGCCGCGCCGGGCGATGCCATTGATGATCCCTCGGTGCCGTGGCCGGAATCACGCGAACAGGTGGTGGCCGGCGTGCTCAGCCTCGACCGCATGCAGTCGCAGGAAGAAGGCGCCTGTGGCCAGCTCAACTTCGATCCGCTGATCGTGCCCAGCGGCGTGCGCGGCAGCGACGACCCGATCCTGGCTGCGCGCTCGGCGGTGTATTCGCAGTCGTTCAACCGCCGCGAGCGCGAGCGCGCCAGCGGTGCGGCGGCACAGACGAAGGGGGAAGCACGATGAGTACCGGCAACGGCCACTTCAACCTGCTCGCCCGGGTGCTGCACTGGTCCATGGCGCTGATGATCATCGCCATGCTGTTCATCGGCGTGACCATGGTCGCCTCGCTGCACCTGCGCCCCATGCTGATCGACTTGCACCGGCCGCTGGGTATCGCCATCCTGCTGCTGGCGGTGCTGCGCCTGTACAACCGCCTGCGCCATCGCCCACCGCCGCTGCCAGCGGATCTTCCCGCCTGGCAGGTGCTGGCGGCGAAGGCTTCGCACTGGATGCTGTACGCGTTGATGCTGGCGATGCCGCTGATCGGCTGGGCGATGCTGTCGGCCGGCGGCTACCCGATCGTGCTGGGCGGTGGCCTGCACCTGCCGCCGATCGTGCCGCACACGCCAGCGCTGTACGCCGCGCTGCGCAATGCGCACAGCCTGCTGGCATACGTGTTGTTCGCCACGGTGCTGATGCACGTGGGTGCGGCGCTGTTCCACCTGTGGGTGCGCCGCGATGGCGTGTTCCAGGCGATGGCACGCGGGAAGGATTGAATGGGTTCGCCGGGGGTTCCCGGCTGCCCTTTTCCGCGACTGCGGAGGGGTGTCACTTTTCTTTTCGCGCGAAAAGAAAAGTAACCAAAAGAAACACGCCGCCGGCCGCGAGCCGGTGCTGCGCACCGGTACCCTGCGCTTCTCGGTGAATCAGGGGACGGCGCGGAACTCGCTGCGCTCAGACACCCGCGCCTCTTCGCCCTCGCCGGACCTGCGGTGCTCGGCTCGCTTGAAGGCGGATTGGAAAAGCAAAGCGAAGAGCATCCACGCATGGCGTGGATCTACTGGGTGCAGGTGTGGCGTTTGACGTTGGGTCCGCCTTATAGCGAGCCGAGCATCGCAGGGGAAGCAGGGGCGTAGAGGCGCCGATGTCTGAGCGCAGCGAGTTCGGCGCCGTCCCCTGATTCACCGAGAAGCGCAGGGTACCGGTGCGCAGCACCGGCTCGCGGCCGGCGGCGTGTTTCTTTTGGTTACTTTTCTTTTCACGCGAAAAGAAAAGTGACGCCCCGCTACAACCACCCCTTCTGCCGCGCCAGCCGGTACGCCTCGATCCGGTTGGCCACGCCCAGCTTGCCGATGCATTCGGACAGGTAATTGCGCACCGTGCCGTGCGACAGCCCCAGCTGCTCGGCGATCTCGCTGGCGGTGCGGCCCTCGCCCGCCAGGCGCAGCACCCGGCGCTCGCGATCGGTCAGCGGGTCGGCCTGCGACCACGCATCCAGCGCCAGCTGCGGATCGATCGCACGGATGCCCTGCTTCACCTTGCGCAGTGCCTCGGCCAGGTTCTCGGCCGGTGCATCTTTCAGCAGATAGCCCAGTACGCCCGCTTCCAATGCGCGACGCAGGAAACCGGCACGGGCGAAGGTGGTCACGATCACCACCTTGATCGGCAGTTCATGGCGGGCGATGCGCTGGGCCAGTTCCAGCCCGCTCAGCCCCGGCATCTCAATGTCGGTGACCAGGATGTCCGGCTGCAGCTGCTGCAGCATGCGCCAGGCGGCTTCGCCGTCGGCAGCACTGCCCAGTACCTCGATATCCGGTTCCAGGCCCAGCAACGCCGACAATGCGCCACGCACCATCGCCTGATCCTCGGCCAGCAATATGCGGATCATGCCGCGTCTCCCTGTGCCAGCGATGCCGGCGACAGCGGCGTAGTCGCGGCCACCAGGGGCACGCGCACGGTCAGCAGCGTGCCTTCCCCGCGCGGCGACTGCAGCGTCAACTGGCCACCCAGCGCCGCTGCGCGCTCACGCATGCCACACAGTCCGTTGCCCTCGGCCTGCACGCCACCACGGCCGTCATCACGTATCTGCATCACCAACTGTCGGTCCTCAAGCATGAAATCCACCTGCACCCGGGTCGCCTGCGCGTGGCGCACGATGTTGGTCGCCGCCTCGCGCAGCACCAGTGCCAGCCCACGCTCTACCTCCACTGGCATCGGTGGCGGCGGCATGTACTGCAGGTGTACCTGTTGGCATTCCAGCAGCAGGCGTGCCGAGGCCAGTTCGCCGGCCAGGTCGCTGGCGCGGATGCCGGTGACCGCACTGCGTACCTGCGCCAGCGCCTCGCGGGCAATGTCCTCGGCCTCGCCGATTTCCTGCCGGGCACGCGCGTCATCGCGGTCGTACAGCTTGCGCGCCAGTTCCAGCTTCAGCGTGATCAATGACAGCGTATGCCCCAGCAGGTCATGCAGATCACGGCCGATGCGCTCGCGCTCGGCGGTGGTCGCCAGGCGCCGCACCTCGTCCTGGGACAGCTGCAGGGCAACGTCGCGCTGATGGCTCAAGGCCTCCACGTTGACCACCAGCCCGACAATGAACGACACCGCCGGCATCCACACCATGGCCTGCCACGGATAACCGAAGTAGAGCGCGGTGCTGCAGAACAGGAGATTCAGGCCAGTGAGCTGCAACAGGTACACCCACCAGCCGCCGCGGCTGCTCATGCGGATCATCACGCAGCCGAACACGAAGTAGCTCAGTCCCGACGGATACCACGGCAGCAGCACCAGGGCCATCGCAATCATGCCCAGGGCGTAGCGCCAGGCGTGGTGCCGTGGCGCCAGCATCACCCTGGCATAGAACAGCAGGAACAACGGATAGCTGGCCAGCGTCAGCAACAACCAGCGCAGCGTGAAGCCATTCCCGAGCACCGGGGTAAGGAAGATCCAGACCGACCACAGCAGGTGGATCGCACCACTCCAGGGCGACTTGCCACGCCGCAGCAGTTCGGCCACCGCCGAATCCGGGGCAGGGCGCAGCAGGGACGCAAGCCAGCTCGGTGGCACGGAAGATTCCAGGCGGGGACGATCGCTGCCGATCATGCCAGTTCAGCCGACCCGGCGCAGGCGCCGACACGCCTGCGCCACCAGTTCATCCACCTGCAGCATCGGCGGCAGGCTGGTGCTCTGCAGCATCACGCCGAGGCCGAGCCGCTGATCGCGCTGCTGCGGATCACCGCCCAGCAGCTCGACCTGGCCGGCGTCGGCACGGCGCAGGCCCAACAGCACGCTGATCGCGGTACTCTTGCCGGCACCGTTGCGGCCCAGCAGGGCCAGTACCTGGCCAGCGCGCACCTGCAGGTCGATGCCGTGCAGGGCGGTATGGTCGCGGTAACGCACCTGCACCTGCTGCAGGCGGGCCAGCGACGGAGCGATCGTATCCATGGGCGGTACCGGTAGCGGGGACGTTGCCATCCTGTGCCGCCGTGGTCACATTTCGCAGTTGCCGCCGTCAATGACATCGGATGACAGCTGTCACTGCCATCGCCGATGCACCTGCCTTCATGCTGTGCCGCACGCTCCACCGCCGGAACCGCCGCTGCCTGCCCTTCCGGTCACACCCGCCCGAACGCCTGTGATGGAACGAATGAACGCTTCTGCCGAGCTGTTGAAGGAACTCCGTATCGACCGCAAGTCGCCGCCGCCCGCCTCCAGTGGCGGCAGTGGTGGCCGCCGCTGGCTGTGGATCGCCGTGGCCGTGATCATCGTGCTGCTGGCCGGTGGTGCATTCGCACTGTTCGGCCGCGCGCCCACCGTGGAAGTGGACACCGCGCCGGCGGTGGCCATCCAGCAGGGCAGCGCCAGCAGCTCGGTGCTCGACGCCAGCGGCTACGTGGTCGCCCGGCGCATGGCCACGGTGTCGGCCAAGATCACCGGCAAGGTGCGCGAGGTGATGATCGAAGAAGGCATGCGGGTGGAACAGGGGCAGATCATGGCCACCCTGGACCCGATCGATGCCGACGCGCAGCGCAACCTGTACGCCTCGCAGCTGCAGGCCGCACGCAGCCAGGTGGTCGGCCTGGAAGCCCAGCAGAAGCAGGCCGCCGCTGAAGCCAGCCGCCTGCAGGCGCTGGTCGGCCAGCAGCTGGTCTCGCGTTCGCAGTACGACCAGGCCGTGGCCCAGCGTGACAGCCTGCGTGCGCAGCTGGAAACCGCACGACGCAACGTCAAGGTTGCCAACGATCAGCTGTCCATCGCCGACCTTGGCGTGGACAACAACATCGTGCGCGCGCCGTTCTCCGGCGTGGTCACCGCCAAGGCCGCGCAGCCCGGCGAAATCGTCTCGCCGCTGTCCGCCGGTGGTGGCTTCACCCGTACCGGCATCGGCACCATCGTCGACATGGAATCGCTGGAGATCGAAGTCGAGGTCGGCGAAGCCTTCATCGGCCGCGTGCAGCCGAAGATGCCGGTGGAAGCCACGCTCAACGCCTACCCCGACTGGAAGATCCCGGCCGAGGTGATCGCCATCGTTCCCACCGCTGACCGCGGCAAGGCCACGGTGAAGGTGCGGGTGGCACTGAAGGTGAAAGACCCGCGCATCGTGCCGGAGATGGGCGTGCGGGTCAGCTTCCTGGAACAGGCCAAGCCGCAGACCGAAGCCAAGCCGCAGGGCGTGCGCGTTCCGGCCACTGCGGTGGTCGAGCGTGAGGGCGCGTCGGTGGCCTTCGCACTGGGCGATGACAACCGTGTGCAGCAACGCACGGTCGAGGCGGGCCAGGCGATGGGCAAGGACCGCCAGATCCTCAAGGGCGTGAGCGCAGGGGAGTCGGTGGTGGTCAACCCGCCGGACACCCTGCGCGACGGCACCAGGGTCAAGCAGAAGCAAGCGCAGTAACGGCCCGGCGCCCGCATGGCGCCACCGGCAGTACCGCTGGAAAGCACCACTGTTCGACGCGTGCCGGCCGTTGGCCGGGACGCATCCCCGTTTCCCGCCTTTCGTGGAGAACCACCCATGTCGACCCTGGTTTCACTGCGCAACATCACCAAGACCTACCAGCGTGGCCCCGAAAAGGTACAGGTGCTGCACGGCATCGACCTGGATATCGCCAGTGGCGATTTCGTCGCGCTGATGGGCCCGTCCGGTTCCGGCAAGACCACCCTGCTCAACCTGATCGGCGGCCTGGACAACCCCACCGGCGGCGAGATCAGCATCGAAGGCGAGCGCATTGACCAGATGAGCGGCGGCCAGCTGTCGACGTGGCGCAGCCACCATGTCGGCTTCGTGTTCCAGTTCTACAACCTGATGCCGATGCTGACCGCGCAGAAGAACGTGGAACTGCCGTTGCTGCTGACCCACCTCAGCGCGGCGCAGCGCAAGCGCAATGCCGAGATCGCGCTGACCCTGGTCGGCCTGGCCGACCGCCGCAGCCATCGTCCCAACGAACTGTCCGGCGGCCAGCAGCAGCGCGTGGCGATCGCCCGCGCGATCGTCTCCGACCCGACCTTCCTGATCTGCGACGAACCTACCGGCGATCTTGACCGCCAGTCCGCCGAAGAGATCCTCGGCCTGCTGCAGCAGCTCAACCGCGAACACGGCAAGACCATCATCATGGTCACCCATGACCCGAAGGCCGCCGAGTACGCCACCCACACGGTGCACCTGGACAAGGGCGAGCTGGCCGACGCGCCGCTGGCCCACTGACGGAGGCCACAGCGATGAAATACTTCTCGTTGGTCTGGGCGCAGCTGTTCCGCAGCCGCACCCGCACCCTGTTGACCCTGCTGTCGGTGGTGGCCGCGTTCCTGCTGTTCGGCATGCTCGACTCGGTGCGCGTGGCGTTCTCGTCCGGTGGCAGTGTGGAAGGTGCCAACCGGTTGGTGGTGGCTTCGCGCCTGTCGATCACCCAGTCGCTGCCGATCCGCCTGGAAACGCAGATCCGCCAGGTCAGCGGCGTGCGCGATGTCACCTACGGCATGTGGTTCGGCGGCATCTACCAGGACCCGAAGAACTTCTTCCCCAACTTCTCGGTGGCGCCCAACTACTTCGATGTCTACCGCGAGCTGCAGATCGACCCGGCGCAGCTGCAGGACTGGCAGCAGACCCGTACCGGCGCGATCGTCGGCGAGACGCTGGCCAAGCAGTTCGGCTGGAAGATCGGCGACACCATCCCGCTGCAGGCCACCATCTTCCCCCGTGGCGGCAGCAACGACTGGCCGCTGGAACTGAAAGGCATCTACCGCTCGAAGGATCGCGCACTGGCGGCCAATGAAGAACGCCAGTTGATGATGAACTGGAAGTACTTCGATGAGTCCAACGACTACATCAAGAACCAGGTGAGCTGGTACACGGTGACGCTGGACAACCCGGAGCAGTCGTCGAGAGTGGCGCAGGCCATCGATGCGATCTCGGCCAACTCCGACCACGAAACCAAGACCCAGACCGAATCGGCGTTCCAGCAGGCGTTCGTGAAACAGTTCGCCGACATCGGCATGATCGTCACCTCGATCATGGGCGCGGTGTTCTTCACCCTGCTGCTGTTGACCGGCAACACCATGGCCCAGGCGGTGCGCGAGCGCGTTCCGGAACTGGCCACGCTGAAGACGCTGGGCTTCAAGGACAGCACGGTGCTGACCCTGGTGATGGTCGAATCGGTGCTGCTGATCGGCCTCGGTGGACTGATCGGCATGGGCCTGGCGGCGCTGATCCTGCCGGCCATCAGCCCCAAGAGCATGGGCATGCTGCCGCCGCACGTACCGACGCCGACCTGGCTGGTGGGCATCGTCCTGATCGTGGTGATCGGCATCGTGGTCGGGCTGCTGCCCGCACTGCGCGCCAAGCGCCTGAAGATCGTCGACGCGCTCGCCGGCCGCTGAAGAGGACACCGACATGAACAAGCTCAAGAAGTGGCTGGGGAACGCGGTGACCGTGCTGCTGCTGGTCGTTGGCCTGGTGGTTTGGATCAGCCTGCCGTGGATCGGCGTCGCTGCCATCGCGGTGCTGCTGGGGCTGTGGCTGGCGCTCACCCGCAGTGGCCGGCTGGCCCTGGCCGCCACCCGCATCGGCATCGCCAGCCTGCCCCAACGCTGGGGTGCCTCCTCGGTGATCGTGGTCGGCATCGCCGGCGTGGTCGGCGTACTGGTCGCGATGCTGGCGATGGGCGAAGGCTTCCAGGCCACGCTCAACAACACCGGCGATGACACCACCGCGATCGTGCTGCGCGGCGGTTCGCAGGCCGAGACCAACTCGGTCATCACCCGCGAGCAGGTCCCGACGCTGTCCACCCTGCCCGGCATCACCCGCGATGCGCAGGGGCGGCCGCTGCTGTCGCCGGAACTTTCGCAGGTGGTCAACCTGGTGTCCAAGGCCGATGGCACCGACGTCAATGCGCAGTTCCGCGGGGTCGGCCCGCAGGCGTGGGCCGTGCATGACAAGGTCAAGATCGTCGAAGGCCGCCGGTTCGCCGCCGGCCTGCGCGAGATCGTAGTCGGCCAGGGCGCCAGGAGCCAGTTCCGCGACATGGATGTTGGCAAAACGCTCACCCTGGGCAACCAGACCTGGACGGTCGTGGGCGTGTTCGCTACCGGCGATGCGCATGACTCGGAACTGTGGACCGACGCCGACACGCTGGCCACCACCTACCAGCGCAGTGCCTGGCAGTCGATCAGCGTGCGTACCGACGGCAAGGCTGGCTTCGAGCAGTTCAAGGCCGCCGTGGCCGCCGATCCGCGCCTGAAGCTGGACGTGGAAACCACCCGCGTCTACTACAGCAAGCAGGGTGGCGGGTTGACCAAGCTGATCGACATCCTCGGCAAGGTGATCGGCACCATCATGGCCGTAGGCGCTGTGTTTGGTGCGCTCAACACCATGTATGCCGCCGTGGCCACGCGCGCGCGCGAGATCGCCACCATGCGTGCGATCGGCTTCCGTGGCCTGCCGGTGGTGACTGCGGTGATGCTGGAAACCATGCTGCTGGCCCTGCTCGGCGGACTGCTTGGCTGCGCGGTGGCATGGCTGCTGTTCAACGGCTACAGCGTGTCCACCATCGGCAGCAACTTCAGCGCGGTGGTGTTCAAGTTCCATGTATCGCCGGAACTGCTGTGGAGTGGGTTGAAGTGGGCGCTGGGCATCGGCCTGGTGGGTGGGTTGTTCCCGGCACTGCGCGCGGCACGGCTGCCGATCACCACGGCGCTGCGCGAAACCTGAGCATCACGCATTGATTTATTGAGCGTTGCGCAGGGGACGGGGCGAAGGCTCCGTCCCTTTTTTTTGCACGTCATCCACGCATGGCGTGGATCTACTGGCCCATCCACGCATGGCGTGGATCTACTGGCCTATCCGCACGGTGTGGACGCCGACATTGTTGCAGTAGATCCACGCCATGCGTGGATGGATGCGTGTACGCAAGCAACAACGATTACAGATTGCGCAAACACCGCCGCTATGGGTGCCTCTGCCCATCGCAAACGCAGCGCGCGTGACGCCGCGCACAGTGCACCTGTGGATTGTTGGTTGCGATTCATTTTCGCGGCGTTACAGCGCGCGCGGACAAACAGTTACCGATGAAAACACTCTAGAATCCGGCCCCCACGTTGGTTTGCAGCACCCCACGCGTCCATAGAACGGACGCATGTTTTTTCTGAAACACGAGATTTCACGGATGTCCCTGAAGACCACCCCGCTGCGCAACGCGATCGTCATCGCGCTGGCCGCCAGCTGCACCACGCCCGCTTTCGCACAGGAAGCCGGCGATACCCCCACCAACCTCGACCGCATCGAGATCACCGGCTCGCGCATCCGCCAGGCCAGTGTCGAGACCGCGCAGCCGGTGGTGGCACTCAACCGCGCCGACATCGAGAAGAAGGGCTACGTCAACGTTGCCGACATCCTGCAGGACGTCACGGCAGCCGGCGCACCGAGCCTGAGCCGTTCGTCCTCGCTGAGCTCCTCGCGCGATTTCGGCGGCATGTATGTCAGCCTGCGCAACCTCGGCCCGGAACGCAGCCTGGTGCTGATCGACGGCCGCCGCATGGGCGTCAGCGCCGGCGGATACTCCGACCTGGCCTCGATTCCGTCGGCGATCGTGGAACGCGTGGAAGTGCTGACCGATGGCGCCTCGGCGCTGTACGGCTCGGACGCCATCGCCGGCGTGGTCAACATCATCACCCGCAAGAACTTCGACGGTGGCGAAGCCAGCGTCTATGTCGGCCAGTACGGTGAAGGCGACGGCCAGAAGCGCTCCTACAGCGCCACCTTCGGCAAGACCTTCGACCGCGGCTGGTTCAGCGTCGGCGCCGAGCGCACCAAGGAAGACGAGATCCTCGGCGATGCGCGCGAGTTCAGCCGCTACCCGGGTGGCCCGCGCCATGCCGACGACGTCGACGCGCTGAGCCCGACCACCCAGTGGGGCACGGTCACCGTCGGTGGCAAGCCGCTGACCGTGGGCCCGGGCGGCGACCCGAGCAACGCCAGCAACTTCCACACGCCGGATCCGGCTGACGGCGCCAACGCCAAG
This sequence comes from Stenotrophomonas sp. FW305-C-20-S1, assembly GCF_058783335.1. Taxonomy (NCBI): domain Bacteria; kingdom Pseudomonadati; phylum Pseudomonadota; class Gammaproteobacteria; order Lysobacterales; family Lysobacteraceae; genus Stenotrophomonas; species Stenotrophomonas sp. FW305-C-20-S1. Next base: position 104,119 of record NZ_JBYTEK010000007.1, on the reverse strand, counting down.
ACCAACATGAGCCTGCTGAGCGGCCTGGAGCGCACCTCGGTGTTCGCCAACGGCGGCTTCTCGATCACCGACAACCTGCGCATCGTCGCCGATGCGCTGTACAGCAAGCGCGAGTCGACCAAGCACCTGGCCGGCTACCCGTACTCGGTCTCGGCTGCGCAGTCGCGCAACGGCACGCGCGCTGCGCTGTCCAAGGACAGCACCTTCAACAAGTGGGGCCAGGACGTGCTGTTCTCGCACCGCACCGAAGAGCTGCCGCGCGGTACCGAGAACACGCTGGAAACCAAGCGTGCCAGCCTCGGCCTGGAAGGCAGCTTCGAAACCGGTTCGCGCTACTGGGACTGGAACGTCAGCTACATGTACAACCGCAATGAAGGCGAGCGCGTTGGCACCGGCAGCATGTACCAGCCGAACGTCAACCTCGCCGTCGGCCCGTCCTTCATGGACGGCGACGTGGCCCGCTGCGGTACGCCGGGTGCGGTGATCGCCGGCTGCGTGCCGTGGAATCCGGCTGCGCCGATGGGCTACACCGGCCCGGGCTCGCTGGGCAACCAGGACGTGCAGGACTACCTGTTCACCCGCTTCGTCGACAAGATGCGCAGCACCACCAAGGTCGCCAGCGCCAACATCTCCGGCTCGCTGTTCACCCTGCCGGCCGGCGACATCATGGGCGCGATGGGCTTTGAGCACCGCAGCGAAGAAGCCAGCTACACCCCGGACCTGATGGTGCAGAAGGGCCAGATCGCCGGCACCACCGGCCAGCCGACCCGTGGCGACTACTCGCTCAACGAGGTCTACCTGGAAATGCAGGTGCCGCTGCTGGCCGACATGGCCTTCGCCCGCGAGCTGTCGCTGGACCTGGCCGGTCGCTACACCGATTACAACACCTTCGGTTCGACCACCAACAGCAAGTTCGGCCTGAAGTGGAAGCCAATCGACAGCCTGCTGGTGCGCGCCACCTACGGCACCGGCTTCCGTGCACCGACCGTGGACGATCTCTACGGCGGCGCGGTTTCCAGCCGCGATTCGTTCACCGATCCGTGCGATACGAAGTTCGGCATCGCCGCCAGCAGCCCGACCGTGGCAGCACGCTGCCAGGCGCTGAACGTGCCCGCCAACTTCCGTCAGCAGACCGGTTCGGACGGCAACCTTGCCAACCGCCCGGGCCAGCAGGCCACCTCCGATTTCAACTCCGGTTCCAACCCGGAACTGAAGCCGGAAACCGCCAAGACCTGGACCGTCGGCCTGGTCTACAGCCCGGAATTCGTGCAGGGCCTGGACGTCAGCCTGGACTGGTGGAAGATCCGCATCGACAACGCCATCGTGGGCGAGTCGGCTACCGACATCCTCAACCAGTGCTACGTGCAGGGCGTGGATTCGGCATGCGGTCGCTTCACCCGTTCCACCGCTGCGGCCACCCGCGGCCAGGTTTCGGCGCTGGATCGTTCGCTGGTCAACGCCGGCTACCGCGAAACCGCCGGCTATGACATCGGTGTGCGTTACCGCCTGCCGGAAACCGCATACGGCAAGTTCGCCATCAACTGGAACACCACCTACACCGACTACCTGGAGCAGCGCAACGACAGCGCCGCCACCACCCCGGTGGAGCAGCGCGTGGGCTGGGCCGGTGACTTCCGCGTACGTTCGACCTTCAACCTGGATTGGCAGTACGGCAACCTCGGCATCGGCTGGACCGCCCGTTACTACTCGGGCATGAAGGAAGCCTGCTCGTACGACCTGGGCGGTGGCCCGGACTGCAACATGGCCGACTTTGTTTCGCCGTATACCGATGCACAGCCGAGCCGCAAGGTGGGTTCCAACACCTTCCACGACCTGCAGGTGCGTTACAGCCTGCCGTGGGATGGCACCGTGTCGTTGGGCCTGAACAACGTGTTCGACCACCAGGGTCCGATCATGTACAGCCAGCCCAACAGCAGCTTCACCTACTACGGTGGCTTCGACATCGGTCGTTTCATGTACATGAAATACCAGCAGCGCTTCTAAGCCTGTAACCGCGTTCCCGCCCCGGCCAACTCTCTCCTGGCCGTGGATGGAAGCAGAACGGCGCCCCTCGGGGCGCCGTTCTTTTTTGCGGGGTCGGATCCCTTTGCATCGCGAAGGGATCTGACCCCGGAGGCGCTATCGTTTCGCGCCGCGCATCGCCCGTACGTTGTCACCGACGTACAGGACCAGGCCGGCCCAGATCGCCGCAAAACCAATCGCCTTGCCGGTGTCGAACGCTTCGTGGAAGAAGAACACGCCCAGCAGCAGCTGCAGGCTCGGTGCGATGTACTGCAGGATGCCGACCAGCGACAGCGGGATGCGCTTGACCCCGTAGGCGAAGCCGATCAGCGGCACCGCCGTGATCACCCCGCCGAAAATCAGCATCAGGTCGTTTGCCCAGCCCCAGCCACCGAAGAAGCCACCGCCATGGCCGTTTTCCGACCACAGCGCGAAGCCCAGCGCGGGCAGGAACAGGTACAGGCTTTCCACGCCCAGCCCGGCCACCGGATCGACCGACACCAGCTTGCGCAGCAGGCCGTACAGGCCGAACGAGCACGCCAGGCCCAGCGCGATCCACGGCGGCGTGCCCGCATCGATGGTCAGCCAGGCCACGCCCACCGCGGCGATGGCTACCGCCAGCCACTGCACGCGGCGCAGGCGCTCCTTCAGCACCAGCACGCCCAGCAGAACGTTCACCAGCGGGTTGATGAAGTAGCCCAGGCTGGTTTCGATCACATGTCCTGCGTTGATCGCCCAGATGTACAGGCCCCAGTTGAAGGCGATGGTCAGGCTCGATACCGCCAGGATCGGCAGCGCGCGTGGTTGCGCGGCGATCTTCTTCCACCAGCCCAGCCGTGATGCGATCAGCAGCCAGGCCACCACCAGCACGGTGCTCCAGATGATGCGGTGGGCGATGATCTGGAACGAAGGCACTTCGTTGAGCAGATGCCAGTACACCGGCACCAGCCCCCACAGCACGAAGGTGGAGGCAGTGATCAACAGGCCCCGCCGCTGTTCTTTCTCGTCCATGCTCATCGCTTGCGTGTCCTTGCCATCGTCAGTACCACCACACCCAGAAGTATCACCGCCATGGCCAGGAAGTCGCGCCAACCAAAGCGTTCACCATTCAATGCAGCCCCCAACAGGACAGCAATCACCGGATTGACGTAGGCATAGCTGCCGGCCAGCGCCGGGCGCACGTTCTGCAGCAGCCAGACGTAAGCGGTGAACGCCACGATCGAACCGAACACGCACAGGTAGGCCATCGCCAGCAGGCCACCGCTGTCGGGCAGGGTGGTGGGGCGCTCGCCGACGACCAGGCCGATCAGCACCAGCAGCACGCCACCGCAGATCATCTGCCCGGCCGCCGTCATGAACGGCCCCGGCAGGTCCTGCCCGCGTGCCCACACCGAGCCGAACGCCCAGCCGACCGGCGCGATCAGCAGCAGCACCAGCCCGGTGGGCGATGCGGTCAGGCTGCTGCCGGCGTTGAGCCAGACCACGCCGACGAAGCCAACGGCGATGCCCAGCCATTCGCCCTTGCTGGCATGCTGCCCGCGCAGGGCCGAGAACAGCGCCATCCACAACGGCACCGAGGCCACCGCGGTGGCGGCCAGGCCGGATGACACCTCGCGTTCGGCCAGCACCACCATGCCGTTGCCCAGCACCAGCATGGTCACGCCCATGATGACCAGGTTGCGCCACTGCCGCAGGGTGGGTCTGGGCATCTTCCAGAACAGGCGCAGCGCCAGGTACATCAGGCCGCCGGCAATGATGAACCGGCTGCCGGAGACCATCGTCAGTGGCAGCGCGCCGCCATGCAGGGCCTTGGCGATGCCCAGGTAGGTCGAGCCCCAGACCACGTAGACCAGCAGCAGTGCCAGCACGACAAGGCCGCCCCGTGGGGCAGCCGCAGACGGAACGGGGGGAGCCGACATGACGCACCAGGGAGCTGGGGGAACACGGATTTTAGGACGTTTTGGTTATGGTCCGGCAGCCCATGTAGTGGCACGCTGTCATCCATCCATGCCCCGCCCGCCCCTTCCGGCACCCGGCGTTGACGTGGGTTGCAGTACCAAGGAGGCTGGCCGGCAGCGCACCGCGCGCCTGGCAGCGCAATTTCCCGCATGGACGCACCGCATCGAGGATCCCCACCCGGATGAGCACTACGTCCCAATCCGCTGTCCCCAGCACCGACGGCGCCGCCCTGCGGCGTTCCATCTCCAACACCCTCAAGGGCTCCGCCGGCAACCTGGTGGAGTGGTACGACGTCTACGTGTACTCGGTGTTCGCCGTGTACTTCGAATCGCAGTTCTTCTCGCCTGAAGACAAGAACTCCACCCTGTACGTGTGGGCGATCTTCGCCGCGACCTTCCTGATGCGCCCGATCGGCGCATGGTTCTTCGGTCGCTTCGCCGACCGTCATGGCCGTCGCCTTGCATTGACCGTGTCGGTCACGCTGATGGCCTTCTGCTCGTTCATCATCGCCATCACCCCCACCGCTGCCAGCATCGGCATCTGGGCGGCGATCATCCTGCTGTTCGCGCGCCTGCTGCAGGGCTTCGCCACCGGTGGCGAGTACGGTGCCAGCGCCACCTACATGTCCGAGGCCGCCATTCCGGGCCGCCGCGGCTTCCTGTCCTCGTTCCACTACGTCACCCTGGTGGGCGGCCATGTGCTGGCCCAGCTGACCCTGTTCGTGATGCTGACGTTCTGGGCCAAGCCGGAAATCTCCGAGTGGGGCTGGCGCATCGCCTTCGGCATCGGTGGCATCGCCGCCGTGGTCGTGTTCTGGCTGCGCCGTGGCATGGACGAGTCGCTGTCGGAATCCTCCATCGAAGCCGCGCGCGAGGGCAAGGACAAGAAGTCCGGCTCGATGTACGAACTGTTCGTGCACCAGTGGCGTCCGCTGCTGCTGTGCTTCCTGATCACCGCCGGTGGCACCATCGCCTTCTACACCTACTCGGTGAACGGCCCGAAGATGATCCAGAGCGCCTTCGCCGGCAACGACCCGATGACCGGCACCCTGATCAACCTGGGTGTGCTGGCCTTCCTGATGGTGTTGCAGCCGGTCGGCGGCTGGCTGTCGGACATCATCGGCCGCAAGAGCCTGCTGGTGTTCTTCGGTGTGGGCGGCGTGCTGTACAGCTGGTACCTGATCACGCAGCTGCCGCACCAGCACGATGCCACCCTCGCCTTCCTTACCCTGGCACTGGGCTTTGTCATCCTCACCGGCTACACCTCCATCAACGCCGTGGTGAAGGCAGAGCTGTTCCCCACCCACATTCGTGCACTGGGTGTGGGCTTCGGCTATGCATTGGCCAACTCGCTGTTCGGCGGCACCGCGCCGCTGCTGTACCAGGGCGCATTGAAGACCGGCCACGTGGACTGGTTCGCCATCTACGTCACCGCGACGATCGCGGTATCGTTGGTGGTCTATGTGTTCTTCCTCACCAACAAGGGCCCCAACTGGCTCGACGGCACGCGCAAGTAAGCGCGCCGTAGTGATCGCGGCCACCGGTGCAATGCCGGTGGCCGCCGCGTCTCCTGCCACGCCGCTGGTATGGCTCGCACTGGGCCTGGGCGCGGCGACCCTGCTGGCATGGCTGATCCGCCGGCCCGACGCCCAGGCGAGTTGGCCACGTATCGGCTTCGGTATTGCCCTGCTGGCGTTCTGCGTTGCCCTGGTGTTGCAGCTGGCAGTGGATCTGGGCAGCGGTGCCAGCACCCTGCATCTGCGTCTGAGCCGGGGCATCAACCCCGCACCGGTGGCCAGCCTGCGTACGATGGTGGCCTGTTACCTGGGCGCGCTTGCCTTCGCCGGTTGGGGCGCGTGGAAGCTGCTGCGGCCACGTGGCTGAAGATGCGGTAGTGCCGGCCGCTGGCCGGCATCTGCACATCCTTTCGGAAGGTCCATGAGGTTGCCGGCCAGCGGCCGGCACTACCGTGCGTTTGAAGGTTGCCGGCCAGCGGCCGGCACTACCATGCGTTTGGAGGTTGCCGGCAAGCGGCCGGCATTGCCGTGCGTTTACCGGCGGGCGGCTTCGTTCTTCTCGCGGGCGCCGTGGAATTCCGATTCCTTCTCCCACTGCGGCCAGCGACGGCTGTTGGCCAGTTCGGCGCCCAGGTCGTAGACCAGCAGGGTGTCGGCCGCGTGGCCCGCCGGATCCCAGCTCGGCGTCCATGCATCGCAGGCCTGGTGGTAGCAGTCGGCGAAGTACTTCTCGCGCAGCGCGCGACCGGCCTCGACGCCGCCCTCAAGCTTGTCCAGGCCCGGGCCGATGGTGATCGCCGGTACGCCCAGGCGGGCAAAGGCAAAGTGGTCGGCACGGTAGAAGAAGCCGGCTTCAAGGTTCGGATCCGGGCTGTAGCTGCGGCCACGGGCCTTGGCCACGCGTTCCAGATCGCCTTCCAGCGACACCCGGCCCTTGCCCCACGAGGCGATGTCACGGGTGGCACCATCGGGGCTGAACATCTCGATGTTCAGCACCGCAGCGGTCTTGTCCAGCGGCGCCAGCGGGTGCGCGGCGTAGTAGCTGGCGCCCAGCAGGCCCTTCTCTTCGGCGGTCAGGGCGACGAAGTACAGGGTGCGCTGCGGCTGCGGGCCGGCGGCGAACACCCGGCCCAGTTCGAGCACGGTGGCCACGCCGGTGGCGTTGTCGATCGCACCACGGCGGATACGATCACCCTTGGCGTCGGCCTGGCCGATGCCGAAGGCATCCCAGTGCGCCGAGAAGATCACCGCCTCATCGGCGTGCTCGCCGCCGGGCAGCTTGGCCACCACGTTGCGGGTCACCACCTGCTCGCGCTTGAGCGCGAAATCGACGCTCAGCTTCGCGTTGTCCAGCGCAACCGGGCGGAAGTCCGCACTCATCGCCTTGCGCTTCTCTGCATCGAAATCCAGACCGGCGTCGGCAAAGATCTGTTCGGCCAGCTCACGCTGCATCCAGCCACGCAGCGGCGTGTGCTGGGCCATCGCCTCGGCCTGGCCGCGCTCGATGTCGAACAGCGGCGAGGTGCCCGAACTCTTCACCGTGGCCCAGCCATAGGCGGCCGGTGCGGTCTCGTGCACGATCAGCACGCCTTCGGCACCCCGGCGCGCGGCTTCTTCGAACTTGTAGGTCCAGCGGCCGTAGTAGGTCACCGCCTTGCCATCGAACGCACCCGGCGTATCGGCTTCAAAATCGGCGTCGTTGATCAACATCACGGCGATCTTGCCGTGCAGGTCCACGTCCTTGTAGTCGTTCCAGTGGCGCTCGGGCGCATCGATGCCGTAGCCGACGAACACCAACGGCGCCTCCTTGATCTGCACGCGCTTGCGCGGCTGCAGGCTCTGCAGGGTCACGTCCACGCCATTGGCCAGCGCGCGCTTGCCGCCCTTCAGGGCAAGACTGGCCTTGGCCTGGCCGTCCAGCTGCGCGCGCACCAGCGGCACCGGCTGTACCCAGCTGCCGTCCACGCCACCCGGCTGCAGGCCGTAGCTGCGGAACTGCTCGATCAGGTACTGCACGGTGCGTTCTTCACCTTCGGTGGCCGGTGCGCGGCCTTCGAATTCGTCCGATGCCAGCACGCGCACATGACGCGACAGCGCCTGCGGATCGATGCCGCCGCCGGGCAGGTCATTGGCCGCATGGGCCAGGCCACCGACGAACAGGCAGGACGACAGCAGCAACACGCGCATCGGGTTCACGGCAACACCACGGCTAGCTTGAAAGTCACCAGAGTGTAACGTGGTCATGACATCGCGGCGCGGCCCGGGACCGTGTCATCCACGCATGGCGTGGATCTACCAAGGGCGCAGCGGATCTCCGCCGCCAGGGCGTGCGCAGGTCAGCGCGATACACGGTCCAGCCAGCAGGCCAGGCCCTGCGCGTTGAGTTCGATATCCATCGCCAGTACTTCGCCCACTGCAGCCTGGTCCAGCGCGCAGCCATGCTGCTGTGCACGCTCCAGGTACAGCGCCTGCAACGCGGCCAACAGGCAGCGATGACGATCGGGGCGACCGTCGCACTGGCGGCCGATTGCCGCCATCGCATCAATCTGTTCGAACAGATCCTCGGCCAGCTTTTCGACCTGTTCGACACGACCGTAATGGGTCAGGTACATCGCCTGCGGTGCGTAACCGAGCATGCGCTGGATCGACGCCTTCATCGCTTCCGGGTCGAACTGCACCGGCGATGAGGTGGGGAAGATGAAAGCGCCCTGCGCGCTGTCCAGCTCGCGGTAGGAGATACCGAAGGTATCGCCGGTGAACCAGCTGCGGCTGCGCGCATCCCACACGCAGTAGTGGTGCAGCGCGTGCCCCGGGGTATGCAGCAGCACCAGCTCGCGGCCGGCCAGGTCGATGCGCTGGCCGTCGTCAGCCACCACCACGCGCTGCTCGGGGATCGCTTCGATGCGGCCATAGCTGCGGGCGATTTCCTCAGCGCCATAAACGGCCGTGGCACCGGCGATCAACCGGGTCGGATCGATCATGTGCGGCGCGCCGCGCGGGTGCAGCACCGCGCGCGCATTGGGCAGCTGCTGCATCAGCAGGCCAGCGCCACCGGCATGATCCAGGTGCACATGGGTCAGCAGCAACCAGTCCACCGCCTCCACGCCCAGCCCGTTGTCGGCCAGGGCCTGCAGCATCGCTGGCACCGACAGGCCGGTACCGCAGTCGACGAACGCAGCACGACCGTTTTCGATGATCAGGTAGGCGGCATCGAAGTCAGGCCGTTGGAAACCGGTATCGATGGTGTGGATGCTGGGATCGGCGGTCATCGACGCGCACCTGGCAGGATCGGGAACAGACACCCATGGTAGGCGCGCCGGCATGGCGTGATCGATGCGGCTTTGGTCGGATGGTGCCGGCCGCTGGCCGGCAACCCCGGGTTAGCCAGTTGAATGCAGTTGCCGGCCAGCGGTCGGCACTACCGATCAGCCTGGCGCAATGCAAATCGCGGCCGCAGCAGCAGCGCCAGTACCAGCACCGCCAGGAACGCGCCATAGGCATACAGCACCGCCAGCACCTGCGGCCAGATCGGCCCGGCGCCCGGCTGTACCAGACCGATGTGGTGGCCCCACAGCATCGCCACGATGCTCAGGGCCAGCGCCAATGCCAGCGTAGTGCTATCGAACAGGCGTCGCCGCGCGGTACGCGGCTGGCGCGGAAACAGCCAGTACAGGCTGCCCAGCAGAATGAACCAGGGCAGGAACAACAGCAGCGACAACCAGGCCATTGCAGACTCCATGTCATCGCGCCTGAGGCGCGCGGACATCATGCCATGGGTGCAATGCCGTGGTAGTGCCGGCCGCTGGCCGGCATTTCGCCCTCAACAGCGCCGACCAAGGTCGGCATCTACCGATCAGTCGGCGCGCAGCACAGCCAGCGCCGCCAGCACCGCATCCACCTCGGCTTCCAGCTTGAACAGGTCGCTCTGCAGCTGGTCACCCTGCTCGGCCTGCTTCAGCACGGCGATCAGCTGGCCGGCATCGCGCGGCGAGTCGAAGCCTTCGCTCTGGATCAGCAGCGTGCCGTCACCGGCGGTGAGCTTGAAGTAGAAACGGCCGTCCTTCTCGCGGTACTGCTTGAACAGCGGCGGAGCGGCGCGGGCTTCACCGGCATCTTCGCTGGCGATGTCGCCGGCATCGGACAGATCACGCAGGCCCACCGCATGGCGCAGTTCTTCCAGCAGCGGTGCTGCCAGCTGCTCGCGCAACTGCTGGCCACGGCGCTTGAGCAGTGCTTCGATCTTCTCCGGTTCGGCCATCAGCGCGTTGTAGCGCTCGCGCAGCGGCGACAGTTCGCTGTCGATGCGCTCGAACAGCTGCTGCTTGGCATCGCCCCAGCTGATGCCATCGGCGAAGGCCTTGGCGAAGGCTGCGGTCTGCTCCGGGGTGGCGAACGCCTGGTACATCTGGAACAGCGCCGAACCTTCGGTGTCCTTCGGCTCGCCCGGGGCACGCGAGTCGGTCAGGATCGAGAACACCAGCTTCTTCAGCTCCTCGCGCGGCACGAAGAGCGGAATGGTGTTGTGGTAGCTCTTGCTCATCTTGCGGCCATCCAGGCCCGCCAGGGTTGCCACCTGCTCGTCGATCACCACGTCCGGCAGCGGGAAATATTCCTTGCCGTACACATGGTTGAAGCGCTGGGCGAAGTCGCGCGCCATCTCGATGTGCTGGATCTGGTCACGGCCCACCGGTACCTGGTTGGCCTTGAAGATCAGGATGTCGGCCGCCATCAGCACCGGGTACATGAACAGGCCGGCGCTGACACCTGCGTCCTCGTCCTGGCCTTCCTCCCGGTTCTTGTCCACCGCCGCCTTGTAGGCATGGGCGCGGTTGAGGATGCCCTTGCTGGCGATGGCGGTCAGGAACCACATCAGCTCGGTGGTCTCGCGGATGTCACTCTGGCGATAGAACCACACGTGTTCCGGGTCCAGGCCACAGGCCAGCCAGCTGGCAGCGATCTCCAGGGTCGCGCGCTGGGTGCGCTGCGGGTCCTGCGACTTGATCAGGCTGTGCAGATCGGCCAGGAAGAAGAAGCTCTCGATGTCCGGCGCGCGGCTGGCCGCAATGGCCGGGCGGATGGCGCCAACGTAGTTGCCCAGGTGGGGCGTGCCGGAGGGGGTGATGCCGGTAAGGACTCGGGTCGTCATGACTGCGTGCGGAAACCTTCTATGAACGCGGCCAGTTTACCGTGCACACGGTCAACCCCGTCAGGGCCTCCGGCGCGTTCATTCACCCAACCCCGCTGGAGACGCCCGATGAAACGCCTGCTGCCCCTGCTGCTGATCCTGCCCCTGGCCGGCTTCCGCCCGGCTCCGCTGCCCCCGCCGATGCCGCAGGACGGCCCGGTGCGCGTGGCCTTGGTCGACCGCGACCGCGGTACCGAGCTGCGCAGCTACCCGGCCGACGGCCAGCGCTGGGTGGCCGGTGAGCGCGGCCACCGCTATGCCGTGCGCCTGTACAACGACAGCCCGCGACGGGTGCTGGTGGTGCTGTCGGTGGACGGGGTCAACGCCATCTCCGGTGAAGACGCCGATCCCTCGCAGACCGGTTACGTGCTCAACCCTGGCCAGCGCGCCGACATCACCGGTTGGCGCAAGACCCAGGACGAAGTGGCCCAGTTCGTCTTCAGCAGCCCCAGCGGCAGCTATGCCAGCCGCACCGGCCGCCCGGACAACGTCGGCGTGGTCGGCGTGGCGGTGTTCGAGGAAGCACGTCGCTGGTACCCGCGTCCGCAGCCGATCCTGCGCGGTCGCGCCGGGCCGGCACCGGCGGCGGCAGAAGCCTCGGCGGCGGCCGACGCCAGCGCCAGCCGTATCGAAGGCTATTCGGCCAAGTCGCAGGCACCCGCGCTGGGCACCGGGCATGGTGCGCGCGAAAGTTCATCGGTGCGCGATACCGATTTCGAACGCGCCACCCGCAGCCCGGCACAGGTGCTGCAGCTGCGCTACGACAGCGCCCGCAACCTGCGTGCACGCGGCATCCTGCTCGATTCGCCCTCGCGCCTGGACCGCCAGCCACAGGCCTTCCCCAACCGTTACGTGCCCGACCCGCCGGCGCGTTGATCTGCACACAGCACAACGCCCGCACCTTCCGGCGCGGGCGTTGTCGGTGGGGGCATAACGCGAGCGTTCGACGCCCGGTTACTTGTAGTCCGGGTAATCCTTGTGCATCGCTTTCTCGAAATCGCGCACTTCGGTTTCTGCGCGGTCCTTGGCCCAGCCATAGCGCTCCTGCAGGCGGCCCGCCAGATATTCGGCGTTGCCCTCGGCCACATCGAAATCGTCATTGGTCAGATCGCCCCACTTCGCCTGGGCCTTGCCCTTGAGCTGGGACCACTTGCCGGAAATGATGTCTTTGTTCATTGCTGAGGCTTCCTTGGAATGCAACGGCGTTGTTACCGTGGCTGCAGCATCGCGCAGTGCACGTTGAAGCACGGTCAACCGGCCATGAAAGCGCTGCTCACCTGCTTGAATGGTTCACTACCGGTCGACACGCGGCGTCCACACGCAGCAAGCGCGCATGAAAAAGGCCGGGAAGATCCCGGCCTTTTCCGTAGTGCGCACCACCTCAGGCTCAGTTGCCCTTGGCGGCATCCTCAACCTTCTCACCAGCCTTCTGCACGTCCTTGCCGGCACCGGCAACGGTGTTGCAACCGGCCAGCAGGGCCACCGAGAACATCGACAACAGCATCAGGGCAACTACGCGCTTCATGGGCTTCTCCTTGGGTTTGCCGCTACACCGCTCAATCACGGGGTTCGGTTGTATTGATCGGGGCGACAGGCTGGCTCGAAGCCAACACTGCCGCGTGAGGTGCAATCTGGCGGCAGGGGCGTGGAGCGCGTGTGAACGGTTCGTCCAACCGTTCAGGCTGGACCCTCTCAGTCGCGCATCAGGGTCGATTTCCCGAACAGGCTTTCGACCAGGTCCACGGCCAGTTCGGCGGTGCTGTTGTGGTTGTCCAGCAGCGGATTGAGTTCGACGATATCCAGCGAGCCCATGCGGCCACTGTCGGCGATCATCTCCATCACCAGCTGCGCTTCGCGGTAGTTCACCCCGCCCGGAACGGTGGTGCCCACGCCCGGGGCAATGCTCGGGTCGAGGAAATCGACGTCGAAGCTGACGTGCAGGTGGGTGTTCTCGTCGATGCCGGCCAGCGCCGCTTCCACGGTGCGCTTCATGCCGTTCTCGTCGATGTAACGCATGTCGTAGACATCGACCTTGTGGGTCTTGATCAGGCGCTTTTCTTCCGGGTCCACCGAACGGATGCCGATCTGGTGCACCTGTGAAGGCTTGATCGCCGGCGAAGTGCCGCCCAGCCTGGTCAGCGCATCCGGGCCGAGGCCGCACAGGCAGGCCACCGGCATGCCGTGGATGTTGCCCGACGGGGTCACGTCACTGGTGTTGAAATCCGAATGCGCATCCAGCCACAGCACGCGCAGGTCCTTGCCCTGCTCGCGGCACCAGCGCGCGACGGCAGTGATCGAACCGATGCCCAGGCAGTGGTCGCCGCCCAGCATGATCGGCATGCGGCCGGCCTGCAGTTCGGCATAGCTGGCCTCCATCAGCGCATGGTTCCACGCCACTACCTCGTCCAGGTGACGGTAGCCCTGCACCGGCGCGGTCCACGGGTTGCGCGGGCCGTCCAGGTTGCCAAGGTCGCGCACGTCCACGCCACGCGCTTCCAGTGCTTCAGGTAGGCCGGCCACGCGCAGGGCTTCCGGCCCCAGCCGGGCGCCGCGATGGCCCGCCCCGATGTCGGTGGGGACGCCGATCAGGGTAACGGCGGGATGATGGGCCATGGGTGCCTCCTGCGAACGAAAAAGAAGCACAGTCTAGCCAGACGCATGTGACACCACTCGCGGCGGTGCAGCAGGGCCATCGCATGGCATGATGCCGCGCGGACCCGACCGCCCCTCATGGAAGATTGCGATGTCGCCCTTCATCAACACCGCTTGGCCGCGCTTTTTCATCGGGGCGCTGCCCATCGCCGTTTTTGCGATTCTGCTGAGCAGCTCGATGGATGCGTCGCCGAATGGCTGGCTGATGCAGGCGACGCTCCTGCTGGTGCCGTTCTCGACCCTGGTATTCCTCGGGTTGGGTTGGCAGCGTCTGCGCAAGGCACACGCCGAATATCCGATCCTGAAGAGCGAGCCGCAGCGGATGCTGGCAGCGTTGATCGGCAACGTGAAGGTGGCGGCGCTGTGGTTTGGCCTGACGTTCGCCGGCATGTTCGCCCTGATGCTGGCGTGGGTAGTGCTGTACAACGCCGCCGGCTGACGGCACTTCGGGCCGTGCTCAGAGAATCGCCGACGACCACGCTTCGGTGCGGAACAGGCGCTTCTTCAGCATGTCGATCCGCCACTGCCCAGCCACGCGCTTGAGCACGAACAGGCGCTCGTAACGCAGCGCGCGGGATTTCTGTGCATGGTCACGTACCAGGACTTCGGCCTTGGAGGCCGTCGGCTGACCGACCGCGGCCAGCAGGTCCTCCGGCACGTGCACCGGCGGATTGCCCACCGACATGCCCGTGGAATACACCCGCTTCCGGTCGGTACACCAGGCCGCGAGGATGTCCGCGCGCTCCTGTTGGAATGCTGCACTACCGAGCAGGACTCCACCGACCTTGGCATCACGGTAACCACGCGTTTCCCACTCATTGCAGGCCAGCATATAGCCACGCACCACTGATGCCGGTTCCCCCTCTGCGGCCGGTTCAGGCCACGCAAGCGGCGGCGCCTCCTCCAACATCGGTGGCATCTGCGCGCCCGCTGCCTGCAGGCACTGCACCACAGCCGCATGCCCGCGCGCTTCGGCCAGCGACAGCGCATTACGTCCTTCGAAATCCACGCGTGCGACATCAGCACCGCCAGCCAGCAGCAGCTCGACCATCGGCAGATGACCGCCCTGCGCCGCCACCATCAGCGGTGTGCGATGCAGTTCCGGGGAGGCCGCGTCCAGCGAGGCGCCGCGTGCGATCAGCAGGCGTCCGATGTCTGCGTCGTTGCGCTCGGCCGCCCATCCCATTGCGGTAAAGCCCACCGCCGTGCAGGCGTGCTGGATGTTGGCGCCACGGTCCAAAAGCCGCAACACCGAGTCAGTCCTTCCGGTGATCACAGCCGAAAGCAGCGGAGTACGTCCGGTGCCCTTGTGCTGCCACTCGATATCGGCACCCGCATCCAGCAATGCGTCGATTCGGTCAAGATCCTGTTTCTCGGCTGCCTTGGCCAGAAGATGGGACATGGTGGTGCCGCCAGACGGGTGTAAGGGTGGTCACCTTAGGGCTGCAGGCACGATGAGCTCAACCCCCGCGGCGGCGAATCGGCGTCACGCTCTGCACCCGGCCGTCGTTGCGCATCATGCACAGGAAGCGGCCCTCGGGATAATCGATGATCAGTTCCTGATAATCGGTTCCAACCGGCACCTGGGTCACCAGCGTGCCCTGTGCGCCTTTGCTTGCATTGCACGAAACGAGCGCGGTATCGCCCGCTGGCGCGTTGGCTGCAGCCTTGGACATGTTGCGGAACGTCGCGCGGCAGCCGCCGTTGACCCAGACCGAATGCCGCGACAGGCCCCAGTTGCTGCCCTGCTCGCAACGGGTACGGCTGAGCTGGCGCACGATCTCCACATTGCCACGCGTGTCCATGTCACAGGACACCTGGCGCTGGTCGGTGGATTCGCAGGTCACCTCGCGTGGCAGTGCTGCATCGTCATCGCGATCCTGATCACGGTGGTGCCTGCCACCTTCCACGGCAGTCGCCGGCGTGCCGTTGTTGCTGACCTGGCAGATGCCGTTGGCACCGCCGCGTCCGGTGTAGCTGACCTGCGGCGTACCGTCGTCACCGGTGCTGATTGAAAGCGTGGTGCCGCTGTTGGCATCGCGCGCTTCGAAATAGCGATCGTTGAAGCGCTTGAGGGTGGTCTCGCGGCCCTGCACGTAGACCGGCCCGCCCTCGTCTGCATGGACATCCAGCCCACCGGGGCAGCTGGCATTGAAGAACGGCACGGCGGCCATCGCCGGTGCTGTGAAGGCGCTGGCGAGCAGCGCAACGGTCAACGGCAAGCGGTGGCGGCGCATGGTCGGCTTCCTTGTGAGGAGTGAGCGGAGGGCGCCAGTATGGGGGCTGCCGGAGTTGCTCGACCGTGAGGAATATCAAGCAACCGATCACGGGCCGCAGACCACCGCCATCGGGCCAGCGCTATCATCGGGCGCATCACACGGACGTCCGGTATGCACACATGACAGTTCCGCCCTTCGACCACGCGCAGCAGCAGCTGCTGGCGCTGCAGCAACGCATCCATGCCTTCAATCTGGACAGTGCCGCCGAGCATGAACTGGACATCCAGGACCCGGCCGGCCCGCTGTGGGCAGCGCTGCAGGAACGGGTGACCGTGGCGCCGTTGTACGGCGGCCTGCACGTGGAGTTCTTCGGCAACCCGTGGGATGAGCCGTTCGCGTGGACCTTGGCCTGCCTGTCCGACCAGGGCATGGCCGATGCGATCATGTCGCTGTCGTTCACCGGCCCGGACGAAGGGGCCAATGGCACGCGCGAGTGGGAGTTCACCGCGCTGCTGGACAGCGATGTGCGTTTCCCGCGCCTGCGCGCGTTGTCGATCTCCCCCACAGAGCCGGCCGACCACAACATGTCGCAGGTGCAGCGCGCGGGCACCATCATGGAGGAAGACGGCGAGATCGCCCGCTTCGTTTCCAGGGCGCCGTACCTCAGCGAACTGGTGGTGCCAAATGCACCGGACGCCGCGTTCTTCGAGGTGCCGCTGCCGCACCTGCACAGCCTGCGCATCGGTGGTGGCTCTGACACGCACCGCTTCATCGACAACCTCGCCGCATCACGCAACCTGCCTGCCCTGGGCCTGCTGGATTTTTGCGAATCGACGGAGCTGCAGTTCTCCTGGGCCGACGCGCGCGTGGCTGAAGCGGTCACGCCTTTCGCGGCCTATGAGCGCTTGTTCGCCAGCGATGCCTTCGATGCGCTGCATACCTTCCGGTTGCGAAACAGCGCGTTGGATGTGGCGCGGCTACAGACGCTGCAGGCCATGCGCCCACGGTTGTCGTTCATGGTCATCCAGGCTGCGACGGGAGGCTATGTCAGCCATTTCGCCAAGGATGTGTTTCCGTGGCGCCACCTGGTGCCGGGTGATCCGGGGACGCGTTGATCGCACACGAACATTGCCAACTCACGCGACCTTCTTCACCTTCTTCGAAGTGGTCTTGCCTGGCTTGGTTTTGGACTTCGCCTTGATCGGCTTGCCGTTGCCGTCGACCGGTACCAGGCTCAGACGGAACCCGAGCGATCTGGCCAGCTTGCTGAGGTTGCCCATGGTTGGGTTTCCTTCTCCACGCAGCATCTTGTAGAGCGTTTCGCGGGCGATTCCCGTAGAGCGTGCAAGATCTGAGATGTTCCGTGCTCTCGCCACGATACCCAGTACGGATGCGATGAAGGCCGAGTCATCGGGAGCCTCTTCCAGCGCGGCTTCGATGAAAAAAGCGATGTCTTCTTCATCGCGCAGGTGTTCAGCAGCGTCCCAATCGTGCAGCTGTACTTTGTTGTTCATGACGGTCTGCCTCATCTTCTGTCGCGTATACGCTGCAGCCACGTGGTCAAAGCAGACTGGCGATCTTGCGGGCCTGCTCGATGTCGCGTGACTGGCTGTCTTTGTCGCCGCCGCACAACAGGATGTAGGTAATCCCCGCGCGCTGCGTGTAATAGATGCGGTATCCCGGGCCGAAGTCGATTTTCAGTTCGGCGATACCGCCGGCGAGCACCCGGTGCTTGCCGGGATTACCCAGCGCCAGCCGTGTGATGCGTACAGCGATGCGCTGACGGCCCTGCTTGTCACGCAGACCGTTGAGCCAACTGTTGAACTCAGTGGTTGTCTGAATTCTCGCCACATGTCCACTATAATGGACACATGCGGCCATGGCAAATCAAGTGGGGAACGCCACTGGATTGCTTGCACTGATCGCAGTCAGTGGATGGTGCCGCTTATCCGAATCGAACGGATGACCTACTGTTTACAAGACAGTTGCTCTACCAACTGAGCTAAAGCGGCACGGGGTGAAACGCCGACGGCAGCGCCGTGGTTTGGGAATTCTAGCGCAGTCGCGTGCATTCCAGCGACCGTTGCTGCGCGGCGCCACTGCGCTGCTGTGCCTGGGCCGGTTCGCTGCCGGTGGCCAGCTGCCCTTCCAGCCACCATTGGCCGGCATCGCCACTGGCCACCAGGCGCGGCTGGAAACCGGCGGCCTGCACCGCGGCCATGCGCCGTTCGGCGCCCTCGCGGTTGCGGTACTGGCCCAGCGCAATGGCGTTGGTCTCGTCGCCCTGGCTGATGATGTAGTAGTCGCTCAGCCCGGCAGCGACGATGCGCTTGACCGTGGCCTGCGCGTCATCGCGGCTGGCGGCGGCGGGCAGCAGCACGCGGTAACGGGCACTGCCGCTGGCGGCGGGCTGCTCGCGCAGGCGCACCTGGCTCAACAGGTTGCCCGCACGGCTTTGCGCAGCGCTGGCAGCGGCGCGGTCGGCGAACGGGCCCAGCGCCAGGCAGCGCGGCGGTACGGCCGGGGCTGCGGGTTTCTCAGCCACCGGTTCCGGCGCTGGCTTGGCGACGGCGGCCATCGGCTCAGGCGCCTTCACTGGTTCGGCGGGCTTGCTGGATGCCGGAGGCATCGCCGCTGCCGGTGCGGGTGCAGCGGCCACTGCGGTAGCCGGCGCCGCCTCACGCTCCACCAGTGCTTCAGTGGGTGCCGCTGCCGAGGCCTGCGCGGCCACGGCCGCATCGGTGCCACCGGGCAACCAGCGCAGCTCGGCCACGCCGGTCGGGGGCGGTGGCAACGGCGCGCGCGCGGGTTCATCGCGCAACAGCCACCAGGTGGCAACACCAAGATTGAGGATCGCCAGCACGACGATCAGGGCACGGGTCAGCATGCGCCGATACTAGCCTGCGGGCTGGTGCACCGCCCAGCGGGCGAGGCCATCCAGCACCAGCGAGGGGTGATAGTCGGCGCCGTCCAGCAGCGGCATCAGCGCGGGTGCACCACCGCCATGCACCAGCAGCGACGGCATGACGCCCAACAGCGCCTGTGCCTGTCGGGCGCTGCGCTCAACCAGCGCCACGGCGGCACCATCACAGCCGGAGGCCAGCGCATCGGCGGTGTCGTTGGCGAATTCGCTGTAGTCACCGCCGCTGGCCGGCAGCTGCACCGCGCGCGCGTGCAGCGCCTCGCGCATGGTGGTCGGCGAGGCGGAAATGCGTCCACCGTGGTGCTGGCCGTTGGCATCAAGCAGGTCGATGGTCAACGCGGTGCCGACACCGACCACCAGCACCGGCCGCTGTGCCTTGGCGGCAGCCAGCAGCGCCAGGAAGCGGTCGACACCGAATTTTTCCGGCTTGGCGTAGGCAATGCGTACACCCGCACACTGGGCGCTGGTGCGCACCACATGCACGTGCTCGAAGCGGCGCTGCAGCTGATCCAGCATCGCGCTGGTCAGCGATGGCGCGGCGACGCTGGCCACAAACGCGGTGCCGCCACTGGGCAGGCTGTGCGGCGGTTGCCCGGCCATGCCTTCGGCGCCATGTGCCCAGGCCTGCACATCACCGGCACGGTCACCCTGCAACGGCGCGAACTTGAAGCGCGAATTGCCCAGATCGAACAACCAGTCGCTCATGCTTTTCTCACACTGACTTCGCCGGCATGCAGCAGGCGCTCGCGGCCATCGATGCGCACGCGCAGCGCGCCATCGTCAGCCAGGCCGAGCGCGGTACCGTGCTGCCATTCGCCATCCAGCTGCACGCGCACTTCGCGCCCGGCCAGCATGTCGAACGCTGCGTAACGCGGCAGGAACGGCGCCAGCCCTTCCCGGTCGAATTCCTCCAGCGCCGGCAGCAGGCGTGCCAGCACCGCGGCCACCACCGCGTTGCGATCCACCGATGCGCCGGCCAGTGTGTCCAAGTCAACCCACGGCTGGGTGATCTGTTCGGCGAAGGCCGGCGGCATGTGCACGTTGATGCCGATGCCGATCACTGCACGCGCCGGGCCGGCGTATTCGCCCCCCCCCTCGGCCAGCAGGCCCACCAGCTTGCGGCCATCGACCAGCACGTCGTTCGGCCACTTCAGCTGCGCCTGCGTGTAGCCCAGGTCGTGCAGGGCTTCGGCCACGGCGACGCCGGCGACCAGGCTCAACCCGGCCAAGCGGCCGAGGCCACCCTCGAACAGGCGCAGCACTGACAGATACACATGCGCGGCCAGCGGCGACGCCCAGGTGCGCCCGCGACGGCCACGGCCGCCGGTCTGGCGCTCGGCCAACAGGACGCTGACACCGCGCTGGGGCGCGCTGCAGCGCAGCAATTCGGCGTTGGTGGAGTCCACCGTCCAGGCCACCTGCAGGTCGTGCAGCAGTGCTGCGGCCTCCTTGGGCAGGCCGGCGCGGATGGCCCCGGCGTCCAGCAGGTCGACCGGCCGGGTCAGCCCGTAGCCCTCGCCTGCGCGACCTTCAACCTCGACGCCAGCGGCTCTAAGCCCTTGAATTCGCTTCCAAATGGCGGCCCGGGTCTGGCCCAGCTCACGGGCCAGGGCGTCGCCGGACAGGCGACCGGCAGCGAGTTTGGCCAGCAATTGGCGATCGTCCACGGCAGCTTCCACAAGGTCAGGACGGAATTATGCGGGAAACCCGCCAGCGGCGCCCGCCGGCCCCGGTTGCGGCGGGCTTCCAATCTGGCGCCGGGTTCGGGCTAGAATCGGGAACTCACCTTCCCTTAACGTGGATGTCGTCAATGCGCCGTTATGCCCATTGCCTGATCCTGCTGACGATGCCCTTCGCGGCATCTGCCACAGCAGCGCTTGATGACAGCCGTGGCGCCTGCGTCTACTCGGCCAGCGATGCCGCCTCGCAGCACACGCCGACCAACGCGCCGACAGCGACGGCCGCCAAGCCGGCACCGGTACGTCCGGCCGCCGCGACCAGCAGCGGCGGTGGCGGTGACGACGATGTACTGCAGCGCATCCGTGCGCCGAAGTGGCACAGCTACCTGCCGGGTATGTTCCGCTGATCAAGGCGTTGCTGCAGTGGCTGCGGCCCGCGCCGCGACCGATCGAAGACGCACACTGGAACGATGCCTGCCACCGCGCAGCGTGGTTGCGCGGCCTGGACGACGAACGGCATGCACGCCTGCGCGCGCTGACCACGCGCTTCCTGCATGAGAAGACCATCTCCCCGATCGGCGAACTGCAGCTGCAGCCGGCCGATGGCGTGCTGCTGGCCGCACTGTGCTGCCTGCCGCTGCTGGAGTTCGGCGAGGTGGGGCTGGAAGGCTGGTCGCAGCTGATCGTCTACCCCGATGCGTTCCGCGTGCATCGCAGCCATATGGACGCCGCCGGCGTACTGCACGAGTGGGATGACGAGCTGATCGGCGAGTCGTGGGACAGCGGTCCGTTGATTCTTTCGTGGGCCGATGTGCAGGCCGACCTGGCGGCACCGCATGAGGGTTACTGCGTGGCCGTGCATGAGATGGTGCACAAGCTGGATGCGCTCGACGGTGCGATGGACGGCACGCCGCCGTTGCCGCGTGCGTGGCAACGCGAGTGGGCTGCTGACTTCCAGAAATCGTACGACGCGTTCTGTGCGCAGGTGGATGCCGGCGTGGAAACACGGATCGATCCGTATGCGGCCGAGGCGCCGGAAGAGTTCTTCGCGGTGGCCAGCGAGTACCACTTCTCTGCGCCGGACCTGCTGGCAGAAGCGTTGCCGGAGGTGGCTGCGCATCTGCGGCGGTTCTATGGTGAGCCGCCGGCAATGGTCGGGTGATTCATCCGTCCGCCGGGCATGGCCCGGCGCTACCCGAGGGTGTACGTAGACCGGTAGCGCCGGGCCGTGCCCGGCGGATCGGGTTGCAACGGATCGTTACGGCCCCGGCGGCAGCCGCACTTCGAAACGGGCGCCGCCCAGTTCGCTGGAACGGGACACCTGCAGCTCGCCGCGGTAGTCCTTGATCAGGTCCTGCACGATCGACAGGCCGATGCCGTGGCCCTGTACGCGCTCATCGCCGCGCACGCCACGCTGCAGCACCTTGCCGATGTCCTCCGGAGCAATACCCGGGCCATCGTCATCCACCGCCAGCAGCAGGCCGGCGCGACGCGCATTCGGCGCCGGCAACGGCTGCGCGGTCAGCAGCACGCGGCGCTTGGCCCACTTGAACGCGTTCTCCAGCAGGTTGCCCAGCAGCTCCTGCAAGTCGCCCGGTTCGCCGTGGAAGCGCGCGGCCGGGTCGATATCGAATTCGCACAGCACGCCCTTGGACGCATAGACCTTCTCCAGGCCGCGCACGATTTCCTCGGCGTTGGATTCGATCGGCAGCGGTGCCGAGAACAGCTTGTGGCCCGACGAGGCCGCGCGTGCCAGCTGGTAGGACACCAGGTTGTTCATGCGCTGCAGCTGCACGTCCAGCTCTTCGCGCAGGGCGCCATCGCCGGCGCCGCTGTCCATCTGCGTACGCAGCACCGCAATCGGCGTCTTCAGGCTGTGCGCCAGGTCGGCCAGGGTATTGCGCTGGCGTTCCAGGTTCTCACGCTCGCCCTCGATGAAGGCATTGATGCTGTCGGTCAACGGCTCCAGCTCGCGCGGGTGGCGTTCGCTCATGCGCTCGGTCTCGCCGCGCTGGACCTTGGTCAGTTCGGTGATCACCCGCCGCAACGGGCGCAGGCTCCACTGCAGGATGACTGTCTGCAGCAGCAGCAGGATCAGGCCGATGCCGCCCAGATAGAACCAGACCCGGCTGCGGAACACGCGCAGCTGCGCACCCAGCGCGCGCGAGTCTTCCATCACGTAGATGGTGTACGGGAATTCGGTGGCCGGGTCGGCGTCGGCATCCCACACCAGGCCCAGGCCATAGCGATACACCGAGCCTTGGCTGCCGTCGATCTGGATCATCGGCAGCGGGCCTTCGAACACTTCCTGGCGCGGAGCCAGCAGGCCGCCGCCGACGGTGGGCAGCATCGGGCCTTCGGCGGACATCGAATTGCCCTTGCCGTCGGGCATGACGACCTGCAGGTACAGGCCGCTGCCGGGCACGTCGAAACGCGGATCCGGCGGCTGCTCGCGGATGTACAGCGAGCGGTCGCGGGTGAAGTCGATGCCGGCCGCATAGGCGGTGGCATAGTTCTTCAGGCGCTCGCGCAGGTTCGCCTTCGCCGTATCGGCGAAGGCGGCATCAAGCGCGTAACCGGCCAGGGCCAGGAACGCGACCAGACCCACTGACGCGGCGAACATCTGGCGCGCCTGCAGAGAGCGCGGCCGCCAGCGTCGGAAGAACCACAGACGGCCGGACATCGTTTATCGCCTGTTGAAGGCCTCAGCCCTCGTTACGCGGAATCGCGAAGCGGTAGCCACGACCGCGCACGGTCTCGATCGGCTTCAGTTCGCCATCCGGGTCCAGCTTCTTGCGCAGGCGGCCGATGAACACTTCCAGCACGTTCGAGTCACGATCAAAGTCCTGCTGGTAGATGTGCTCGGTGAGGTCGGCCTTGGAGACCAGTTCACCGGCATGCATCATCAGGTACTCCAGCACCTTGTACTCGTAGCTGGTGAGGTCGACATTGCTGCCGGCCACGCTGACGGTCTGCGCTGCCAGATCCAAGGCAACCGGACCGCATTCCAGGGTCGGCTTGCTCCAGCCGGCGGCGCGGCGCAGCAGCGCGTTGACGCGGGCCAGCAGCTCTTCCACATGGAACGGCTTGACCAGGTAATCGTCGGCGCCCTGCTTCAGGCCCTCGACCTTGTCCTGCCAGCTCGAACGCGCGGTCAGGATCAGCACCGGGAACTTCTTGCCTTCGTCGCGCAGGGCCTTGATCAGCTCCATGCCCGACATCTTGGGCAGGCCAAGGTCGATGATGCCGACGTCGAACGGCACTTCTCGGCCCATGTACAGGCCTTCTTCGCCGTCCTGCGCTGCATCGACGGCAAAACCTTCGCGCTTGAGCCGGGCTGCCAGGGTCTCACGCAGCGGGGCTTCGTCTTCGACCAGAAGGATACGCATGAACTCTCCCTAGTGTGCTGGGTGCGGCCCGGAGGCCTGTGGGTACGGGTTGATAGCGACAACTATCCCTGTTCAGGGGTTATCGCCGCGTAGTGATGACATATCCGACCGCGGCGTGCGCGGCTGTGAACGTGCCGGGGCGGGGTCGTCCATGTAGCGGACCCGACCGCGGTCGTCCATGTATTTGACCCGGTTGATGTCACGACCATCGAACGGCACACGCTCGGCGCCCAGGATGTGGCCACCGGTGGTGCGCTGCACGCGGCGCACGGCATCGGACAGCGAGCGCTCGTTGCTGGCGCCACGGCCTCCACGCTCCATCATTTCTGCGCGCCCCTGTTCCCGCTGCGGGTCCTGCGCCAGCGCCGAAGACAGCGGGGCAGCCGCCAGGACCACGCAGGTGGCCAGGGCAATACAGCGGTGGAAGGGAGCGGAAGACATCGATGCGATCCTAGCCGAGCACGGCGATTCGTTCAAAAGTCGTAAATCCGGGCACCGGAATGGAACCCGGCGTTTTACAAATCTTTTGCAAATTCTTGGTTTCGGGCAGTGAATCCGGTCTGAACTTTTCCAGATGCTCCAGACCGTTGTTCAGCTAAGTGAACATTCGGGACGAAACGGCTGCCCTTGTCAAGTCAGGAATGTGACTGACGTCACGCAGCGGCGCGGTCGGCTTCGCGTTCGGTGACTGCCAGCGCCTGCTCGACCAGCGCCCAGTCGGCACCGGGGCGATGGGCACCCTCGCTCAGCACCTGGCGGAATGCGCGGCCGCCGGGCTGGCCGTGGAACAGGCCGAGGATGTGGCGGGTGATGTGCTTGAGGGCCAGGCCCTCGCCCAGGCGGGCTTCGATGTACGGGCGCAGTGCGCGCAGCAGCTCGCCGCGCGGACGCAGCGGCGCGCCGGTCTGCAGCGCTTCCAGCTGATGCAGCAGGTAGGGATCGTGGTAGGCCGCGCGACCGAGCATGACGCCATCGACGTGCGCGGCCTGCGCCTGCACCGCCTCGATGCTGGCCAGGCCACCATTGAGCACCACCGGCAGTGCCGGGCGCTCGTGCTTCAGCCGGTAGGCCCAGTCGTACTTCAACGGCGGAACCTCGCGGTTCTCCTTCGGCGACAGACCCTTCAGCCAGGCATTGCGGGCGTGCACCACCACCATCGCGGCGCCGGCCTCGACCTGGCGATCGACGAAACTGGCGAATACCTCGTAGTTGTCGTCTTCGTCCACGCCCAAGCGGCATTTCACCGTCACCGGGATGTCCACTGCCTCGACCATGGCCGACATGCATTCGGCCACCAGCACCGGCTCGCGCATCAGGCAGGCACCAAAGCGCCCGGCCTGCACGCGGTCGGACGGACAGCCGCAGTTGAGGTTGACCTCGTCGTAGCCCCAGTCGGCGGCGATGCGCGCGGCCTGCGCCAGCAGCGCCGGATCGCTGCCACCGAGCTGCAGTGCCAGCGGTTGTTCGCTGGCATCGAAACCGAGCAGGCGCTGGCGATCGCCATGGATGACCGCATTGGCGTGCACCATTTCGGTGTACAGCCGCGCACCCGGCGCCAGCAGGCGGTGGAACACCCGGCAATGGCGGTCGGTCCAGTCCATCATGGGAGCGACGGACAGGCGCAGGGAATCAGCGTAACGGGCGGTGGCGGACGTCATCGGGCGGTTGATCGTGGAGACTGGCATTGCCAGTGAGATCAATAGTTTACACCGGGCGGATGAATGGCGGCGGGCAGCCGGGGATGCAGGCCGGGTTGCCGCTGCCGCCCTTGCGTGGGGATACTCGGTACGCGAGTTCCTGTTGCACCGCATCTGTTGGAAGGGAAGCCACAATGAAACCGACTGCATCCTCGCTGGCGGGCCCTGGCCTCGCCTGCCTCACCCTGCTGACGGTGCTGGCCTTGGGCAGTGGTTGCAGCAGCGTCCGCGACGCGCGCATCGCGGAGATCAAGCCCGGCCCACGATGCGACTTCACCGAAGGCGCCACCTTCGACAACCGGCCGTCCTACCTGTCGGCAGGACAGGAAAATGCGCCCATCGGCGCGCTTTCCAGGCTCTTTGGCGTCTACAACAAGGACATCCACCAGGTC
Organism: Stenotrophomonas sp. FW305-C-20-S1; assembly: GCF_058783335.1. Classification (NCBI taxonomy): domain Bacteria; kingdom Pseudomonadati; phylum Pseudomonadota; class Gammaproteobacteria; order Lysobacterales; family Lysobacteraceae; genus Stenotrophomonas; species Stenotrophomonas sp. FW305-C-20-S1. The sequence goes on along the minus strand of NZ_JBYTEK010000007.1, from coordinate 78,486 downwards.
ACGATCCGCCAGGAGGCGAGCCGGCTGGTGGCCCGCTTCCATGCCGCCGACGGCACCGGCATCGAGGCTGCAGGCAGCGCTGCCAGCAAGAGCTACAGCGCCGAAGGAGAACAGCTGGTCATCAACCGGTGGTCATCGTGCAAACCGGGCGAGGCCGGCGCCGGCTGCGTTTGGTCACGCGTGGAACTGTCCTGCACGGTGGAAAACGATCTGGTGGTGAAGCAGGTGGACGGAGGCGCGGTCCTGCTGGCCCTGATCATCCCGATGGGCCAGCGCAGGACCCAGTTCGGGGTGTACCGGCGGGTCGACCCTGCAGAATGAATCGACAGAAGGCCCCGGGTCGTTGGGCCCGGAGCCTTCGGCCACAGTGCAGCAGGCTTACAGGCCGCGGTTGCGCACCTGCTCCTGCTGCTGTTCCTGCACGCGCTGATTGAACTGGACATCCAGTTCCTCGGTCTGGCGGGTGCTGGCCTCGACCGACTGCGACACGGCCTGTCGGCTGTCGACGAAGGTGCGCTGCGCAGCCGGGTCGCCGACATTGCCCTGCACGGCGAACAAGCCGCTGCCATCCGGGCGTGCGACCACATGGTCGATCTGGCGCATGCCGGCGACCTTGCTCTCGTAGGCCAGCTGGCCGGCGGCGCGTTCGGTTTCCTGTGCATTGGCGAACAGCGGGCACAGGCCAGCCTGCACGCGCTGCTGCTGCAGCTCCTGTAGTTTCTCCAGGGCCTGGTTGAAGCGCGGATTCTCGGCATGCGAAGGATCGCGCATGCTGGGCGCTGCCGGTGCTGCCGGTGCTGCCGGTGCGGTCGGTTCGGTGCGTGCCGGGGCGGCGGCGGTCTGCGCGCCGGCCTTCACTGCGGCCGGGTCGTCCAGGCGCGCCAGGGTCTGGCGGCCGGCCTTGCCATCCTGCTCCAGGCCGTTGTTGGCCTGGAACTGCTTGACCGCTGCCAGCGTGTCCTTGCCGAAGATGCCATCGGTGCCCAGCGCCTTGCCGTCGGCGGCGGTGTAACCCAGCGCGGCCAGCTTGCCCTGCAGTGCCTTGACCTCATCGCCGCGTTCGCCCTTCACCAGCATGCCGTCGGCCATCGGCGCCTGCTGCGTGGCGCGTGCGGCCTGCGCTGCTTCCGGCCCCTGCGCGTGTACCTTGCCGCCGAGGGTGATGCGGTCGTTGAGCATGTCGCCGAGGTAGCGGCGGAACTGCGCCGGCTCCACTTCGATATGCGCATGCACCGGTTTGCTGCCGGCGTTCGACTGCTGGATCAGCGGGGCGCCATACTCGACGAAGTCACCGTTCTTGTAGGGCGACGTGCCGGCGGCGCCGTGCAGCACCTGGCCTACCAGCTCACGGCGCGGATCGCCGGCCGGGTGGCTGTAGAGGCTGATCGAATTGGTCGCGTCCTTGTTGAACTGCGCGTAGCCGGCCACCGGGTTCGGAATCATCACATCGCGACTGCCCAGGCGATCGGTGAGGATCAGGTCCTTGCGCACCAGCGGAATGTCATTCTTGTCCTCACGTGTGCGGATGTTCTCCATCTCGCCTTCGACCATGCCCGATTGGCGGTCGGCCTTGCGGGCATCGCCGGTGCGCACGGCTTCGGCATTGGTGTTGGGATGATGGATCTTCAGTTCGCGATAGGCCGTTTCGCCACTGATGCCGTGGGCCAGCGTGCGGTTGCTGGTGACATTGCCGTAGGGCTCGATCACCGTGATGCGGCCGCCACCGGGGGCGGCCGCCACCGGCGCACCATCCGTAGAGGGCGCCTTCGGCTCGTGGCGTTCTGGCGAGGGTACCGATGGCGGTGCCGGTGTCTGTGCGGGTGGGCGAACCCCGGCGTTCAGTGCAGACAGCGTGTCACGCCCCGCCTTGCCATCTTCTTCCAGCCCATGCGCCTTCTGGAACTGACGCACCGCGTGGTAGGTATCGCTGCCGAAATCGCCGTCGGGCTTCAGCACCTTGCCATCCACACCGGTGTAGCCGGCCTGCGCCAGCTTCTGCTGCAGCGCGAGCACTTCATTGCCGCGTTCGCCCTGCACCAGCATACCGTCGGCCATCGGTGCACGCGCCGGGCGCGCGGCGGACTGACGATGCGCCGGCTCGCCGAACGCCTGTTCGTAGGTCTTGCCCTGGTACGGCTGCGGGTCGTGGTTGATCCTGTCGTAGCGCGCCAGCGCAACCAGCTCGGACTTTTCATTGAGCGTGCGCTCGCGCAGCGAATCCCACTGCTTGGGCGAACTCTCGAAATGGCGCTGGACGTTGGCGTGCTTGTAATCCTGCACGGCCCTGACAATCTGCTCGTCACTCAGCTCGGACAGCTTGTAATCATCACCATAGGCTTGTTTCAGGCCATTCTGGAATACACCACGGGTCATGTTGCGATACTGCACCGACGTGCTCCACAGCGCGTCCTGCACGGCAGGGCCGCGACCTTGCAGGTCCACGCCGGCCTTCTTCAGGCGATCCATCTGCACGTCGTAATACTGGTGCTGGATGAAATCGTGCTGTTCCTGGGCGAAGCCCTTTTCGTCGCGTGCGGCCACCGCTTTCCAGCGCTCGCTGAAGGCTTCCGTCGCAGGCTTCAGGCCGTGGAACTGGTCCGCATAGCGGGACGACTTCAGGTACTCGTCCACCCCGCCAACGGCGCTGGCGAACTGGTAGCTGCCATAGGACACGCCGCCATGGTCACCCTTGCCCGAGGAAATCCAGCCTGGACCACGGTTGTCGGTTTCAAAACGGGCGGAGGTCTGGCCGCGATGCCAGTGTTCCATCGCCTTCCTTGCATCGGTCACTACATCCATGTCGAAGGACTCCTCTCAGTTGGCAATGCGGTGGATTGAGGTCACTTGCTGCGTGCAGCGGCCTGCAGCTGGTCAACGCGGTTGGCCACGCGGTTGATGCGGCACGACTGCGCGTCCAGCCTCTGGCCCTGGCCATCGGTTTTGGGATCCCAGCGGCAATGGCGATTGGTGTCCGACCACCAGGCAGCCTGCGCATCCATCCAGTCATCCTTGGCCTTGCTGTCGGGACTTGCCACGACACCGGCGACGATCTCGGCCAAGCGGTCTTCCTGGTAACTCAACTCCTCGTCGCCACATGCCTGCAGGCGTGCTGTCACCGCTTCGCTGGCGTCCACGCAACGGGTGTACGCAGGACGCAGGTTGGCCTGGGTGTAGGAGGCATCGGGCAGCGGCGCGGGAAAGTCATCGGCATCCGCGTCGGCATCGGCGGCTGTAGTTGCAGGCGTCGCGCTGGCCGGTGTCGATGTGGCTGCCGGTGTGGGCTCATCTGCGCTGGCGGCAGCGGCAACCGTGGCGCTGTCGGCCGAAGGGGCCTGGCAGGCGCCCAGCAACAGGCACAGCACCAGCGCAATTCCGCGTCGGATTTCAAAGGCGGATCGATCAATGCGCGCAGGCGCGCTCAAGGCTTGCATTGCTTGCTTCTCCCTGGTGAGTCGCCGGGTGGGTCGGCAAAGAGGAGCCGTCCATCGGCCCCATCACGGTGAGGATGCTACGCCAGCGCAGAATGCCGGTGCCTGACTGAATTCAGGTTTCAGCCGACATCAACGGCGCTCGCGCGCCTGCAGTTCCACCGCGCGGTTGGCGTAGCGGTTGATGAGGCACGACTGCGCGTCCAGCGCCTGGCCCACGCTCTCTGTAGCCGGGCTGCAGCGCTTGTCGGTGTCCTCGGCCCAAGTGGCCTGTTCGTCCATCCAGCGGTCCTTGGCCGGACTGTCGGGGCCGTTCATCAGGCGCGCCACTTCGGCCTGCAGCTGCGTCTGGTGGTAGGCCAGCTCGGTATCGCCGCAGGCCTGGATATGGTCGTTCATGCCACGGGCCTGCTGCACACAGCGGATGAATTCCGGGCGAAGCGTTGCCTGGGTGTAGGAGGTATCGGGCGGGCCGCTCTGCGCCATCAATGCGTCGGCACGGTTGGCCACGCGGAACAGGCGGCACTCCTGTGCCTTCAGGTCATCCACGCCGGCATTGGTCGGAGCGGAGCAATGACGGTCGGTATCGCTGCGCCAGGTCGCCTGGGTGGCAAGGAACGCCTGCTTCGCAGCAGCGTCGAGCCCGGTCACAGTCTTGCTGGCACCCTCCTGCAGGCGCCCTTCCTGATAGGCCAGTTCATCCTTGCCGCAGGCCTGCAGCTTGCCCGCATCCTCCACGCCATCCACGCACCAGCCATAAGCCGGGCGCAGGCGACCGTCCGTGTAGGACGCATCCGGGTACCGAGAGGAATCACCGGTCACTGCATGGGGGGGCGCTGCCGGCGCTGCCGCGGCGAGCGGAACCGGAGCGGCCGCCGCTTCGGCCGATGCCGGGGTAGAAGGCGCCTGGCACGCGGTGAGCACCAGGCACAGGGCCAGCACCTTCCAGTACCGACGGCCGGAGGCGATCTGTTCATTGCCCCCATGGGCATCCATTACCTGCATTGCTTGCATCTCCCTTGCTTGTGGCCAGCGGGTGCCGGCCGGGAGGGTCCGTCCATCGGCCCCGATCACGGTGCAGATCCTACGACAGCGGCGGTTTCAGATGGCTGACTGAATTCAGCTTGCGCGGACGGCACCGCAGAAACCTGACGCGACCAACTTTGGAGCGGTGGTGGCCTGCTGCGACCGGCCACCACCGCTCCGTCACAGCTCGTTGGGCCGATCAGGCTGCACGATCGGCGCGTGCGTTTCGTAATCGGTCTGCTTCCAACCGCCCCCACCCTCTCCCGCAACCCACTGGAACGTCCAGGTTTCCACGAAGCCACCGGGAAGCTCATTGGTGATGGTGATCTTCTCACCGGCAGCACCCGAGGCCGGAAGCGGAACGGGAGGGGCCACTGCGGCAGAGGCCCAGGCATCGGAGGGGGGCCGGCGCTGCTGCACCGTAATCGTGCCCAGCTCCATCGTCCGCCGATCCGCATCCGGGATGCTGTCCAGCCACCGTGCGATCGCCGCCGCCTCAGCGGTTCCTGCGCGGTGGTGGGAAACATGTTCGATAACGATGCGGGGCGAGGTCGCAACCGCACTGGGCGATAGCGCCGTCAAGCCAAGACCCAGTGCGGAGTACAGAAGTACCGGAAACACGCGTATTGCGATCATCTCTCGTCCTTTTCCGATCTGTGCCGAATGCACGAAATCACAGTGCATCCGGTGAAGGCAGGCCTCAATCAGAAAACTTGCAAGCGAAAACAGCAAGCGGCCATCAGTACGCACCGCCCCTGTCCCCCACCTGTTCGATCAGCGTCTGGCTGGCCGCGTTGAGGCCGACAACACTGACTTCGGCGCCATGCGCGGCCAGCTTTTCCTGCGCGCGTTGCAGCGCGGCGACGGCAGTCAGGTCCCACAGGTGGGCCTCCCGCAGGTCGATCTGTACCTTCGGCGCCACGTGCTGGTAGTCGAACGCCGCACCCAGCTGTCCGGCGGAGGCGAAGAATAGTTGGCCGCGCACGCGGTAGACCTGCATGTCCATGTCTGCAACGTCTTCGCGTTGCACGTCGAGCATGCGGCCCACCTTGCGGGCGAAGAACAGGGCAGACAACAGCACGCCGCTGAGCACACCCTTGGCCAGGTCGTGGGTGGCCACGGTGACCACCACGGTCAGCAGCATCACTGCCGACGAGCTGCGCGGATGCGTGCGCAGGTCGCGCAGCGAGCGCCAGCTGAAGGTGCCGATGCTGACCATGATCATCACCGCCACCAGTGCGGCCATCGGGATCTGCCGCACCAGGTCGCTGCCGTATACCACCAGCACCAGCAGCAGCACGCCGGCCACCAGGCAGGACAGGCGGCCTCGACCGCCGGAGGTCACGTTGATCACCGACTGACCGATCATCGCGCAGCCGGCCATGCCACCGAGGAAACCGGTGACCGTGTTGGCCAGGCCCTGGCCGACGCACTCGCGGTTGCGCTCACTGGGCGTCTCGGTGATGTCCTCGACAATCTGCAGGGTCATCATCGATTCGAGCAGGCCGACCACCGCCAGCGTGGCTGACACCGGCAGCAGGATGCGCAGCGTTTCCCAGGTGAAGGGCACATCGGGGATGAGGAAGTACGGCAGGCTGTCGGGCAGCTGGCCCATGTCGCCCACGCTGCGTACATCGATGCCGAAGCCGATGACCACGGCGGTGAGCACGATGATCGCCACCAGCGGCGAAGGCACTGCGCGGTTGATGCGCGGCAGCAGGTAGATGATCGCCAACGCGGCGGCGCACAGCACATACACGGTGGGGCCGCGGCCGATCAGCTCGGGCATCTGGGCCAGGAAGATCAGGATGGCCAACGCGTTGACGAAGCCGGTGATGACCGAGCGCGAGACGAAGCGCATCAGCGAGCCCAGCTTGAACACGCCGGCCAGCACCTGCAGCAGGCCGGCCAGGATGCTGGCGGCAAACAGGTACTGCAGGCCGTGGTCCTTGACCAGGTCGACCATCACCAGGGCCATCGCGCCGGTGGCGGCAGAGATCATGCCGGGGCGGCCGCCTGCAATCGCGGTGATGACGGCAATGGAGAAAGCAGCGTACAGGCCGACCTTGGGGTCGACGCCGGCGATCAGCGAGAACGCGATGGCTTCGGGAATCAGTGCCAGGGCGACGACGGTGCCGGACAGCAGATCACCACGGAGGTTGCCGAGCCATTGCTGGCGCAGGGGATAAGACGTTTGCATGGGAAAACTCCGCGCACACGTGGGCCGGGCCACGTGGCGCTGCAGTGAAAGACGCGGGTTCCTGAGCCGGTTGGGCCGGCTGCCGAGGGGCGGCAAGGGTCAGGGTGGCGTGATCACTGCAGTGCGTCGTCGGGGAGCGTGGAAGGGGCGCAGTCTACGGGAAGGGGCCGGGCGGCTCAAATGGCCGCCCGGCTCCTTTGCATCCGACATTATGCGCTGGCGGCGCTAGTAGCCGGTGACATCGAGCACTGCGAGGGACGCGTTGTTCCCGGTATAGGTGAACCCGGTCGGCAGAGGCAGCCCATAGTAGGGACCATAGGTGCGACGAGCCGTGGACGTCATCCCGAACGTGATGGTGCCACCATTCACTGCCCCTCCGGAAACACTTACGTCCTCGTATTGCAGGTACTCCTGTGGATCGCCCCATCGCCGGAACGAATTCACCGAATCGAACGCGGAGACCAGAGGCATCACCGCCCACGCCCGACCAGGATCGAACTGTGCACTGCCCTGCCACCCGGGGCGCGTCGATGCCGAACGCAGACCTGCCACCCGTGCGGCCTTCCTGCCTGCGTCGAACATCAGCCGGCCAGCACTGTCACGGATGATCAGGCCAAAACTGCTCGGCGGTTCCTGTGGCGGCGCGTAGACATACCACTGCACCACCGCGCCGGGTGGACCGAACAGATACAGCCCGGCCGGATAGCCATCGATCTGGTTGTAGTACTGGCTGCCCACCACTGCGGTCGAGCGCACGGCCACGGAACCAGCATGGTTGCCGATGTAGCGGCTGCCTTCACTGTCCAGCGTAGCGGTACCTTGAGCGAGCATCGCCAGTGTCGGGAAGGCATCGTCGATCAGCACCGTGCCCCAGTCATTGATGATCTTGATTCCTGCGGTCATGTCAGCGCGCCCATATTTCGACAGTGCCTGGATAGCGGTCCTTCAGAGGAACATTGACATGGCGCCAGCTGATGGTGCCCGAGGCCATATCGATGGTGAAATCCGGGGCATACCAGCCGCGAGCGACCGCTGTTAGATCGGTATCCTCCGGTTGCCGAGAGAAGGGGGCGCTGCCGTCGACCGTGCTGTACTGCACGCGTGCAAGCACGCGGAACAGCCTGCCCCGAGGGTCGTAACCCAGGCTGCCGTCGGCATTGAATACCTGGATTCCTGCTGGCATCACCACACCCCCATCTGCACGCGCAGCGTTCCGGCTGCATCAAATACCTGGATCACGTTGTTGACGATGGTCAGATAGCCGCCGTTGTCGGGGCCGGTCATGGTCATCGCACCGCTCTTGTCCAACCGCCAGCGGGGCTGCCCTCGGGCACCCACTGCGTTGGACTGGATGAAATCGCCGATCATCGCGTTCTGGATCCTGCCGTTGCCGATCAATGCCTGGCTGATGAAGGTCTGTCCGTTCTCGACCACGAAAGGCGTGGTGATCTGCCCGTTCCTTTCATTGATGAGGGCGAACCGATCGGCCTGCATCAGGATCTGGCTCTGGTAACTGCCATCGGGCTGCTGCTCGACGCCCAGGCCCATGCCGGCCATATAGATCTGCCCAGCGCTGGTGATCTGCGCCTTGACCGTATAGGTCGCGCTGACCTTGCCATCCAGGTTCACCACCGCCTGCGAGACCTGCTGCACGGCTGCGCTGACACCTTCAATCTTGCCAGGCACACCATCGATGGATGCCTCGACCGTATCCACCCGCTTGGCCAATGCCGTGTCCTTCTCGGCCATAACGCTGTAGACGGTGATGGCGCCAGCAGTAACGTCGTTCTCACCGACGTTGTAGTCCTCCTCGCCCGCGCTGTGGTCACTGACCTGGGCGAACAATCCGTCGACCTTCTGACCCTGTGCGGCCACCTTGCCATCCACGTCGGTGACGTCCATCTCAAGCTGATCGACACGACCAACAATGGCACCCGCTTCAGCAACAGCGTCGCCGATGTCCTTCCAGTGGCTGCCCGGTGGCGTTTCGTTGCCTGCGGCGCTGCCCTGCCAGCTCCAGATCCGACCGTCGTGGATGACGGACTCGCCTGGGGCGTAGGTCGCCGCCGCGTCCCAGACCAGCGGCAGCACCCCGGTGAGGCGCTCGATCTTGCCCCTCAGTTGCTGACCCAACGCGCTTTCGTTGATGCGGCCAGCAAAGTAACTGTCGTAGTCGTCTGGGTTGCTGCTCGATTCGCCGATCACCCCGACATCAAGGGGATACCAAGGGCCGATGTTGCCGCTGCGATCCACCAGCCTTCCCCAGAACCAGAAACGCGCGCCCGCTGCCAGGCCGTTCATCTGGTGCTGGGCCTGCGGATAGGCGAAGTCACCGAGCTTGATCGCGCTCTCACGATTGGGACCGGTGCTGTACCAAAGTTCGGTACGCTCGGTGTCGGTTGCGCCTTCGGGGAAGCCCCAGGACAGTGCGATGCCGAAGGGGCGACTGGTGCTGGTCAACGATGAGAGCGACGGCGGTGGCGTGGTCTTGCCCTCAATCGTCGTCAGCGCGCTGACCATCGGCTGCGACACCGCTCCCAGCGCATTGACTGCACGAACCCGGGCCAGGTACTGGCCGGCGTAGATGCCGCGCACTTCCAGGCTCTGCGTACCCACGCGGCCGGCACGGACCCAGTTGAGATCACCACGACGCCATTCCACGTCATAGGCAATCGCCTTGTCCGCCGCGTCCCACTCGATGGTGAGTACGGAAGTGGCGATACCCTGGTCGACGACCACATGCGAGGCCATCCGCACGTTCGCTGGCGGCGGCTGCACACTGGGTGGCACGATGCTGATCGGCGGCTGCTCCAGGCGCGTGCCATCGTCGATGGCGGCGTACTTGCCCGGCACATGCTTGAGCGCGGTGATCTGGTAGGTCAGCTCTTCGCCTTCACTGATCGACAGCACGCGGTACTGCTGCAGCGCCAGCTCCGGCGACTCCAGTGCCCAGACCGACTGCGCGACCGGTACTGCCGACCACGGCGCGGTGACGGTGACCGTCTCGCCATCAACCGACTGCACGGTACGTGCTTCGGAATGCCCATTGGGCAGCGTCGCACGCAGGGTATCACCGGCTTCAATCTTCTCCGGCGGCTGGTCCAGCACCAAGGTGCGCGCACCCGCGCTGCGGATGCGCCCTGCATTGCGGCGACCGGCGCGGTTCGGGTCGGCCACCTGGATGATGTCGCCGGGCATGCAACCCAGGGCATCCAGCCCCACCGAGAAGCTGATCGTCTCGGTTTCCAGCATCTCGGTGTGCAGGATGTGGTTGCCCACGCGCTGCGCCTGCGAACGCGAATGGCAACCCACCGCCGTCACTTCGGTCTGGTTGATGCCATAGCGGGCGACCCCCGGCAGGTGCTGCACCACTTCGACCTTCTGCCGGCCGAAATCATCCGGATCGATCCAGGACACCAGAGCGACGGTGTGCCGCGCCGTGCGGCTGCTGCCCGCATAGTGGAAGCGGCCCTCGATGACATTGGCCTGGCTGTAGGTCAGCAGCGGGTCCTTGGGCATGTCGGCCGAAGCCATGACCTGGCCGGCTGCATAGAAGCTGATGCCACGGAACATGGTGGCGATGTCCTGCAGCACCCTGTATGCCTCAGCGCGGGTCTGCAGGTACAGGCTGCAGGTGAATCGCGGCTCCCTGCCGCCCTGGCCATCGCTGACCAGTTCGTCGCAGTAGCGGGCGATCTGGTAGAGGCGCCACTTGTCCACCCAGTCCAGCGGGATGCGATGACCCAGGCCGAAGCGATCGTTGGTGACGATGTCGAAGAACACCCACGCCGGATTGTTGGTCCAGCCGCTCTTGAAGGTGCCATCCCACACACCGCTGTAGACGCGGGTGAGCGGGTCATAGTTGGACGGAATGCGTACGATGCGCCCCCACAGCTGATACGAGCGCGTGGGAATGTTCTGGAACTGGCTGGCATCGACCTGCACCGCCGCCAGCGCGCAGTTGGGATAGCGCAGCTTGGCATCGATGATCTCGGTCATCGACAGCACGTTGACGGTATCGGCGATGGTGCTGCTGTTGGCGTTCGCGGTCAGCCGTCGGATGCGCACCTGCCACTGGCTGCCTGCCGGAAGATCGATGCGGCGGCTGCGTTCGTACTGGCTGGTGGTCTTGCCACTGAAAGCGTCGTTCAGCACGGTGCTGAACGGGCCGCCGTCCGTGGACAGGTCCACCGCATACATGATGCGATAGCCCTCGGTATCACCGTTTTCGGTGTTGGTCTTCTGCAGCGCGGGCACCGCAAAGCGGATGCGCACCGCCGACAGATCGGCACCGGACACGGTGCGAACCACCGGCGCGTCGCTGCGCAGTTCGACGTTGACGCCGACTTCGTTCTCGATCGAGGGGAAGCCGCTGATGTGCTCCTGGTCCTGGGTACCGGAACGCGTCTGCACGTCCACGCCGGAGAAGTTCAGCGTGCCGTCCGGGTTCTCGATCGGCACCTGGTCCAGGTAGATCGACTGCTTGCCCGCTACCAGCCCGCGGATCTCGCCTTCACTGGCCAGGTCGATGATGCGGGCCACTGCCATCGAGTGCAGGCTGTCCGGCGTTTCCACCGGCGTGCGTGCATTGCTGGCGCCCTTCTTTGCACCCACCAATGTGGGTATGGGTGCACTGCGCTCACGCTGTGCGGAATGAATGATCTGGTTCAAAACTGGTCCTCCGCCAGGATGCCGCCGCTGATCACGGCCGAGCCGATGAACATGCCTTTCTTGTCATGGCCGCCGTAGGCCACCGGGACAGGATTGCCTTGCGCCTGGGTGTTGACGGTGCCGTTCATGCTGTAGCTGGGAGCGTTGTCGGGGGAGTCTTTGGCGCCTATACCTTTTGGTTGTGGGGTGAGCATTTGGGCGACACCGCCGAAGACCATGCCCCAACCGATGTTGACCAACGCGCCTCCGACGGGGGCCGCCCAGCCATACGACAGTCCGGTAATGACATTGCCAACGACGATCAGGACCACTCCAATGACGGTCTGCAATATGCCTCCTCGCTTGCTGCCCACCATGACAGGCGCAATACGGATGTCATCCTGCCCCGGCGGGTCGTGCAACTGCTCCCGGGAGAGATTTTGTTTACCGTTGAACACGGCAAACTCCATGCCCTTGGCCTTTGCACCCATCAGGTACTGCTGGAAGCCAGGCAGCATCACGCATAGGGCATGCACGGCCTCGGCCGGGCTGTTCACCGCCAGCCGGAACTTGCGCCCGAAGCGCGCGCCCAGCTTGCCGTACAGGCGGATGGTACGAAGACGGTCAGTCATGGCGCACCTCGCGATGGCGGACGATGCAACGGGTGCGCTCGGCCCACATGCCGCCGTAGGGCACGGTTTCGGAAAGACGACCGTGCAGGTGATGCAGCATCTGCCCGTCGCCCAGGTAGACGCCGGCGTGATTGGTCACCGGCGAGCGGATCTGTATCAGGATCATGTCGCCACGCCGCGGCTCGCCTTCGATCAGGTCGAAGCCTTCCGCATGCAGTCGTTCAAGGCTGTACAGGTCCTGGCCGTTGTCCCACCAGTCGTCGTCGCGGGTGTAGTCGGACAAGGAAATGCCCAGTTCGCGCGCGTGGAAGTCGCGCACCAGGCTGTAGCAGTCCAGCACGCCGTGGGCGAACTGGCGGCCGACCAGCGGCGCAACATAGCCATTCGGCTGGATGGTCTGCAGGTCACCGCATTCGGGTGCCTCGCCATCCACCTGACCGACGCTGACGATGTGCCAGGTCAGGCCACTGTGCTCGCACATCACCCGATCCGCGTCCGACGGTGTGGCAGCTGCGTCCGGATGGCTGTGCACCAGGGCCAGCACCTCGCCCTTGTCTTCGGCCACGGCATAGTCCTCGGCCGGCAGGCGGAAGTGTTCACTGGGTGTGCCCGCGAGGTTGCGGCACGGCAGATAGTGCTCGTGGCCTTCGATGGCCACGATCAGCCCGCAGCACTCGCGCGGGTACTCGGCCACGGCATGTGCCTGGATGGCCTGCAGGGTTGTTGGTTGCATGTTTCACCCATGAAAAAAGCCCGCGCGAGCGGGCCTTGAAGTGGAAAGTCGGAGAGCGGGATCAGGAACGAAGCAGGCCAGCGGCGGGAAAGCCGCCGTAGGGCAAGGGTTTGTCCTGGCCGAAACGCATCTTGCAGCTGCGCACACGGCCCCCGCACTGGTCGCGGGCGGGGTCATCGGTGGCCACGTCGTCGCCATCGGCAACCGCCGGCCCGTTGTAGCCGCAATAAGGGCCGCGGTAGCCACCCCGCACCAGCCAGCCACACATGCCGGCGATGATCTGCCGACCAGGCAACTGCTCACCATTGAGGTCGATGGCCGTGGTCAGTTCGAACTCCACCGTCTGCTTGTCCTCACCGACCTTGCGCTCGATGAACCAGACCTCGTCGGGGAAGTGTTCTGCCGGATCGGCGCTGGAATTGCCCTCTTCGAAGTTGGCTGCATCCAGGTACTTGGCGAGCGTCTGCCGACGGATGACACGGGCGCCGACCAGATCATCGAACAGCAGGCACATCGCGGTGATGCGGCCATCGATGTTGCTGACCCGAAGTTTCGGGTTCGGCGGCTGGTCGCCGGTTCGTTCAAAGCCGCTGGCTTCGATCGGCCAAGGGCCGTACTCCTGACCCTGCCAGATGATCACACCGCTCTGCAGGTGCGCGTGGAAGAACAGCTGGTCGGCACCGAAACTGCTGGCGTCCAGTTCGAAGACGGTAATGCGGCCACCCGGCTCGAGTTGCTGGGCATCGGCGGTGATCATGAGGTGCGCTCCTGGGCGGTGGCGGGATGAGGCGGTACGGGATGGGACGGCTGACCGCAGGGCACGATCACACGGTGTCCGGGGCGCAGTGACGCATTGGTGGTGAAGCCGCTGACGCGGCCGGTTTCGGTCGTGATTGCGCTCATGGCTCAGAGCTCCGCGTCTGCGTGCACCAGAACCTGGGAGGTGGTCGACCACACCACGACCGCTCCGTACTGCTGCATGTTGTTGGACATCGAGGACAACACGGCCGCGTCCACGGTGGACTGCCAGCCCGGATCGCCGCCGTTGAAGTTGATGAGACTGCCTTCGGAGCCGAAGCCCACCAGGTTGAGCGCGGTGGAGGGCGAGGTGATCCTGGGCGCCACGCGCTTGCGTACCTTGAACGGGATGCAGGCGCGCGAATCGCCGTTGGCGGTGTAGGTGATTCCCAGGATCCGGTTCACATCAACTGCTTCGTAGTAGCGCTGGCACAGCAACAGTTCAAGCGCTTCGGGCCGGCGATCGAAATCGGTCGCGGTGTCACCCTCCTCGACCTGCATTTCAGCCAGATAGACCACGCCACTCTTCTGTCCCGCCCCGAACGCGCGACCTGCGAAGTTCGCGCCCGCGTCCAGCCACAGGCTGAGCTGTAGATAGCTGTCGGCGCCCAGGGTCTGCCCTGCGATGCTAGGCACATCCACGGTCAACTGGTGCCAGCGCCACATCGTATCGAGCGTGACGCCGCCGCCGATGCTGTCCCTTGCCGTTGAGCCGCCGGCGCCGAACGACTGCTGGAATTCCAGGCCCACCTTGAAGTTGTCGACCGTGGCCCTCGCCTTGAAGCTGACGGTGACCCGCTTTCCCGCGAACGTACGCACGTCTTCGATGCGCTGCTGGACGAGTGCCATGCTGTCGGCGCCGGCGACACTTTCGACGACGAGCTTCAGCAGGTGACGGGAACCTGCGATCAGCCTTCCCGCCGCACCACCGCCTGCCGCAATGTCGTCGCGCGATGCAGAGAGAGTGGTCGCGTGCGAGTTCACCAGCCAGCGATCGGCGGTAGGACGGGCACCGGTAGATGCGGAAAACGCCGTACCCCTTTGCCAGACCCGGAAGTCACCGTTGATAAGGCGGTTGCGGCCTGCCATTCGGCTGTCCAGGCCGTCCACGGCGGTCTGTACGCCCTCCAGGCCTGCGTAGACGTCGGCGAAGTTGTCGTTGATCTTGGTAAACGCCGGGCGCTGCGTTTCCCCTCGCTTACCATTCGCTTGAATGGTATCGAGGTCGATGATTTTTCTTGCCATGAACGCTCCTCTAGATTCCTGTGGGCCCGCGCTCCGGCGGACCGCTGTCGGAAGTCCCGCGCACCCAGTCGAATGTCTCCGGCTGCGGTAGTCTCTGCCTGATCTGTTCCCAGGTCTGCGCATCTTCGGGCGATGCGATGGTCAGATTTGTCAATGCCAGATTGACTGCATCGCGCCACGCCACCATCGCTCGGGCCTCGCAGGAGAGTCCCGAGATCACGCTGCTGATGTAGCTACAGCAGCTTTCTATGGATGTATGCCCCAGTGTCTGGACGTACTCGCACATCCATTGCTCCGCCTGGCGGCGCAGCAGATGGAGGTGCTCGGTGGAACCCGCCGGGTAGGGCGGCGGCGCTGGCGAGGGCGCGTTGCCAGCCAGGATCCACGTCTCATAATCTCGCCACATCCAGTGGCCACGCGGAATGAACGCTCCGGTGCCTGTGCACTTGATGATGTCCGGATCGTGCGTCAGTTGATACATGTCAAAGCTCCGCATCTGCAGTCCAGTGGAAGGAGGAACCCCAGTTCCCGGGTGCCGACACATAGTTGACCTGGGCTCCGGACTGGCCTGGGTTGACGATCGACGTCACCGTGCCGGCACCACCAGATGCACCAGAGACCTGGCTGACGGCACCGGTTGTGTCGTTGTAGACGGTGTAAGCAGGCGTCGCCCGCTTCAGTACGCGGCAGCGGATGTGCGAGGTACTGCCCACGCCGACCGAGCGGTCATAGAACTGGTTGTCCCGACCGGCCCCATCAGCGGTGCCAGGCGGTACATCTATGTTGTAGCTCTTCTCGAAGTAGCGCTGGCACAGCAGCAGCTCCAATGCGTCTGGTCTACGCTCGAAGTCGGTGGCTGCAGCGCCATCTTCCAACTGCACCATCGCGATGTCGAAGTTGCCTGTCTGATGCCCCAGGCCTGGAACCCGATTGCTGAAGTCCGGACCGGTGGACATCCACAGCGAGACCCATGTGCAGTGTCCGGCACCGTTGGTGTTCTTTCCGGAAACACTGGGTACATCGAACGTCATCGTGTACCTGCTCCAGGTTCCTGTCAGCGTGGCGATGCCAGCAAACATCTGTGTCGAGGAGTCCTGACCACGGAAATCCTGCTCGATTTCCACGGCAATCTTTGATCCGGGCGCTGCCTTCGCATAGAAGGAAAGCGTCAGCTTCCTGCCACTGAGCAGTGTTACGTCTTCGATCAATTGCGAAACGCGCTGGTAGCTGTTCCTGGCCGAAGAGGCGCCTACGTTGACATTCATGTACCAGCGCGGATTGCGAGGAACTGCGGTCTGCCCCGGCTCCAGCGGGAAGCGCGCCATTGAAAGCGTTCCGTTGCCGTTGTCACGCTTCCAGCGATCGGCCAGATAGTTCGAACCTGTGCCCTGTGCCAGGCCCCACCCGCGCTGCCAGAAGCGGAAGTCACCATTGACGAGGTAGTTCCTGGCCAGTGATCTACCGGCCAACGCTGCATCCAGGGCTGCTGGAATTGCCGTGACGGCCTCTTGAGCGTCCTTCAAACCGCTATACACCTCGGCAAAATTGTCGTTGATCTTGGTGAACGCCGGCCGCTGTGTCTCGCCTCGTTTTCCATTCGGTTGAAGGGAATCGAGGTCGATAATCTTTCTTGTCATGTCGGGATCCTATTGTTCTGGTGAGAGACCGCTACGGATCAGAACTCAGCGTCGGCCCACCAATGCCACCAGCCGCCCCAACGCCCTGCATTGTTCGACCAGCTGACTTCGTAGCCTGAGTTGGACGCATAGTTCACAACGCACGGCACCCTTGAGATGTTGTCTTCGGCGATATGTCCATCCTGCTGCACGGTGTCGGCCGAGATTATTTTCACGTTGGGATGCGCGCGCTTGGAGGTCTGAAATCGGACGCTCTGGTAGTGGGCGATACCCGGTGTATTGGATGAGAACGCCTCGCGCCCTTCGTTGGTGACCGTGTTCGGCGGTACGTCCAGCTTGTAGCTCTTCTCGTAATAGCGTTGGCAAAGTGCCAGCTCCACACCCGCTGGCCGCCAGTCGAAACGCGACGCCGTGCGCCCTTCTTCGACCTGGAACTGGGTGAAGCCAAACGAGCCGTTCTGCCCCACCAGCTCCCCGCCCTGGCCGGTACCGCACAGGTCGAACACCACGTACAGATGATCGTTTCCATTGCTGCCGAGCGTCTTCCCTTTGGTGCTCGGCACCGTCACGGTGACGCTGTGGCGCGCTGCTGTCGCGCCCAGTGTGAGAACGCCGGCTTCGGTCACCACTTGAGGTGCGGGCGAGCCACCCGTTCCGAAATCCTGAATGACACGTACGCCTACCTTGCGTCCCGGTACGTCGCTGTTTGCCCATACCGATATCGTGATATCACCGCTTGCACTACGGACGCCCTCGATCCTCTGTCCCATCCAGGCACCACTGGTGGCGACAGCACCGGAAACCGTGCAAACGAGGATGGAGCGGGTATCCTCCGGGTAGCCTGCCTGCTGGCCGTCATAGACGACGCGCTGGATATCCTGATTGCAGCTCAACGCGGAGTTGGAGAAGCGGTCGGCAAAGAAGGTTTCAGCCCCCAATGTTCCTGACCCACTGCCGACCCGACCGGAAGTCCGGCGCTGCCAGAACTGCAGGCCGCCGTTGATGAACAGGTTCCTTCCCGGGATGCGCTCGATGATCACCGCGTCGATGCTTTGCGGGATCGTCGCCAGGGCATCGTAGACCTCTGCGAAGTTCTCGTTGATCTTGGTGAAGGCCGGGCGCTGTGTTTCACCCCGCTTTCCATTCGGTTGAATGGAATCGAGGTCGATGATTCGTCGTGACATTTCTGCTGTTTCCTTGTCTTTTCGGGGATTGCACCAAAGCAGCGCATTCCGCAGTGGTGCTCGCGGATCTCAGATTTCCGCGTCCAGACTGATTCCGGTACCCGCGTCGGCGGAGTCTGCGCTCTGCAGGATCCCGGCCTGACCGGCAGCGGCTTCGTTCAAGGACCCGATGATGGTCATCCTCGTCGAAGACACTTCGACCGCGTTGAGCGCCGTCAGGCTCGTCGCCCCCGATCCCGTAAGGAGTCGCCACTGCGGCAGGTTTGAGAATCCGACCGCGGGGATGGTCCGCATCCGCTGGCTGAATGGATAGATCAGGTACACCTTGTTGTCACCACGGATGAGGCCGACACCCGCGTTGAAGCGAACTCCGCCGTCAAAGGAGGAGCCCGTGGCATCGGCCTGGTAGTAGCGCCGACAACGCTGTACTTCTTCGTCCAGCGGACGCCATTCGAAAGCCGTGGCCGTAGCGCCGCGCTCCCACTGGAATTCTCCGAAGTAGACCTGGCCATGCTGCGCGCCAAGGCCGGCGGTGCGGTTGGCAAACTGCGTGCCCGCAGATACCCACACGCACATTACGGCGGCACCTTCATCAGATAGTTTTTTTCCCGAGATGGAGGGCAGCGTCACTGTCTTGCGGATTCTGTTCAGGCCAGGAGCGAGCTCGAAAATCTCAGGTGCAACGGCCAGTACCGGAGCGCTGCCCGTTGCGCCGAAGGTCTGCGCGAACTCCAGTGCGATCCTGCGCCCCCCCGCACCTGCATTGAATACCAGGAAGGACACCGTGCTTGGGGTATCGGCGAAGGTTCGCACGTCCTCCACACGTTGCTCGAACACGAAGAAATGCTTCTCTGCGTCGGTGTTTCCACTCGAGCTGACGGACAGCGTGTACTTGCTCCGGGGAAAATTGTTGTCCCCCATAGCCGTGGGGTTCCGCCTGAATACCGGATCGGCGATGCCCTGCATCTGAAGGAACCAGCGATCGGCCGTGTACCTTCCCGATGTGTTGAAGCTGGCACCCCGCTGCCAGCAGTCGAAATTGCCATTGATCAGGCGATTTCTTCCCGAGACCGCACGTGCGACCGCCTCGGGTACTGCATCCACCGCCAAGGCCACTTCCTTGAAATTCTGGTTGATCTTGGTGAAAGCGGGGCGCTGCGTTTCGCCCCGCTTGCCGTTGGGCTGGATGGTGTCCAGGTCGATCTGCTGAAGGTCCATGTCCGCTCCTACGGCTGATACGTCTGTTCGAACGTCGCAGTGATGCTGAACACCGATCCACCCAGATGGCTGTCGGTATAGGTGTCGCAGCCATACAGACCAGTGCCCAGCGGGCCCCGCCAGAAGAAGCTCTGGCCCACATGGCCATCCAGGAACGCAACGATCTCGTTGATCGTGCTGCGATTACCGACGAACTGCAGCTGGTAGCTGCGCAGGCGGGCATTGAGCCCATCCGGTGCGGCTTGTGCGTATCCATCGCCGAAGCGCGCGCGCTTGACGGTGGCAGTGGTGGTGCCAGTGCTCTGGCTGGTTGCTGCCCAGGTAAAGGTGTCGGTCATCGTGCTGCACTCCTGCTGAGGACGCCGCCAGCCTTCATGTCACGCATCTGCAGATCACGGTATTTTCGCTCCACGAACTGGCCGATCTCGTTGCCGAACTGCTGCAGCATGCTTTCGTTGCTGGTGACTTCCTTGCCACCGTTGTTGTCGATGCGGATGTTCACACCCACCCCGCCGCCGCCGGCACCGTGTGCCGCCACTCCCAGGCGGCCATCGGGCCCGCGCTGCAGCGGCATGATCGCTTCAGGCCCCGCTTCACCGAACACGCCGGCGCCCTTGGCGAATGCGAACAGCTGTGGGGTGTTGTAGATACCGCCGGAGTAGGCGGAAAGGCTGGGCGATTGGTAGACACCACCCTTGGCGTTGGCCTCCACCCCCGTGCCATAACCGAGCATGCCCGTGATCTTTTTGACGCCCCAGACGATTGCCTGCTGGATGGCGATCATCTTGAGGTCGGCGATGATCGACTTGGCCAGTTCCTTGTAATTGGACTTGCCCGTCTTCACGAAGCTCTGCAATGCGGCCTCGGCTCCGGTGAATGCCTTGGAAAATGCATCCTGGGTGGTCTTGGCGGAGTTCTCGGTTTTTTCCATGTACTCGCCGAGCGCGCTGCCGAAACCCTTGCGGAACCCCGAAAACCCCTTGGCGTCCTTGTCATCCTTGCCGCCCTTGGTATCACCTGCCTTGGCATCGCCGGCCTTGGCATCCTTGGGAGCTGCCACGCCTGCTGCAGCTGCCGCCGCGTCCGTCGCAGCGTCCTTGGGCGCCAGGTCGACACCCATCATGCCGGCGATCTTCCTCGCTCCCCAGACCAGAGTCTGCTGTGCGGCAATCATCTTCAGGTCGGACAGGATGGACTGGGCCAGCTCCTTGTACTTGGACTTGCCGGTGGTCACAAAGCTCCGCAGCGCCTCGTCGGCGCCAGTGAATGCCTTGCCGAAGGCCTTCTTGGCGGCCGTGGCGGTGTTCTCGGTCTTGCCGATATAGTCGCCGAGCGCGCCGCCCAGACCCTTACGGATGCCCGCCAGGCCTATGTCGTCCTTGTCCGCCTTCTCCTCCGCCTTCGCGGCCTTGCCCGCGTCACCGCCCGCTGCGGCCGTAGCAGACTTCGCCACCGCCTGCATTTGCGTGTTCAGGGCAGTCAGTTGCGTGGACAGGGCGGTGACCAGCGAGGCGCTGGTTGTCAGCACGGCGTTGAATGCCTGCTGCACCGTATTGATCTTTTCCAGCTGCCGCTGGAACTCCTGTGTGGTGCCGGTCATCTCGGTCATGCTGCGCCTTGCTGCCTGCATGGCCGTTTCCAGTGCATTGCTGGCGTCCACGGTGGCCCGTGTGCTGCCAGGCGATGTAGTGCTCATTGAGTGTTCCTCGGGAGAGTCGGCTCCGCATCGGCGGAGTCGGGACCGGGCATCGGCGTTGCCGCGATGGCCGGCTCATTCCTGCTGCATCTGCTCCAGGGCAGCGCGTTCGATGACGCGGATGGCCGCCATCACCTCGTCGTACTGGTCGCCATCGAGCGCTTCGCGCTCCAGCTCCCGGTAGACCACGTTGTAATCCAGCCCGATCGGGCCACCTGCGCCGACGCGCCACTGGGTGGCAACCCGCGAAAAGAGTTCGATGGGAAGCACGCACTCCGGCCACAGCTCAACCCGTGGCGGCGGAAAATGCTTGGCCTTCAATCCAAGCTGCATCAGCTCGGACTCGGTGGGGGCCCGCCAGTACAGGGCCCCCACCGCCTCGATCAGTTTCCCTTGCGTGCGACCTGCAGGGCCTGGGTGTAGCCACCGATGATGGCGCCATCCAGGCCGGCCTGCTGCTGCAGGGCCAGCTCGACGCCGGCAGTGTCCAGCGGCACGTCGGCATCCCAATCCACCACGATGTCCAGGATCGCCTGGGCCACGCTCAGCGTGTCATCGCCCAGGCGCTCCAGCAGCTGCGCATAGTCGGCCACCGGCAGGTGCCGGTAGGTCAGATTGAGCTTCTGCTCGCGACCATGACCGATGATGGTCAGGGTGCTCTTGAAGCTCTCTGGCGCCTTTACCTGGAACATCAGGCGCCCTCGACCAGGATGGAGTCGGCCAGCGCGGTGAACGTCGCGGTGGTGCCCATCGGGGTGTTGGCGGCCATCGTCGGGTCGCCGTTGTAGCTCAGGTAACCGTACCAGTACAGCACGTCACCACCGACCAGCTTGGCGCGCAGGATCACCGGTTCGCCCTTGGCGTCGACGTTCTTCAGGGCCGAGTACCACGGCTTCTTCGGATCGTAGAACAGCGGCAGGGTGATGGTCTTGGCGTTCTTGAAGGTCGGCATCTGCACCTGGCGACCGGTCGGGTCCTCCAGCAGGGTGCCGCTCCAGTACTGCTGCTCGCCACCTGCGGTGGTCGGGTCGCCCTGCTGGTCCAGGTCGACGAAGGCACCGGCCTTGCGCAGCACGCCGGCACCGCTGGTGGCGGGGAACAGCACGTTGTCGGTGGTATCGATGCCCAGCAGTTCAACGCTGCCAGCGGCTTCGGCACCGGCGCGGGTGGCGCGGTTGTTCAGGGCCGGCCAACCCGGCAGCTCGATGACCACCACATCGCCGGTGTCGACGCTGTTGGCGGCGACGCTGGCCAGTGCCGGCGCAGCCTTGGAGATCGCGCTGGTGGCGATGGCGGTGGAGACGACCGGTGCGAAGCCGAACTGGGTGCCCTTGGGAAGCTTGAGTGCCATGTTGCATTTCCTCATGTGGATTGAAAAAGACGAAGCCCGGCGTGTGCCGGGCTTCAGGTGGTACGTGGAGCAGTGGAACTACGGGTTGGCGTACCACAGCCCGAAATCGAGCCGTGCGCCGTACTTCCTGAGTGCCGGTTCATGCACGGCAATGGCGGCGCCATAGGATTCAGACTTCGGCAGACCCGCGCAGACCTGATCTTCGATGTCACGGATCAGGGTGTTGGCCTGGGCACGGGTGTCTGCCCAGACGGTCAGCTGCACGCGAGCGTGCTTCTGGTCGGGGATGGACCCTTCGTTGAACCACAGCGCCTGCCCACCCACCTGCTGGTAGACCGCGCAGGGATAGGTGACTCGGTCCGGTGGAACATCCGGGTACAGGCGCCCCTGCAGCAATCCGCCAAGCAGTTGCTGCAACTTCGGTTCGTAACTCATCGCAGTGTCCTCGCTCAGGCGGTTGCAGCCAGCTGTTCGGTGAACAGCACGGCGGTGTGTCGCGTGCCAAGGTCGGGCACCACACCGGTAATATCGAACGCGTGGCCGTCGTGCACGATGCGCATTCCGATGCCAATGCCGGCTCGCTGCGCCGGCGCCAGGCGCACCTGGAAGCGCTGGCGGCGAATCGCTGCGGACAGCCCGCTGTCCAGCTTCACCCGCTGCACCGTGTCGGCACGTTCAAGAGGAATTGCCGCCCACAGATCGGCAACGCTCACCCACGCATCCAGAGGTTGGCCCCAGGCATCGACGCGCCCATCCTGGCGCTCGATGCGGATGCGACGGTTGAAGTGACCGGCGTTCATGGGGTCGCCGCCAGTCGGTAGGGATCGAGCAGTGCGGCGACGCCAAACGGCAGCTCCATCGCGATGGCAGCAGCACCGACCGGTACATCCAAGGCGTGCGTGGAAACCACCACCGCTTCCCGATGCGCATACAGATGGCCCAATAGCAGGCGCACCGCAGCGCGGATGCTGTCGTTGGCCGGCAGGCCCTGCAGCAGCTGCGCGCTGCGTTCGGTGGCCACGGCCAAGCGACGATCAGCGACGTCACGCATGGCCTTGGCCTTGGCCGCGTTGGTCTCGGCATTGGCGGCGGCGACCGCGGCTTCATGCCCGGTCACCGCCGCCGCCATGTCCTGCGGCAACTGGTCCAGCGCCAGATCCAGTGCCGCCTGGTCGGCAAACAGCGCCCGCCGCAGGTAGGCCGACGCCGCGTCGGTCGCCGCGGCCAGCAGGTCGTCCAGAATGGCGTCGTCGTAGTCGCCGTCGATACGGCAGTGCATGCGGCACTGCTCAAGTGTCAGCAGGGGCATCGAATCCTCCTTCGTTGATGGATGTTGGATGCCCCGACCCTGCGCACGCGGCTACGCCGCACGCTGTCATCGAGGACGGTGCGAAAAGGGCAGGGTCGGGGCGGAAACAGAAACGGCCCCACCAGGACTGGCAGGGCCGCAAATACGATGACAAGGCGCCGACGGGCGGCGTAAACGCAAAAAGCCCCCGGCGGTCGCCAGAGGCTTGTATGTCATCGTGGTTGAAAAGATACGCCTGAGGTGTGCACCCGTCAATCCGTAAACCGTCACCAGTCTGGTGACTTTTCCGGGCCCTGCGCCGGTGCAGTCACAGAGGCGAGCGGTGGTCTGGATAGAATGGTGCGGCACCGCTTCCGCGGCGCTTTCCCAGCCGGATTTCTGCATGTCTTCCCGTTCCGAACGTTTCCTCGATCCACGCACCGAGCAGGGTGTGCTGCGGCTGTCCATCGCCGCCTCGCTGCTGCTGGCCGCCGCCGCAGTGGTATTCGGCCTGCTGGCCAATTCGTCGCTGATCATCTTCGATGGCATCTACGGCCTGATCGACGTGGTGATGACGTGGCTGTCGCTGCTGGTCGCGCGGCTGATCGCGCTGTCCACCCAGACCGACGCAGTGCAGTCGCGTTTGAACCAGCGCTTCACCATGGGCTTCTGGCATCTGGAACCGATCGTGCTGGGAGTCAGTGGCACGCTGATGATCGGTGCGGCGTTGTACGCACTGGTCAATGCGGTCGATGCGCTGATGTCGGGTGGGCGACAGATCGCGCTTGGCCCCGCAATCATCTTCGCGGCACTGTCGATCGTGGCTGAAAGCGCGCTGGCCTGGTTCGTGCTGCGTGCGAACCAGCGCATCGGTTCGGAGTTCATCGCACTGGATGCGAAGAACTGGGTGATCGCCGCGAGCATGTCGGCCTGCTATCTGCTGGCCTTCCTCGGTGGCGTGCTGGTGCGTGGCACGTCGCTGGCGTGGGTCGGGCCGTACATCGATCCGGCCATCCTCGCCTTCGTCTGCGTGCTGGTGATGATCGCGCCATTGGGCACGGTGCGGCGCGCGTTGGCCGGCATCCTGCTGGTTACCCCGCCGGAACTGCAGGCGCATGTGGATGCGGTGGCGCGGGCGATTGTTGCAAAGCACGGTTTCGTCGAGCACCGCAGTTACGTGGCGCAGGTGGGCCGTGGCGAGCAGATCGAGCTGTTCTTCGTGGTGCGCGAGGACGATCCGCCGCGGCCCCTGCTGGAGTGGGATCACCTGCGTGACGAGATCGGCGATGCGCTGGGCGAATCGTCGCCGGACCGCTGGCTGACCATCATGTTCACCACCGACCGGGAATGGACGATCTAGGCCGGCAGGACGTTCAGTCAAATTTTTCGGATTTATTGCAACCAACGGTGTGCAGAATCCGGGCAAAGTAAGCTCCAACGCACTACCCACCCACTGACCAGGAGCATCCCGATGTCCATCGAAAAGGTTCTGTACACCGCCCAGGCCACCTCCACCGGCGGCCGTGAAGGCCGTTCCGTCTCGTCCGACAACGTGCTGGACATCCAGCTGTCGACCCCGCGCGAGCTGGGCGGCGCTGGCGGCCCGGGCACCAATCCGGAGCAGCTGTTTGCTGCGGGCTATTCGGCCTGCTTCCTCGGCGCACTGAAGTTCGTCGCCGGCCAGGCCAAGGTCGCACTGCCGGCCGACACCACCGTGACCGGCAAGGTCGGCATCGGCCAGATCCCGACCGGTTTCGGCATCGAAGCCGAGCTGACCATCAACGTGCCGGGCGTGCCGCGCGAGCAGGTGGAAGAGCTGGTGCAGAAGGCGCACATCGTCTGCCCGTACTCCAACGCGACCCGCGGCAACATCGACGTGACGCTGATCGTTGCCTGATGCGGTGATGCCGGCCAGCGGCCGGCACTACCAAGCGGCTGGGCAAAAAAATGGGCGGATGCCGGTCGAAACCGGGCATCCGCCCATCCCACCTTCGTTGTCCCGCAAGGGGGCATGAGGTTGCCGGCCAGCGGCCGGCACTACCAGGTCACTTTTCGCTCGTGATGAGCTGCACGACGCTGGAGAAATCCAGCTTGCCGCGGCCGGCCTGGTGGTTCATCGAGTACAGGTTGCGGGCCACTTCGCCCAGCGGGATCGAGGCGCCGACGCTCATCGCCGCCTCCACCGCCAAGCCCATGTCCTTCAGCATCAGATCGCTGCCGAAGCCGCCGCTGTAACCGCGCGACGCCGGCGCGTTTTCCAGAACGCCCGGCCACGGGTTGCACACTTCGGTGGCCCAGCTGCGGCCGGTGCTGACCGCCATCATCTGCGACAGCACCTTCGGGTCCAGCCCGTGCGCCACGCCCAGGGCGATGGCTTCGCCGGTGACAGCCATGATCACGCCCAGCGCCATGTTGTTGCACAGCTTGGCCACCTGGCCGGCGCCACTGGCGCCCACATGGAAGATGTTCCTGCCCATCGCCTGCAGCACCGGGCGGGCGCGTTCAAGCGCGTCCTCTTCGCCACCGACGATGAAGGTCAGCGTGCCGGCCTGTGCGCCGGCAGTGCCACCGGACACCGGCGCGTCGATCATCTGCAGGCCACGTGCGGCGGCCGCTTCGGAAACCTTGCGCGCGCTGGCCGGGGCAATCGTGCTGCAGTCGATGACCAGCGCACCGGCGGGAATCGCGGCAAGGATGCCGTCATCACCCAGGTACACGCCTTCAACATGGCGACTGGCCGGCAGCATCGAGATCACCACCTCGGCATCGGCCAGGGTCTCGCGTGCCGACGGCGCGGCGCTGGCACCCGCGTCGACCGCCGCCTGCACCGCGGCAGGCACCAGATCGAACACACGTACGGTGTGGCCGTTCTTGACCAGATTGGCGGCCATCGGGCCACCCATGTTGCCCAACCCAATGAATGCAACGCGGCTCATGCAAGGCTCCTTTCAGCGACAGGGGTACCCAGGTCGGCCAGCGGATGCGCGGCATCGGCCCAGGGAGAAGCGAAGAACGTATCGGCCCATGCGCGGTCGGCATCGGCCAGCGTGGCCGGGTTCCACGAGGGATTGCGGTCCTTGTCGATCAGCAGCGCGCGGATGCCTTCAGCAAAATCACCATGCGCAGCGCAATGCAGGGCGGTGATGTATTCCAGCCGGTACACGCTGGCCAGATCCTGGCCGGCGCTGCGGCGCTGCAGTTCGAAGGCCAACCGTGCCGAACCCGGTGCACCGGCGGCAAGGGTCTTCTGTGCGGCCTGCAGCCACGCATCATCGGTCTGCAGGGTACTGATGCGTTCGACGATGGCGGCCAGGTCATCGCCTGCGCACAGCGCATCGACCTGCGTAGCATTGGCCAGCAGCGGGCCGGTAGCCGCATCGCTGGCAAACGACAGCAGCAGCTGTGACAGGCGCTCGTGGTTGCGTGCGGCATCGGTCGACCACGCGACCTGCAGCAGCGCGTCGAACACCGCACTGCGGCGTTCCTCGGCCACATGCACGTCGGCCAGGCCGGCATAGATCGCATCGCCCGGGTTGAGCAGCGCACCGGTCAGGGCCAGGAACAGGCCACCGTTGCCCGGCACGCGCGGCAGCAGCCAGCTGCCACCCACGTCCGGGAACAGGCCCACGGTGATTTCCGGGAAGGCCAGCTTGGAACGCTCGCTGACAACGCGATGGCTGGCGCCGGACATCAGGCCGATGCCGCCGCCCATCACGATGCCGTGGCCCCAGCACAGGATCGGCTTGGCGTAGGTATGGATCAGGTAGTCGACGCGGTACTCGACGTCGAAGAACTCGGCGGCGTAGTCGTTCCCGCGGATATCGTTTTGGCCGGCGTCGCGGTAGGCACGCATGCTCTGGTACAGGCTGTGCAGGTCACCGCCGGCGCAGAACGCCTTCTCACCGGCGCCCTGCAGCACCACCATGGCGATGGCATCGTCGTCGGCCCAGGCATTCAACTGCTTCAGCAGCAGGTGTGCCATCGGCAGCGAGAAGCCATTGAGCGTGCGCGGCGCGTTGAGCGTGGCGATGCCGATGCGTGTGCCATTGCTGGCGGTGCGCTCTTCGAACAGCACCGGTGCGTCATCGGCAGCGGTATCGGTACTCATGCGTTCTTCCACTGCGCGGCGCGCTTTTCAAGGAAGGCACTCACGCCCTCGACCTGGTCGGCAGTGTCGAACAGATCGACGAAGGCCTCGCGCTCGGCCACCAGCGCCGACGCATGGGTGCCGGTGCGGGTGGACTGCACCAACGTCTTGCAGGCGGCAATGCTGGTCGGGCTCTGCTTGCCGGCCTTCTTCGCCCATTCCAGTGCCAGCGCCTTGGCTTCGCCCTTGCCGACCTTTTCTTCGGCAAGACCAATCCGCACGGCGGTTTCGGCGTTGATGCGCTCGCCGAGCAGGATCATGCGCTTGGCCCAACCCTCGCCGACCAGGCGCGGCAGGTTCTGGGTGCCACCGGCGCACGGCAGCAGGCCGACGGTGGCCTCCGGCAGCGCAACCTGGGCGTGGTCTTCGATGATGCGCAGGTCGCAGGCCAGCGCGCACTCCAGGCCGCCGCCCATTGCGTAGCCGTTGATCGCAGCGATCGATACACCACGGAATGCGGACAGCGCCTCGAAGGCTTCGCCGAAACGGCGTGCCGCTTCGCGTGCGGCAGCCTTGTCGCCGGAAGCGAACTGGTTGAGGTCGGCCCCCGCGGAGAAGAACTTCTCGCCATCACCGGTGATCACCAGCGCGTAGATGTCGCGGTCTGCATTGAGTGCGCCCACCAGGTCGCGCAGCGCCGACAGGCTGTGCACGGTCCAGGTATGCGCCGGCGGGTTGTTCAGGGTGACCACGGCGGTGTGGCCATCGGCCTCGACCTTCAGGCCAACGTGCTCCTGGGTACGCCAATCCTTCATCGCAGTTCCTCTTCGGTATTGAGCAGGTGACGGGCAACGATCACCCGCATGATCTCGTTGGTGCCTTCCAGGATCTGGTGCACGCGGCTGTCGCGCAGCAGGCGTTCGATCGGATATTCGCGGATGTAGCCGTAGCCCCCGTGGATCTGCAGGGCTTCGTTGCAGATGGTGAAGCCGGCATCGGTGGCGAAACGCTTGGCCATCGCGCACCACACGTTGGCATCGCTGGCACCGGCATCGAGCTTGCGCGCAGCGGTATGCACCATCTGCCGCGCGGCAACCAGCTCGATGGCCATGTCGGCCAGCTTGAACTGCAGCGCCTGGAATTCGGACAACGCCTTGCCGAACTGGCGGCGCTCGCCCATGTAGCGGCGTGCGGCATCCAGCGCGCCCTGCGCAGCACCCAGCGAGCACGCGGCGATGTTGATCCGGCCACCATCGAGCCCCTTCATCGCCAGCTTGAAGCCGCCGCCTTCCTCTCCCAGAAGGTGGCTGACCGGTACGCGGACGTTTTCGAAGGTGATGCCGCGGGTGGGCTGGCTGTTCCAGCCCATCTTCTCTTCCTTGCGGCCATAGCTGATGCCCGGCAGGTCGGCCGGCACCGCGATCGCGCTGACCCCGCCTGCACCGGCACCGGCACCGCCGGTACGTGCCATCACCACCAGCAGCTCGGTGGCACCGGCGCCGGAAATGAAGGCCTTGGAGCCATTCAACACGTAGAAGTCGCCATCGCGCACGGCGGTGGTCTTCAGCGAGGCTGCATCCGAACCGGCGCCCGGCTCGGTCAGGCAGTACGAGGCCAGTTTGCTGCCAGAAGACAGGTCATTGCCCCACGCATCGCGCAGCGCCGGCTGGCCCCACTTGGAGACCATCCACGAGGCCATGTTGTGGATGCTGATATAGGCCGCGGTCGACGGGTCGACGTTGGCGAGCTCCTCGATGACGACGGCGGCGTCCAGTCGGCTCAGGCCGCTGCCGCCCACTTCCGGGTCCATGTACAGACCGCAGAAGCCCAGTTCACCGGCCTTGGCGATCGCCTCGCGCGGAAAGATGCCCTCCGCATCCCATCGCGCGGCGTGCGGTGCCAGTTCGGCCTGTGCGAAGTCACGCGCCGCTTCGCGGTACGCCTGCTGCGCTTCTTCCTGTTCCGTCGTCATCGAGTGGCTCATGGCTGCTCCCTGCGGTTACTTCAGGCTGATCGTGGTGTTGACGCCATGGCTCAGCGTCTCGTCGTCGAACCAGCGCGCGGTGACGGTCTTGGTCTGCGTGTAGAACAGCACCACCTGCTTGCCGTACGGACCCAGGTCGCCCAGCTTGGAGGCGCGCGAGCCGGTGAACGAGAACAGCGGTACCGGCACCGGGATCGGCACGTTGATGCCGACCTGGCCGACGTCGATGTCTTCCTGGAACCGGCGTGCTGCGGCGCCGGACTGGGTGAACAGCGCGGTGCCGTTGCCGTTCGGGTTGCTGTTGACCATGGCGATGGCCTCATCCAGCGTTTCCGCTTCGAGGATGACCAGCACCGGCCCGAAGATTTCTTCCTGGTAGATGCGCATGTCGGTGGTAACACCGGCAAAGATGGTCGGGCCAACGAAATTGCCCTTCTCGAAACCATCGACCTGCGGCTTGCGGCCATCGAGCACCAGCTTGGCGCCCTGCTCCACGCCCGACGCGATCAGGCCTTCAACGCGATCACGGGCGCTGCAGGAAATGACCGGGCCGACGTCGGTGCCGGCGACCGTGCCACCGCTGACCTTCAGGGTCTTGGCCTTTTCGACCAGGTCCTGCACCCAACCGCGCGCTTCACCGACCAGCACCAGGGTGGAGGCGGCCATGCAGCGCTGGCCCGCCGCACCGAAGGCCGCGCCGACCATCGCATTGAGGGTCTGCTCCTTGTTGGCGTCCGGCAGCACCACGGCGTGGTTCTTGGCGCCCATCATGCACTGCACGCGCTTGCCGGCCAGCGATGCGCGGTTGTACACGTGGGTACCGACGCGGGTGGAACCGACGAACGACACCGCCTTGATGTCCGGGTGGTCGCAGATGGCGTTGACCACTTCTTCGCCACCGTGGACCACGTTCAGCACGCCCTTGGGAATGCCCGCTTCCAGCGCCAGTTCGACCAGGCGCATGGTGACCATCGGGTCCTGCTCGGACGGCTTGAGGATGAAGGTGTTGCCGGTGGCAATGGCCATCGGGAACATCCACAGCGGAATCATCGCCGGGAAGTTGAACGGGGTGATGCCTGCGCACACGCCCAGCGGCTGCATGATCGAGTAGGTGTCCACGCCGTTGGCCACGTTGTTGGCCAGTTCGCCCAGCTGCAGGTTGCCGATGGCGGCCGCGTGCTCGACCACTTCCAGGCCGCGGAACACATCGCCTTCGGCGTCCGGCAGAGTCTTGCCCTGTTCGGCGGTGAGGATGTGCGCCAGCTCGCTCATGTTTTCGCGGATCAGCTGCTGGTACTTCAGGAAGATGCGCGCGCGGATACCGATCGGGGTCTTGCGCCAGGTCTTGAAGGCTTCCTTGGCGGCAGCCACGGCGGCATCGACTTCACCCGTGGTGGCGAACGGCACCTGGGCCAGCACGTCCTGGGTGGCCGGGTTGATCACGTCCTGCCAGTGGGAGGTGGCCGATTCAACGAACTGGCCATCGATCAGCATGCGGATACGGGGCGCTGCAACAGTCATGACGACAATCCACGGGGGGCGAAAGATGCTTGGCATTATTCACAGGCCACACCTCGATTTCCGGCCTGAATCCGCTTAATCTGGCCAATGCCCGTCACGATTCCTGTTAATCCTGTGAATTATTCAGCCCCCCAGCGCCAGCTCGGCCTGCGTCTGCTGCGCCTGCGCGAGCAGCGCGGCTACAGCCAGGCCGACCTTGCCCGCGCCCTGGGGCTGTCGGCCAGCTACCTGAACCAGATCGAGCGCAACAAGCGCCCGCTGACGCCTGCGGTGCAGAAGAAGCTGGGCGAGGTGTTGGGCGATGTTTCCACCCTGTTCGACGACGATGAGCCCGCCGCGCTGCAGGAGTCGCTGGGCGAGACCCTGCGCGATCTGGGCCTGGCCGACGTCAGCGCCACCGAACTTCGCGCGCTGGCCGGCAACCTGCCGCAGGTCAGCCGCGCGCTGCTGGACCTGCACCGACGCCACCTGGCGCTGCGCGAGCATGCCGCCGCGCTGGAATTCCAGTTGGGCGAGCCGGGCGCGGGCAGCACGTTGCCGGCCGGCGACCAGGTGCGCGAGTTCTTCAACCGCATGCACAACCACATCCCCGAGCTGGACGAACTGGCCGAGCAGCTGTTTGCCGAATGGGGGCTGGCGCCGGGACACGTGGCGCCACGGCTGCGCCAGCTGCTGGCCGACCGCCACGGGGTGCTGGTGGAAGTGGCTGCGCTGCAGGCCGGGCGCGAGAAGCGCCAGTACGATGCCGGCAGCCGTACGCTGTGGCTGCCCGACTACCTGGAGCCGGGCCAGCAGGCGTTCCAGATGGCGGTCGAGCTGGCGCTGCGCGGCTACCTGCCGCAGATCGATGCGGTGATCGCGCGCACCGGCTTCACCGACGAGGCCCGCATCGCACAGGCGCGTATCGGCCTGTCCAACTATTTCGCCGGTGCGCTGGTGATGCCGTACATGCGTTTCCTGCGCGCGGCCGAGGCCAGCGGTTATGACATCGAGCTGCTGGCGCATCAGTTCGGTGTGGGATTCGAGGCGGTCTGCCATCGGTTGAGTACGCTGGCACGCCGCAGTGCGCCGGGGCTGCCGTTCTTCTTCATCCGCGTGGACCGCGCCGGCAACGTGTCCAAGCGCCACTCGGCCACCGATTTCCACTTCTCGCAGGTGGGCGGTTCCTGCCCTTTGTGGATCGTCTATGAGGCGTTCAACCAGCCCGGACGCATCCTCACCCAGACCGCGCGCATGCCCGATGGCCGCCGCCATTTCTGGCTGGCACGGCAGGTCAGCAGCGGCCCGGTGGGACACGGCCAGCCACGCAAGACCTTCGCGGTGGCACTGGGGTGTGACCTGCAGCATGCCGATCGGCTGGTGTATTCGCTGGGGCTGGACGTGCAGAGCCCGGGCAATTCGGTGTCGATCGGGCCGGGCTGCCGGGTGTGCCCGCGCGAGGACTGCATGCAGCGCGCGTTTACCCAGTTGCCGGGGCGGTAGGGGGCGGCCCGGCAGGGCTGCGCCCTGCACCTGCTTCAATCCAAGGCAACAGCAAAAGCAACAGCGGGCATTCCGTGGGATGGCGGGGTGGCATGGCCTGCTTTTGGTGGGTGTCGACCTTGGTCGACACGGTAGATCCACGCCATGCGTGGATGCTCTTCGACGAATTGTCGAAATATTCGATTTCGATGGGGATTCATCCACGCATGGCGTGGATCTACTAAACCTTCCGCGCGTAGGCTGCATCCCATTGCATTGCCTGCCCTGGAGATGCCCCATGTGCCTGTTGCGTTCTTGCCTGGCCTTGCTGCTCGCTGCTGTCGCTGCACCGGCATGGGCGACCTTTTCCATTGCCGCCTGCAACGAAGCCGGTGACTGCGGGGTGGCTGTCGCCACGCACAACCTCGCCGTCGGCGGTGTCGGCGTGCCGTGGGCGCAGGCGAAGGTCGGCGCGGTCGCCAGCCAGTTCGAAACCAACCCGACCTACGGCTCGAAGGGGCTGGCGCTGCTGGCCGAAGGTCGCACGCCGGCACAGGTGCTCAAGCAGTTGCTGGACGAGGATGGCGACTTCGATGGCACCACCATCGCCGAGCGCCAGGTCGGGCTGGTCAGTGCGCGAGGCGGCAACGCGCAGTACACCGGCGCGACCGCGCAGCGGGCCGATTGGGCCGGTGCCGTTGGCGAGGGCAAGGTGAGCGTGCAAGGCAACGGACTGGCCGGGCCGGACGTGCTGGCGGCGATGCAACGCGCGTTTACGACCACCCACGGTGCGCTTGCCGCGCGCCTGCTGGCAGCGCTGGAAGCGGGACAAGCGGCGGGTGGACAACGCAGCGGGCAATGGTCGGCGGCATTGCTGGTGCGCACGCCTGGCGGCGACTGGCAGGACACCGACCTGCGCGTGGATGCCGATCCGCGTGCCGTGGCGCGCCTGCGCGAGCTGTACGACATGCGGCTTTCGAATGAAGCGATCATCCGCGCCGAGCAGCAGTGGGAACAGGGCGACGTGGCCGGCGCACGTGCGTCGCTGGCCACCTCGCTGGCGCTGGCGCATGGCTGGGACCGGACATGGGCACGCGCGGCGCGGCTGGCGATGTCGCAGGGTGAAACCGCATTGGCCCGCGAATACCTGGCGGGATTGCGCGCGCTCAACCCGGGATGGGTGAAGCAGGAATTGGCCTTGCCGTTGTATGCGCCATTGCGCGGCGATGCAGTGGTCGAGGCGTGGCGATAGCCAACGGTAGCGCCGGGCCATGCCCGGCGAGCGCAGCGGCGCACCGCGATCAATAGATCGGCGTCACCTTCATCTGTGGCAACGGCCGTGGCGAGCCGTCGGTGAGGTCGGGGCCAAGGTCATCCCAGCTGCGGCCCTGCTCCACCATCAGCCCCCACAGCTGCTGCGACGCCAGCCGCTTGTCTTCCGAACCCAGCTTGTACGACGGCGGTGGCGGCGTGCCGGTGGCCACCATCGCATAGGCCGCGCGATAGGCCAGCACCTGCTGCGCCGGATCATCGGTGCGCGATATCTCCAGCGTGTAGCGCTGGTAAGCCGAGGCCAGGTTGCGCCAACGAATCCAGTAATGGTTCTCGAACGAGAACGAACAGAAGCGCGCACCGGCGAGGCTGCCCTTGTCGGCGATGCGGGTCAGCACCTCCTGCGGCATGTCCAGGTTCATGCCACCCTCGTCGCCCTGCAGACTCACATGCACGATGCGGTCGCGATACCCCGGAGCACGCGCCTGCAGCAGGTCGCGCCAGTTCTGCATGGTAGCCACCACCGCGAACAGGAAGCGGCCCAGCTCACCGGCCGCCAGCGGCGTGGCGATGGACTGGTAATGTCGCTGCCATCCATGCCGGTTTTCGGTGGGAAGGAACACCGCGCGTTCCAGCGCCTGGCGGTTGTCGCTCTCGCGCACCACCGGCTCGGGGCGTTGCGGATAGACCAGGTTGATGGCGAAGGTCGGCCAGCGCGGCAGTGCGGCATCGAACAGGTGGATCGGGAAGTTGCTGCTGATGCCGCCGTCGGAGAACCAGCACACCCGGAACGCGGTGATCACCGGACCACAGCCCTGGCCCGCGCTGGTCAGCCCTTCCATGCTGTCGGCCACGTTGTGTCCGGCCTCTCCTGCAGCCGTCGACGTCGGCTCGCAGCGACGTTCGCGACGCGAGGGCTCATGCAGCGGCACCGCGCTGATCAGCAGCGGGAAGCTGAGGCTCATGCGCGTGGCCACCAGTACCGGCAGCGACGCGCCCTGCGGCAGATGGTAGTAGTTGCGGCCTTCAACCTCGCGCGGTGGGCCGGCACGGTCGACCATCCACTGCACCACACTGGCCGGGAACAGCTGCTCGAACTCCTCGCGCAGGAACCAGAACTGCGCCCCGCCCAACGGCAGCGTGCGCGGTTCGTTGTGCGATACGCAGGTGGTGATCATCTGCAGGGTGATCGCATGCGGGCTATCCGGTTCGCCTGCATAGCGCGGCGCGTCGTGCAGATCGGCGAAGGTCAGCGGTGCATCCATCGGCTTGCCCGACAGCTGCTGCAGGCTTTCATGCAACCACTCGGTCAGCGCCGGCCTGCCTGCACTGCGGCTAAGCCCGCTGCACAGGCCCAGCAGGTTGCGCCGCGCCACCCGAGCCACGCGCAGCGCAGCGGCGGCCACGCCTGCGCCGTAGGCACACAGCAGCGACGGCAGCAGGGTCGCCGCCACGCCGCTCCAGCCACCGCCCCACCAGCCCAGGCCGAGCAGCAGTGCCAACGACACCAGCACTTCCAGCGGCGCGATCTGGAACACCGCGATGGCCAGGCACAGCAGCTTGCGTGGCCAGCCGGCGTTGCCGGTCAGCACCACCAGCAACCGATACGCAGCGCGCGCGCCGGCGGCAGGCTGGAACAGGCTGTAGATGAATCCACGCCGCGACAGCTGCGCCGACACCGCCGACAGGCCGCCATAGCCGGCGTCGCCAGGCAGCTGTTCGCCCCGTTGCTGGTGGCGGTCGCCATATGCCGCAGCGGCGGCCACGGCAGCGGCGATCGCACCGGCCGAAGTGCCGCCGATGCTCTTGAAACGGTATTCGCGGGCCAGTGCGAGCACCGCGTTGGGATACACGATGCCGCTGGTGATGCCGCCTTTCATGACCAGATCGCAGTACTTCGCCGCCACGAGCCACCTCCCGTCTGTCGGTGCCCAGTATGGCAAGAGGCACTCTCACAGCCTGAGAAACGCGCCACAGCCCTGCGTTTTCATCGGCCCTTGACCATTGCCGCCAACGCGTCCACCGTGGGCACGCCGAAGGTATCCCTGCCGTGGCTTCGATGGCGGCAGGGATTTAAACGGGAATCCGGTGAAGGCGCCTTGCGCGCCCATTCCGGAGCTGCCCCGCAGCGGTGAATGGAAACGAATCCTGCCAACAGCACTGGGCTCGCGCCTGGGAAGCGGCAGGTAGTAGGTGGGCCAGCCGGCCCGTGTCCATCAGCCCGAATACCGGCCCCGGCCGGGGGACACGACCGTCCCCTGACTCGACCTGGAATCTCCGCGGGGAGGTTGCCGGGGCCGTCGTCGTCCTGCGCGTGCAGGCGATGTGGCCGCGCGCGTCCTGTTCACGGTTTCCGTCCAGACCCGCTGCCCACGCCCAGATGCACCCGACGATGACCGAGCTCCAACGCCCCACCCTGACCCTTCCCGACAACGGCAAGCGCCTGTTGCTGCACTCATGCTGTGCGCCATGCTCGGGCGAAGTGATGGAGGCGATCACCGCCTCCGGGATCGACTACGCGATCTTCTTCTACAACCCCAACATCCATCCGGTGAAGGAGTACGAGCTGCGCAAGCAGGAGAACATCCGCTTCGCCGAACAGCACGGCATCCCCTTCATCGACTGCGACTACGACACCGACAACTGGTTCAGCCGTGCGCGTGGCATGGAGAACGAACCCGAGCGTGGCATCCGCTGCACCATGTGCTTCGACATGCGCTTCGAGCGCACCGCGCTGTACGCGCACGAGCACGGCTACGACACCATCAGCTCCTCGCTGGGCATCTCGCGCTGGAAGAACATGGCGCAGATCAACGACTGTGGTGTGCGCGCCGCCTCGCGCTACGAGGGCCTGCAGTACTGGGACTACAACTGGCGCAAGGGCGGCGGTGCCAGCCGCATGATCGAGATCAGCAAGCGCGAGCAGTTCTACCAGCAGGAGTACTGTGGCTGCGTCTACTCGCTGCGCGATGCCAACCGCCATCGTCGCGAGAACGGCCGCGAGCGCATCAGGATCGGCCTGCTGTATTACGGGCAGGACAACGACACCGCCAGCGGCGATTGACGTGCGCGCGATGGGCGGCCACGCTGGCCGCCCATCTTCCGTTGTGCTGGACCTGCCATGACCGCCCTGCCCGCTGATGTCGCCCTGCTGGTGATCGACCTGCAGCCGGACTTCATGCCCGGTGGCGCCCTCGCCTGCGAACAGGGCGATGCGCTGGTGGCACCGATCAACGCGCTGCTGGCCGAGCGCCGCTACCGCACCGTGGTGGCCACCCAGGACTGGCACCCGGCCAACCACGCCTCGTTCGCCAGCCAGCACCCGGGCCATCTGCCTTTTGAAGCCATCCTGCTGCATGCACAGCCGCAGACCCTGTGGCCGGACCACTGCGTGCAGGGCAGCACCGGCGCCGCCCTGCACCCCGGCGTGGACTGGACCGTGGCCGACCTGATCCTGCGCAAGGGCAGCCGCCAGCAGGTGGATTCCTACAGTGCCTTCCGCGAGAACCACGGCCCGGACGGCACGCGCCCGGCCACCGGGCTGGCCGGCTGGCTGCACGAACGCGGCATCCGCGAGGTGCACGTGTGCGGGCTGGCCCGCGACTACTGCGTGCTGTGGAGCGCGCAGGACGCGGTGAAGTCGGGTTTCCGGGTGAAATTCCTGTGGGAGCTCACCCGGCCGGTGACCGAGGCCAATGACGGCATGGTGCGCGAAGCCCTGGCGAAGGCGAGGATCGCGATCCTGTAGGCAGCGTGTCGCCTCTGCCGCTTGTGCGCCTGATTCGCCCCCTGCAGAATCGAGCCCATCCAGCCCTCCAAGTACGCCCCCCAACAGATCGCGGGACGGCCGAACCGAGGGCTTTTTCATTGGACGAAGCCAGGAGGGCAACGGTATGCCGACGGCAGTTCTCATTGATGGCGGCTATTTCATCAAACGCTTTCGCCGCATCGAGCCCCACAACGCCTACAACGCTCAACGCGCCGCCGAGGTCGCTCACCGATGGGCCATCGCCCATCTGAAGCATGCAAGTGGCGAGCAACGCGATCTCTATCGCATCTTCTTCTACGATTGCCCGCCGCTGCGCAAGAAGATGCACAACCCGATTTCGGGGCTGTGCATCGACTACTCGCGATCCGACGAAGCACTGTTCAGATCCAGCCTGCACGAGGCGCTGAAGCAGAAATGGAAGGTCGCCCTGCGTCTTGGCCACCTCACCGACTTCAGTTCGTGGACGACCGGATCGCGAACCTTCGACGACCTGCTCAAGGGCAAGCGGACCTTCGGCGATCTTCAGGCCGATGAGCTGCAACCGGATGTGCGACAGAAAGGCGTGGACATGCGCATCGGCATCGACATTTCCTCACTCGCCCTCAAGCGCCAGGTCCGCCAGATCATCCTGATGGCCGGCGATGCCGACTTCGTGCCCGCCGCGAAGCTCGCCCGGCGTGAAGGGGTCGATTTTGTATTGGATCCGATGTGGTCATCCATTCCCAAAGGGCTGATGGAACATATCGATGGCGTGCGTTCCACCTGTCCCAGGCCAGTCCAGCAGCAGCAGCGGGCGCATCGTGGGCAATTGCCGGGCTCCATCCCGGGCACTGCCCGCGTTACCTGAACACCACCGTGCGGTGCCCGTTGAGCAGGATGCGGTGCTCCACATGCCGGCGTACCGCCCGCGCCAGCACCTGCGATTCGGTATCGCTGCCCAGCCGTACCAGCTCGCGCGGGGTCATCGCGTGGTCCACGCGGGCCACGTCCTGTTCGATGATCGGGCCTTCGTCCAGGTCTTCGGTGACGTAGTGCGCGGTGGCGCCGATGATCTTGACCCCGCGCGCGTGCGCCTGGTGGTACGGCTGCGCGCCCTTGAAGCTGGGCAGGAAGCTGTGGTGGATGTTGATCGCCCTGCCCGCCAGCGCACGGCACAACGTGGGCGAGAGAATCTGCATGTAGCGCGCCAGCACCACCAGGTCGATGCGCTCGCGCTCGACCAGATCGATGATCTGCTGTTCCTGCGCCGCGCGCGTGTCGGCGTTCACCGGCAGGTGGTGGAACGGCACCTGGTAGGACGCTGCCAGTGCTGCGAAGTCGGCATGGTTGGAGGCCACCGCAGCGATGTCCACCTTCAACTGGCCGCTGTGGGCACGGAACAGCAGGTCGTTCAGGCAATGGCCCTGCTTGCTGACCAGCACCAGCAGGCGCGGCCGGCGGCGGCCATCATGCAGCTGCCAGTCCATGCCGAAGTCTGCGGCCAGTGCGGCCATCGCGGCGTGCACGGTGTCCAGCGGCAGGCCCGCATCGCGGTCGAAGTGCACGCGCAGGAAGAAGCGACCGCTCTCCTCATCGCCGAACTGCTGGGCGTCGAGGATGTTGCAGCCGTGGTCGAACAACAGGCCCGACACGCGGTAGACGATGCCGGTACGGTCGGGACAGGAGAGAGTGAGGATGGAATCGGGGCGCATCGCCGGAGTGTAGGGCAGCGCCGCTGCGCGGTGAACGATGGTCACCGATGCAACCGACTGCTTGGGACAGACCCAAGCGATACTTGGCCTTCCGCATGGCAAGCTGGTCGGTCATGAACCTGTTGCAGCTCATCCGCAGCTTCACCCGCACCGCAGAGACCGGCAGCATTGCCGCTGCGGCGCGCACCCTTGGCATCAGCGCCACCGCCGTGGGCCAGAACATCA
Source organism: Stenotrophomonas sp. FW305-C-20-S1 (assembly GCF_058783335.1). Lineage (NCBI taxonomy): Bacteria > Pseudomonadati > Pseudomonadota > Gammaproteobacteria > Lysobacterales > Lysobacteraceae > Stenotrophomonas > Stenotrophomonas sp. FW305-C-20-S1. Next base: position 39,390 of record NZ_JBYTEK010000007.1, on the reverse strand, counting down.
ACCGGCTGGAGGCCCACCTGGGCGTGCGGCTGCTGAACCGCAGTACGCGCCAGCTGGCGCTGAGCGAGGCCGGCACGGTGTATCTGGCGCAGGTGCGGCATATCGAAGCCGACCTGGCGCGCGCGCAGGCGATGGTGACCGCCGGCGACGTGGAGCCGGCCGGGCCCCTGCGCATCGCCAGCAGCAGCGCGTTCGGCCGGCACGTGCTGGCACCGCTGCTGCCCTCATTGCAGCAGCGCTACCCGCAGCTGCAGCTGGAGCTGCGCCTGACCGATCGCGCCGTGCAGCACGGTGCCGAGGCGGTGGATGCCAGCATCCGCATCGGCGCGCAGCTGGAGGACGGGCTGGTGGCACGTCCACTGGCACGCATCCCGTTCGTGTTCTGCGCCTCGCCGGCGTACCTGCAGGCGCACGGCACGCCGTTGCAACCGGCGCAGCTGGCCGCCCATCGCGGCCTGCTGCATCGCTTTCCCACCGATGGCCGGCCACTGCGCTGGGGCCTGCTGAAGGACGGCGAGCGGGTGGATGCCGCGCTGCCGCCGAGCATGGTCTGCGATGACATCGACGCGCTGGCCGAGCTGGCCGCCGCCGGTGCCGGCATCACCCGGCTGGCGGCGTTCGTGGCCGAGCCCTACCTGCGCGATGGTCGCCTGCAATGCGTGTTCGGTTGCGGCACCGACTGGCAGCCGGAACCGATGGACGTCTACTTCTGCGTGAGCGACCGCCGCGATTTCACCGCCAAGATCCGCGCGCTGTTCGAGCACCTGCAGGCCGGCCTGCCGCCGGCCTGGCAGGTGTAGTGCTCAGCGCGGGCTGAACACGCCGCGTGCGTCGCGCGGTTCGCAGCGCAGGTACTGCGGTGCCGGCACCACGCTGTCGCCCAGTGCAGCAGCGGCGTGCCACGGCCAGCGCGGGTCGTACAGGATGCCGCGGGCCAGTGCGATGGCATCGGCCTGGTTGTGGCGCAGGATCGATTCGGCCTGCTCCGGCTCGGTGATCATGCCCACCGCGATCACCGGCATGCGCACCTTCTTGGCCTTGATCGCCGCCGCGAACGGCACCTGGTAGCCCGGGCCGACACTGATCTTCTGGCGCTCGTGCAGGCCGCCGCTGGACACATGCAGGAAATTGCAGCCGCGCGCGTCCAGCACCTGTGCCAGCGCCTCGCTCTGCACGATGTCCCACCCCCCCTCGACCCAGTCGCTGGCGGAGATGCGCACGCCTACGGCGACCTTGTCCGACACTGCGGCACGCACCGCGTCGAACACTTCCACCAGCATCCGCAGGCGGTTCGGCAGCGAGCCGCCGTAGCCATCGGTGCGGCGGTTGCTCAGCGGCGACAGGAACTGATGCAGCAGATAACCGTGCGCGGCGTGGATCTCGATCAGCTCGAAGCCCAGGCGCTCGGCGCGCACCGCACTGGCGGCGAAAGCGGCAACGACTTCGGCGATACCGGCCTCGTCCAGTTCCTGCGGTGCCGGATCGGCGGCATGGAACGGCAGCGGCGACGGCGCAACCGTGGTCCAGCCGCGTGCATCATCGGCCGGCAGCTGGCCACCGCCATCCCACGGGCGCGTCGTAGAGGCCTTGCGGCCCGCATGGCCCAGCTGCACGCCCAGCGGCATCGGCGACCAGCGGCGCACGCTGGCCAGCACCTGCGCCAGGGCCGCTTCGGTGCCGTCATCCCACAGGCCCAGATCGGCCCAGCTGATGCGGCCGCGCGCTTCGACTGCGGTGGCCTCCAGGATCAGCAGGCCCGCGCCGGACTGCGCCAGGTTGCCCAGATGCATGGCATGCCAGTCGCTGGCGCGGCCGTCTTCGGCGGAGTACTGGCACATCGGCGCGACGACGATGCGGTTGGACAGGGTCAGGGGGCCGAAGGAGATCGGCGAAAACAGCTGGCTCACGGCAGTGGGGGTGTACCAAAGGGGGTGCGTATTGCACCGCTGTGCGGCCGATAGATCAACCGTGTGGGTGGATCGCTGTTTCGTGGGGGCGCGTTGTGGGTAGCGCCGGGCCACGCCCGGCGAGCGCACAGCGCGGCAGCCCGTTTCCGCCGGGCATGGTCCGGCGCTACCCGATGACGAACCCGGCCAGCGCCTCGGCGCAGTCGCGCTCGTCCTTGAACTGCAGCAGGTCGTCGGCACGGGTGCGGCCACGGTTCAGCGCGGCCACCGGCAGACCCGCCTTGGCCGCGGCCTGCACGAAGCGGAAGCCGGAATAGACCATCAGCGAGGAACCCACCACCAGTACTGCATCCGCCTGCTGCAGGTGCTCATGCACCGCAGCCACACGTTCACGCGGCACGTTTTCGCCGAAGAACACCACGTCCGGCTTCAGCAGGCCACCGCAGTGCGGGCAGTCGGGCACCGCAAACGCGGAGAAGTCGGTTTCCAGATCGGCGTCGCCGTCCGGCGCGATACCGGCCTGCAGTAATTCCCAGCCGGGGTTGGCCTGCAGCAGCCGCTGCTGGAACGCCTCACGCTCGCTGCGGCGTTCGCAGCCCATGCAGCGCACCAGGTCCAGGCGGCCATGCAGGTCGATCACGTTCTGGCTGCCCGCGCGCTGGTGCAGGCCATCCACGTTCTGGGTCAGCAGCACCTGCAGCTTGCCGCTGTCCTCCAGTGCGGCCAGCGCCTGGTGGGTGCCATTGGGCCGGGCCTGGCCGAAGCGCGGCCAGCCCAGCAGGCTGCGCGCCCAGTAGCGCTGGCGGGTGGCGGCCTCGCCCATGAAGGCCTGGTAGGTCACCGGCGGCGTGCGCTTCCACTGGCCATCGGCATCGCGGTAATCGGGGATGCCCGAGGCGGTGCTGCAGCCGGCGCCGGTCAGCACGAACAAGCGCTGGGCGCGGTCGATGAAGTCGGTGAGCGGCGGGGTCATGGCAGCCAGATGGGGGCGCACCGGCGCCCTCGCAAGCATCGGCTCAGGCCGCCGGCGCGCCGGGCAGCTGCGGCACGGTCACCGGGTGGCCATCGTCGCCCAGGGCGATCATCACGAAGTGGCCACGGGTGCACAGCTTGCGCTCGCCGCTGTGCAGGTCCTCGGCGATCAGCTCCACCTCGACCTTCATCGAGCTGCGGCCGACCTCGACGATGCGGCCGATCGTTTCCACCATCTGGCCGATGCGGATCGGCAGCTTGAAATCGACCTGGTCGCTGCGCGCGGTCACCACGGTGCGGCGCGAATAGCGGGCGGCGGCGAGGAAGGCGGCCTTGTCCATCCATGCCAGGGCCTGGCCACCGAACAGGGTGCCCATGTGGTTGGTGTGGTTGGGAAAGACGATTTCGGCCATGCGCACTTCGGTCGGCGGCACGGTCTCGGGGATGGGGGTCATGGGGGCGGTTCGGGTGTGGGGTGAGACGGATTTTAAGGCAGGTGGTGTGCAGGCGGCGCTACACTTCGGCACCCCCACTGCGTGAACCCACCATGCCCGCCACGTCCGACCTGCTGGCCTTCGCCCTTGTCTCGCTGGCCATGGTGCTGACGCCCGGGCCGAACATGATCTACGTGATCTCGCGCTCGATCTGCCAGGGCCGCATGGCCGGGCTGATCTCGCTGGGCGGGGTGGCGCTGGGCTTCGTGTTCTACATGCTGTGCGCGGCGCTGGGCATCACCGCGCTGCTGATGACCGTGCCGTTTGCCTACGACGCGCTGCGCGTCGGCGGCGCGCTGTACCTGCTGTACCTGGCGTGGCAGGCGCTGAAGCCCGGCGGCCGCTCGCCGTTCGCGGTGCGTGATCTGCCGGTGGACGGCCCACGCAAGCTGTTCGCGATGGGTTTCCTGACCAACGTGCTGAACCCCAAGGTCGCGGTGATGTACCTGTCCCTGCTGCCGCAGTTCCTGCACCCGGACAGCGAGGGCAGCGTGCTGATGCAGTCGCTGGTGCTGGGCTCCACCCAGCTGCTGGTCAGCGTGAGCGTGAACGCGGTGATCGCGATAATGGCAGGCAGCATCGCTGGCTTCCTGGCCGCCCGCCCCACCTGGCAGGCGGTGCAACGGTGGTTCATGGGCACGGTGCTGGCCGGGTTGGCCGTGCGCATGGCGGTGGATGGGCGGCGGTAGCGGTAGGCCATGCCCGGCGGAATGCGCACGGCACCCTGAAAACCTTCCGCGCTGCGCGCTCGCCGGGCGTGGCCCAGCGCTACCGTAAAAACGAAAAACCCCGGCGTTGGCCGGGGTTTTCGCGACAGGCCTGATTGGATCGATCAGAAGTTCATGTCGAAGGCGACTTCGCCCTTCACGCCCACCTGGTAGGCCGAGGCGCGGCGTTCGAAGAAGTTGGTCAGTTCCTGCACGTCCTGCAGTTCCATGAAGCTCAGCGGGTTGCGCACGTTGTACTTGCGCTCCATGCCCAGGCGATGGAAATGGTTGTCGGCGCAGTGCTGCAGGTACTGGCGCATGTCACGGGTGGAAATGCCAGCCACGCCACCGGACAGCACGTCCTCGGCGAACTGCACTTCGCACTCGATGGCCTCGGCCAGCATGTCATAGACATCCTGCTTCATCTTGTCGTCGAACAGGTCCGGCTCTTCCTCGCGGATCACGTCCACGCACTCGAAGGCGAACTCCATGTGCGCGCTTTCGTCGCGGAACACCCAGTTGGTGCCCGAAGCCAGGCCGTTGAGCAGGCCGCGCGAACGGAAGTAGTACACGTAGGCGAAGGCGGCGAAGAAGAACAGGCCTTCGATGCACGCCGCGAAGCAGATCTGGTTGAGCAGGAACTGACGACGCTCTTCGCGGGTCTCGATGCGCTTCAGGTCCTGGATCGAATCGATCCACTTGAAGCAGAAATCGGCCTTCTTCTTGATCGAGTCGATGTTCTCCACCGCGGCGAAGGCTTTGACGCGCTCGTCAGGATCCGGCAGGTAGTTGTCCAGCAGGGTCAGGTAGAACTGCACGTGCAGCGCTTCTTCATACAGCTGGCGCGACAGGTACATGCGCGCTTCGGGTGCGTTCAAGTGCTGGTACAGGTTCAGCACCAGGTTGTTGGACACGATCGAATCGCCGGTGGCGAAGAAGGCGACCAGGCGGTGGATCAGGTGGCGCTCGCCCGGCGACATCTTGCTGTGCAGGTCGCTGATGTCGATCTGGAAGTTGATCTCTTCCACCGTCCAGGTGTTCTTGATCGCATTCCGGTACATGTCATAGAACTGCGGGTAGCGCATCGGGCGCAGGGTCAGTTCAAAACCGGGATCGAGCAGCATCTGCTTGGGCTTGTCGGCCATGGGTGTTTCCTTGTCTTCTCGGGTCAAAACGCCGGGCATGGCCCGGCGCTACCTTGGTATTTCCGTAGTCGGGCAGCAGTGCCGACCAACGGTCGGCACCCACCGCGCGTTAATCCACCGCGCGGTGTTACTGGCAGGCTTCGCAGGCTTCCGGGTTCTCCAGCGAGCAGGCGATGGCCTCCTCCGGGCTGAACACCTTTTCCGGCGCAACGCTGGCCGTGTGGCTGACGGTGGTCTTGGCGATCTTGGTGGCCGGACGCGAACGCAGGTAGTAGGTGGTCTTGATGCCCTGCTTCCAGGCGTACATGTACATGGAGGACATCGCGCCGATGCTCGGGCTTTCCATGAACAGGTTGAGCGAGGCGGACTGGTCGATGAAGGCACCACGGTCGGCGGCCATGTCGATCAGCGAACGCATCGGCAGTTCCCATGCGGTGCGGTAGACGTGGCGCAGCGTTTCCGGAATCTGGGTGATGGCCTGGATCGAACCGTCGGCCAGCTTGATTGCATCGCGCATTTCCGGGGTCCAGTGGCCCAGCTTCTTCAGCTCGTTCACCAGATAGCGGTTCACCTGCAGGAAGTCACCGGACAGGGTCTCGCGCTTGAACAGGTTGGACACCTGCGGTTCCACGCACTCGTAGCAGCCGGCGATGGAGGCGATGGTGGCGGTCGGGGCGATCGCGATCATCAGCGAGTTGCGCAGGCCGTGTTCCTTGATGCGTTCACGCAGGGCATCCCAGCGCGCGGCATCTTCCGGCACCACGTTCCAGGCATCGAACTGCAGCTCGCCGCTGGCCGCACGGGTGTCGGCGAAGGACGGGTGCTTGCCGCGTTCCTGGGCCAGTTCGACCGAGGTTTCCAGCGCGTGGAAGTAGATGGTCTCGGCAATCTTCTTCGACAGCGCGCGGGCTTCGGCGCTATCGAACGGCAGGCGCTTGCGGAAGAACACGTCCTGCAGGCCCATGCAGCCCAGGCCGACCGGACGCCAGCGCAGGTTGCCGCGGCGCGCCGATTCGATCGGGTAGAAGTTCAGGTCGATCACGCGGTCCAGCTGGCGCACGGCCAGGCGCACGGTGTCGGCCAGCTTGTCGAAATCGAACTCGCCGTTGCCGTCGAAGTGGTTGCCCAGGTTGATCGAACCCAGGTTGCACACCGCGGTTTCTTCAGCCGAGGTGACTTCCAGGATCTCGGTGCACAGGTTGGACAGGTGGATCACGTTGCCGGCACGCAGGGTCTGGTTGCTGGCGCGGTTGCACTTGTCCTTGAAGGTCATCCAGCCGTTGCCGGTCTCGGCCAGGGTGCGCATCATCCGCGAGTACAGCTTGCGCGCGGAGATGGTGCGGTTGGCCTTGCCCTGTGCTTCGGCCTGCAGGTAGGCGGCCTCGAAGGCTTCGCCGAACAGGTCGGTGAACTCGGGCACCACGCGCGGATCGAACAGCGACCATTCCTGGTCCGACTCGACACGCTTCATGAACAGGTCCGGGATCCAGTTGGCCAGGTTCAGGTTGTGCGCACGGCGCGATTCGTCGCCGGTGTTGTCACGCAGCTCGAGGAAGTCCTCGATGTCGGCGTGCCAGGTTTCCAGGTACACACAGGCCGCGCCTTTGCGCTTGCCACCCTGGTTCACCGCAGCCACCGACGAATCCATGGTCTTCAGCCACGGCACGATGCCGTTGGAATGGCCGTTGGTCGACTTGATGAGCGAGCCACGCGAACGCACGCGGGTGTAGCTGACGCCGATGCCGCCGGAGAACTTGGACAGCTGGGCGATGTCGCCGTACTTGGAGTAGATCGATTCCAGCGAATCCTGCGGCGAGTCCAGCAGGAAGCACGAGGACAGCTGCTCGTGGGTGGTGCCGGAGTTGAACAGGGTCGGGCTGGACGGCAGGTAGTCCAGGTTGCCCATGCGCTTGTACAGCGCCAGGGTTTCCGGCACATCCTCGCTCAGCGCGCTGGCGATGCGCAGGAAGAACTGCTGCGGGGTCTCGATCACCTTGCGGGTGTGCGGGTGGCGCAGCAGGTAGCGGTCGTACAGGGTACGCAGGCCGAAGTAATCGAAGTTCAGGTCCAGCGAGCTGTCGATGGCATCGTTGAGCTTGCGTGCGTTGGTCTGCACGAAGTTCAGCAGGCGGTCGTTGATCAGCCCCACTTCGTGGCCACGACCCACCGACTGCGAGAACGCGTGGATTTCCTGGTTGGACACTTCCTTGGCGATGAAGTTGGCCAGCAGGCGCGCGGCCAGGCGGCCGTATTCGGGTTCTTCGCCGATCAGCAGCGCCGCGGTGCGGATGGACAGTTCGTCCAGCTCCTGGGTGGTGGCGCCGTTGTACAGGCCGGAAATGGTGCGGGTGGCCACACGCATCGGATCGACGGCGTGCAGGCCCTCGGAGGAACGCTGCACCGCGCGGACGATCTTGTTCAGATCCACCAGCTCGGTCGTGCCATTGCGCTTGGTCACACTCATCGCGTTGGACGTCGGCGGCGACGTCAACAGGAATTCGCTTTCCTTCTCGATGGTGGCGCTGGTCTCGGTGGTCACGGCGTGTGTCCTCTTGGCGTGATGGATGGTGGCTCGGAGCATCGGGTGACGCGGCCCGGGACATGACAGCCCAGGGTGGCAGACCGGTGTCGCAGGAATTGAGACCCTGCGCCTGTGGCTGCCGCTGGCAGTGCTGACCGGTGCCGCTGCGGGCATGGAGGGCGTATCACCGGAGAGTCCGGCGATCCATTCCATGGACCCGGCGGCTTGGGGTCCCCACAACCGACAGCCACAAGATAGTGGGGGTAGTTGGGTCCGTCAACGCCAAATGTAGTGAAATTCGGCAATCCCTTGCGCCGCAAGGATCGTGCCATCGGCGCCCGGTTTGGACGCTTTGGACCTGCTGGAACGGGCTGCGCAGTCAAGCCCGAAACACGTCATCGCGGTGGCAATCAGCGCCCCACCAGCGGAACGATGACAGCTTCACATGACAGGACCACGCAGGCGAGGGACAAGTCTGTGGATAGGTGGTGGGCAGACAGTGGGCAGCCGGTGGACGGGGCAGCATCAGGTAGTGCCGGCCGCTGGCCGGCAGCCCATGACCTGCGGAAGCACCAGGCGGATGCTGGCCAGCGGCCGGCATCCGCCCCGGTTGTCACGCCCGGTGCGGGGTACCCAGGTACTCGGCGCTCTGCATTTCGATCAGGCGCGAGGCCGTACGCTCGAACGCGCCCTGCAGCCGGGTACCGGTGTACAGCTCGACCGGCGAGGTGCTGGCGGTGCAGACCAGGTTGACGTGGCGGTCGTATAGCTCGTCGATCAGGTTGACGAAGCGGCGCGCGGCATCCTCGTTCAGGCGATCGAAGGCCGGAATGCCCCCCAGCAGCACGGTGTTGAACTCGTGCGCGATCTCGATGTAGTCCGACGGCCCGCGCGGGCCTTCGCACAGGGCGGCGAAGTCGAACCAGGCAATGCTCTTGCCGCGCGCGCGCACCGGAATCTTGCGGCTCTCGATTTCGATGTTGCCCGCCTTGGCCGGCTGGCCACCGCTCAACTCGCCCCAGCGCGTAGCCAGCCAGGTGTCACTGTCGGCGGCCAGCGGCGCGCGGTACACCGGCGAACGGGTCAGCGCGCGCATGCGGTAGTCCTCGGTGCCTTCGGCGTACAGCTCCACGCAGTAGCGCTGCAGCAGGCCGATGGCCGGCATGAAGCTCTCGCGCTGCAGGCCGTTGAGGTACAGGTTTTCCACCGCCGTGTTGGAGGTGGTGACCAGGGTCACGCCCTCGGCGAACATCCGCTCCAGCAGGCGCGCCAGCAGCATGGCATCGCCGATGTCGGTGACGAAGAATTCGTCCAGCACCAGCACGCGCAGGTTGCTGCGCCATTCCTGGGCGATCTTCGCCAGCGGGTCGCTCTGGCCCTGGTGCTCGCGCAGGCGCTCATGCACGCTGCGCATGAACCGATGGAAGTGGGTGCGGTACTTCTGCTTGATCGGCAGGCCGTCGTAGAACAGGTCGACCAGGAAGGTCTTGCCGCGGCCGACGCCGCCCCAGAAGTACAGGCCCTTGACCGGCTCGGGCTTCTTCCAGAACGAGGACAGGCGGTCCAGCCAGCCGTCCTCGGCGCTGTCCACCAGGGCCAGATGGATCCGGTCCAGCTCGGCCAGGGCCGCATGCTGGGCCGGGTCGTTCTGCCAATCGCCGCGTTCCACCCCGGCCGCATAACGCTGCGTCGGGGTCAGTTCCACCTCGCTCATGCCGCCGTGCCCAGCCAATGCTTGACGCCGTGGGTGAGCGCGCCGCGCAGGTCGATCAGCTTGCGGTGGAAGAAGTGGCTGGTTTCGGGCATGCGCACCAGTTCATGCGGGGCATCGAGGGTGTCCAGCCACTGGTACACGGCCTGCGGGTCGACGATTTCATCCTGCTCGCCCTGGATCACCAGCCAGCGGGCCGGCGGCGCGATGCCATCGAAGTCCCAACGGCCCGCCGGCGGCGCGATCGAGATCAGCGCTTCGGGCTGCAGTTCGGCGGCAGCCTTCAGCGAAACGAATGCGCCGAAGCTGAAACCGGCCAGCCACAGGCGGTCGTCCGGGCGCTGCTGGCGCACCCAGGCGGTGACGGCCTTGAGGTCCTCCTGCTCGCCCACGCCATGGTCGAATTCACCGGCAGAGCCGCCGACGCTGCGGAAGTTGAAGCGCACCGTGGCAATGCCCAGCTCGCGCAGGGTGGTGGCGGTCATGGTGACCACCTTGTTGTGCAGGGTGCCGCCTTCGGTGGACAGCGGATGGCAGATGATGGCCACGATCGGCTGCACCGGCACATCGGCCTTGGGCAGGTCGACGAGCACTTCCAGCGGGCCAACCGGGCCCTCCAGTGCAATGCAGGCGGTTTCGCCGGGGGCGACGGGGAACGAGGGCGTGTGCATGGCACCATGATAGCGTCCCCCGCCGCTGCCCTGTGCCCGCCCCATGCTCTACCTGTCCCTGGCCGTGATCTGCAGTGTGCTGGTTTCGGTGTTGTTGAAGCTGGCTGGCCGTCGCCAGCTGGACGTTGCGCAGATGGTGACCTGGAACTACCTGGTGGCGGCGACGATGACGGCGGTGGTGCTGCAGCCGCCACTGGACGCACTGCGCGGACCGCATGCGCCGTGGCTGTCATTGCTGGCGCTGGCGGTGGCGCTGCCCTCGATCTTCCTGGTGCTGGGCCGCGCGGTGGCGGTGGCCGGCATCGTCCGCAGTGATGTGGCGCAGCGGTTGTCGCTGCTGCTGTCGCTGGCGGCGGCGTTCCTGTTCTTTGGCCAGAGCGCCAGCACGTGGAAGCTGGTGGGGCTGGGCCTGGGCCTGCTGGCGATGGTGGCCATCAGCCTGCGTCCGCGCGGCCCGGCAGTGGCCGCTTCCGCCGGCGGCTGGGGCTGGCTGCTGGGTGTGTGGGCCGGATTCGCGGTGGTGGATGTGCTGCTCAAGCAGGTGGCGCTGTCGGGCACGCCGTCGATGGCGGCGGTGCTGGCCAGTTTCAGCGTGGCCTTCGTGCTGATGCTGGCGCTGCAGTTGTGGCGGCATTTCAGTGGGCGCAGCCGCCTGGCCTGGCGCAACCTGGGTGCGGGTGCACTGCTGGGCCTGCTCAACGGCGGCAACATTCTTTTCTATGTGCATGCGCACCAGTCGATGCCGGACAGCCCGGCCACCGTGTTCGCCGGCATGAACATCGGCGTGGTGGTGCTGGGTGCGCTGGTTGGCGTATTCGCCTTCGGCGAGCCTATGAGCCGGTGGAACCGCCTCGGACTGGCGCTGGCGGTAGTCGCGATCACCCTGATCGCGCTGGGTTGATGCGCACAGTTCGCGCCGTTGCCGATAGCCGGTGCAGAAGATTCCGATCCTGCTGCGCATTTCGATTGATACGTTGACGCCGCTCACAGTGCAGTTCCGTCGTGATGGGCATCCCGCTGCCTAGACTCGACCGGACCTGCATCTGGAGAGAATGTGATGAAACACGTGTGCGCTCTCATGCTGCTGGCCGCAACCCTGACCGGTTGCAGCAGCATCGGAGGCTATCCCGATTTCAGCGGCGGGATCGGCTATCCATCACATGAACCGGCCTATCCGCGCTATCCCGCCTATCCGCCCCCCGTACAAACCCATCGCGGCGATTCAAGCTCGGAAGTGGTGAGCTGCAGCAGCCGCGACCAGCGTCGCGCGCATTGCCATGCACAGGTCTCACAGAAGGACAGCGTGCACCTGATCAACCGCGAGTCACATGCCTCCTGCCTGCAGGGACGCGACTGGGGCGTGGACCGCGGCACGATCTGGGTCGACAACGGCTGCCGTGCAACCTTCCGCATCGAGCGCTACTACTGGCGATGAGCAGCAGGCCGTCCGGCCGGTCCGCACAGGGCCGGCCGGGCACCCACTCAGCGATCGAAGCCCAGCAGCAGCGGGTCGTGGTCGGAGCTGCGCCACGGGCCCTGCACGTTGCGGCCCTGGTAGCCGCTGGCGTCCTGCTCGTCGGCATTGCTGTGCCACTCGGCGGCGCCGGCGAGGCGCTTGGCCATGGTCGGGCTGAGCAGCGCATGATCGAGGCGGCCGGTGTAGCCGTTGTAGACGTAGCTGTAGGGCTGTTCGACCTTGGCCACCTTGAAGGCATCCTGCCAGCCGAGGTCGTGCAGGGTGCGGATCGGATCTTCCATGGCGTAGGCGTTGAAATCGCCCATCAGCACCACGTCCTTCACCTTCAGGCGGGCGGCTTCGGCCTGCACCCAGGTGTTGAGCTGCCTGGCCGATTCCACGCGGGTGGCGTTCCAGCAGCCCTGCCCGTCATTGCGGTCGGCGTCGGCGCCACTGGCATCACGGCAGCCCTTGGACTTGAAGTGGTTGGCGACCACCATGAACGGTGCGCCCTTGCCCTGGAAGGCCTGTGCCAGCGGCGCACGGCTGTGTTCGACGAAGGGGCCGTCGAGCTTGGTCAACGGCGTGCCGAGCGGCTTGAATTCGCTCTTGCGGTAGATGATGCCGACGCGGATCGGATTGCTGCCGGGGCCTTGGCCGGCATCGACGAACGCCCACTGTTTGTCTGCGGCGAGGCCGGCATTGAGCGCATCCACCAGTTCGGCGATGGCCGACTGCGGGCCGTAACCGTCGTTCTCCAGTTCCATCAGCGCGGCGATGTCGGCGCCCAGCGCGTTGACGGTGGCGACCAGCTTGCCGACCTGCGCCTTGTGCTCGTCCAGCGTGCGCGCGCCGCGCAGGGTCGGGAACCCACCGCCCTTGCCGTCACCATTGAAGAAATTCTCCAGGTTGAACGCAGCGATGTGCAGGCGGCCGGGTACGCTCGGCACGGCCGGGCGCTGCAGGTCCGGCAGCTTCAGTACACCATCCACCTGCAGGCTGGGCCGGCCCTGCGCGTCCACGCGCACGGTGCCTTCCACGTTGCGCAGCTGCATGCCGGTACGCAGCACCGGGTTGCCCGGCAGATAGGCGACGCTGGCCGGATCACGCGCATTGCTGCCATCGTCCAGCAGCAGGCGGCGGTGCTGGTTGTCGGCCATCACCTGTTCGATCCCGGCACTGCCGGGCGCGGCCACTTCGGTCGGCTGCCACAGGCGGCCATCGAAGGCGACGGTGAGCTGGCCGAAGCGTTCCAGGCCATCGGTGCCGGCCAGGGTGAGCGGCGCGGCGATGCGCACGTGCTGCCCATCCAGTGCACGCCAGTCGGCCGGCGCGGCGGCCAAGGTGACGGTGGCTGGGCTGCGTGGCGCAGGCGCCGAGGTCGGCGCAACCTGTGGCTGGGCCTGGGCGAAAGCGGATGCCGGCATCAGCAGGGACAGGGCAAGGGCGAGGGAACGGCGACGCATCGACAGACGACTCCACGGAAGAGGCGCACAGACTAACCCTGAAATGCGAAACCCCGCCTGCGCAGCGGGGTTCCGGCCTTGGTGGGCAAAGCTGGGGTAGTGCCGGCCGCTGGCCGGCAACCTCATGACCTTCATGCGATGCGTGGCTGCCGGCCAGCGGCCGGCATTACCAAAGATCATGAGGCTGCCGGCCAGCGGCCGGCACTACCAGCGGACGCGGCGGCGTCCGCTATTTCAGATTGCCCAGCATCCAGTCCACGGTGGCGTGGATCTGCTCCTCGGTGAGCGCCGGGTTGCCGCCCTTGGGCGGCATGATGCCGCCGTCGGGGCCGGTGTAGCCCTCGATGGCGTGCTTGTAGAGGGTGTCCTTGCCCTGCGCCAGGCGCTTGTCCCAGTGCGAGTGGTCCAGCGTCGGCGCCATGCCCACGCCAGTGGTATGGCAGGCGGTGCACAGGTTGTCGAAGATCACCTTGCCGTCCTTGGTACCGCCGTAGGCCACCTGCGAGGCGGCCTTGGCCAGCGCTGCGGCCTTGGCCGCGGCCTGCGCGGCGGCGCCGGTGCTGCCGGCGTATACCGCGCCAGTGGGCGAGATGCGCTGTTCAGTGCGTTTGGCGGCGGTGGGCGACACCTCGGGCGGAATCCGGGTGTGGATGAACGCGGCCAGCAGGATCAGACCGAGGGTGATGGCCATCAACAGCGCGATCACCATGGAGAAGCGTTTCAGGAACTCCAGATCGTAATTCCGCACTCTTCGTTACCCCTGGCTGATAGTCGTTGGACCACGGCTGAGCGACTGCGTGATGGGCCGAGTATAGAACGCACGCCACGCACGACAACAGGCATCACAGCTGGTGCGGCGCAGCATGCGGCCGTGGCCGCGTGCGGGTGGCGCCGGACCGCGCCCGGCGAGCGCGAAGCGCGGCAGAAGCCGCCCGGCATGCGCAACGGCGGCATCACCCTGCGCCAACAGCCCGCAGGCAGAAACTGCAGATGGCCTCGACCAGTGCGTCCTCGTCGCGGTGCGCTTCGCGGCTGGGTGCGGTCGGGCCCACCATCGCTTCGGTGAAGGCACCCACCAGGCAGGCGGCGGCAGCGTGCGCGTCCTGTGCCGGCAGTTCACCGGCCGCCACGCCCTCTTCCACCAGGCGCAGGAACACGTCACCGAAGGCACGGCGGCCGCGCATGCGCTCGGCTTCCACGTCCGGGTCCACCGGTTCGACGATGAAGGCATGGGCCAGGCCCGGGCCGGCCAGGGCACGGCGCACGAAGGCGGTGATGGCCTGGCGCAGGCGCACGCTGGCCGGCTGCGGCGCACTGGCGATGCGCTCCATGATCGCCACCTCATGGGCCACGGCAGCGTTGAGCACTTCCACGAACAGCTCGGCCTTGGACGGGAAGTGGCGGTAGATCAGGCCGGTGGAGACCCCGGCCTGGGTGGCCACGGCGGTTACCGGCGCGTTGCGCCAGCCGCCGGTGGCGACCAGTTCGCGGGTGGCCAGCAGGATCCGTTCACGGGCCCCGGCCAGGCGTTCTTCCATCAATGCTGAGCGTTTGTAGGCCATGTTATGAGTCTGGTTTCAATTTTTGAATTTGTATTCACTTCTTACCCGAACCCCGCTACGCTGGGGTCCAATCGCCCGCGCGGGCCGCTGCTCTGAACAGCCGCCCGCTTCCCCTTCCGGGTGCGTCCATTCCCCACCTTCCCTCGTGGAGCCATCGCAATGCACGTGCCATCCCTGAACTTCGACCTCGGCGAAGATATCGACCTGCTGCGCCAGAGCGTGGCCCATTTTGCCGCTGCCGAGATCGCGCCGCTCGCGGCCGAGGCCGATGCAACCAACCAGTTCCCGTTGGCACTATGGCCCAAGTTGGGCGAACAGGGCCTGCTGGGCCTGACCGTGGAAGAAGAATACGGCGGCACCGGCATGGGCTACCTGGCCCACGTGGTGGCGATGGAAGAAATCTCCCGCGCCTCCGGCGGCATCGCCCTGTCCTACGGCGCGCACTCGAACCTGTGCGTGAACCAGTTGCGCAAGAACGGCACCGAAGCGCAGAAGCAGCGCTTCCTGCCGGACCTGTGCAGCGGCGCCAAGGTCGGCGCGCTGGCGATGAGCGAACCGGGTGCGGGTTCGGACGTGGTGTCGATGAAGCTGCGCGCGGACAAGCGCGGCGACCGCTACGTGCTCAACGGCAACAAGATGTGGATCACCAACGGCCCCGACGCCGACGTGCTGGTGGTGTACGCCAAGACCGATGTCGAAGCCGGCGCCAAGGGCATCACCGCGTTCCTGGTCGAGAAGGGCATGAAGGGTTTCTCCACCGCGCAGAAGCTGGACAAGCTGGGCATGCGCTCCTCGCCCACCTGCGAACTGGTGTTCCAGGACTGCGAGATTCCCGAAGAAAACGTGCTGGGCGCGGTCGGCGGCGGCGTGCGCGTGCTGATGTCCGGCCTGGACTACGAGCGCGTGGTGCTGTCCGGCGGCCCGCTGGGCCTGATGGCTGCAGCCATGGACGTGGTCATGCCGTACGTGCACGAACGCCACCAGTTCGGTGAGCCGATCGGCAGCTTCCAGCTGATCCAGGCCAAGATCGCCGACATGTACGTGGGCCTGGGTGCCTGCCGCGCCTATGCGTATGCCGTGGCGCGCGCCTGCGACCAGGGCCGTACCACCCGCCAGGATGCGGCCGGCGCGATCCTGTACGCCGCCGAGAAGGCAACGTGGCTGACCGGCCAGGCGATCCAGATCCTCGGCGGCAACGGCTACATCAATGAATACCCGACCGGCCGCTTGTGGCGCGACGCCAAGCTGTATGAAATCGGCGCCGGCACCTCGGAGATCCGCCGCATGCTGATCGGCCGCGAACTGTTCCAGCGCACCCTGTAAGGCACCCCATGAGCATCCTAGGCAGCCAGCTGCAACCGGGCAGCGAAACGTTTGAAAGCAACCGCGCGGCGATGCAGGCCGTAGTCGACGACCTGCACGCCACCCTCGCCCGCACCGCCCTGGGTGGAAGCGAGGCGGCGCGGGCCAAGCACACCGCACGCGGCAAGCTGCTGGTGCGTGATCGCATCGATGCGCTGCTCGACCCGGGCAGCGCGTTCCTGGAGATCGCACCGCTGGCCGCGCACGGCATGTACGACGATGCCGTGCCCGCCGCCGGCGTGGTCGCAGGCATTGGCCGGGTGAGCGGCGTGGAGTGCGTGATCGTGGCCAACGATGCCACGGTCAAGGGCGGCACCTATTACCCGGTGACAGTGAAGAAACACCTGCGCGCGCAGGAGATCGCCGAGCAGAACCACCTGCCGTGCATCTACCTGGTCGATTCCGGTGGCGCCTTCCTGCCGCTGCAGGACGAGGTGTTCCCGGACCGCGACCATTTCGGCCGCATCTTCTACAACCAGGCCAATCTCTCCGCGCAGGGCATCCCGCAGATCGCCTGCGTGATGGGCAGCTGCACCGCCGGTGGCGCCTACGTGCCGGCGATGAGCGACGAGACGGTGATCGTGCGCGAGCAGGGCACCATCTTCCTCGGCGGCCCGCCGCTGGTGAAGGCGGCCACCGGTGAAGTGGTGACGGCCGAAGAACTGGGCGGTGCCGACGTGCACACACGCATCTCCGGTGTGGCCGACCACATGGCCGACAACGACCTGCAGGCGTTGGCACGGGTGCGCGCGATCATCGCCCAGCTCAACTGGCGCAAGCCCGAAGCGGCGATGGCGCTGCAGCCGGTGGAAGAACCGCTGCTGCCGGCGCACGAACTGTACGGGGTGATCCCGGCTGATACGCGCAAGCCCTACGACGTGCGCGAAGTGATCGCGCGACTGGTCGACGGCTCGCGCTTTGACGAGTTCAAGCCGCGCTATGGCGCAACGCTGGTCACCGGCTTCGCCCATCTGCACGGCTATCCGGTCGGCATCATCGCCAACAACGGCATCCTGTTCTCCGAGTCCGCGCTGAAGGGCGCGCACTTCATCGAGCTGTGCACCCAGCGCAACATTCCGCTGGTGTTCCTGCAGAACATCACCGGCTTCATGGTCGGCCGCAAATACGAACAGGGTGGCATCGCCAAGGACGGGGCCAAGCTGGTCATGGCGGTGGCCTGCGCCAAGGTACCCAAGTTCACCGTGGTGATCGGTGGTTCGTTCGGTGCCGGTAACTACGGCATGTGCGGCCGTGCGTACTCGCCCAATTTCCTGTGGATGTGGCCGAACGCACGCATCGGCGTGATGGGCGGCGAACAGGCCGCCAGCGTGCTGGCCACGGTCAAGCGTGATGGCATCGAAGCCAAGGGCGGGCAGTGGCCGGGCGAGGAAGAGGATGCGTTCAAGGCACCGATCCGCGACCAGTTCGAGCAGCAGGGCCACCCGTACTACGCCAGTGCGCGCCTGTGGGACGACGGCGTGATCGATCCGGTCGATACCCGCCGGGTACTGGCCCTGGCCCTGTCGGCCAGCCTCAACGCTCCCCCGCAGCAGACGCGCTTCGGCGTGTTCCGCATGTGACCTGTGCCATGACCGAGTCTGTTGCCATGTTCAGCAAAGTCCTGATCGCCAACCGCGGCGAGATCGCCTGCCGCGTCATCGCCACCTGCCGCCGCCTCGGCATCGCCACCGTGGCGGTGTATTCCGATGCCGACCGCAATGCGCGCCACGTGCGGCTGGCCGACGAAGCCATCCACATCGGCCCGGCGGCCGCGCGCGAGAGCTACCTGCGCAGCGATGCCATCCTCGACGCCGCACGCCGCAGCGGCGCGCAGGCCATCCATCCCGGCTACGGCTTCCTGTCCGAGAACGCCGACTTCGCCGACGCCTGCGTGGCGGCCGGCATCGCCTTCATCGGTCCGCCGGCCAGTGCGATCCGCGCGATGGGCGACAAGAGTGCAGCCAAGGCACTGATGGCCAAGGCCGGCGTGCCGTTGACGCCGGGCTACCACGGCGACCAGCAGGCGCCGGAGTTCCTGCGCGCCCAGGCCGACGGCATCGGCTATCCGGTGCTGATCAAGGCCAGCGCCGGCGGCGGCGGCAAAGGCATGCGCAAGGTCGAGCGCAGCGAGGACTTCGTCGATGCGCTGGCCAGCTGCCAGCGCGAGGCGGCCTCGGCGTTCGGCAACGACCACGTGCTGGTCGAGAAGTATGTCGAGCGCCCGCGCCATATCGAAATCCAGGTATTCGGCGGTGGCCAGGGCGAGGCGGTGTATCTGTTCGAGCGCGACTGCTCGGTGCAGCGACGCCACCAGAAGGTGCTGGAAGAAGCGCCGGCCCCGGGCATGAGCGCCGACCGCCGCGCCGCGATGGGCAAGGCCGCCGTCGATGCCGCGCGCGCTGTGGGCTACGTCGGTGCCGGCACGGTGGAGTTCATCGCCGGCCCGGACGGCGATTTCTACTTCATGGAAATGAACACCCGGCTGCAGGTCGAACACCCGGTCACCGAGTTCATCACCGGCACCGACCTGGTGGAGTGGCAGCTGCGCGTGGCCGCTGGTCAGCCGCTGCCCAAGCGCCAGGACGAACTGGCCATCGACGGCCACGCTCTCGAAGCACGCCTGTATGCCGAAGATGCCGACCGCGGCTTCCTGCCCTCCACCGGCACCCTGCGCCGCCTGCGCCTGCCGACCCCGTCGGCCAACGTGCGGGTGGACACTGGTGTGGAAGAAGGCGACAGCATCACCCCGTACTACGACCCGATGATCGCCAAGCTGATCGTCTGGGACGTGGACCGCGACGCCGCGCTGCGGCGCATGCGCCAGTCCCTGGCCGACTGCCAGGTGGTGGGCGTGACCACCAATGCCGGTTTCCTGCGGCGCCTGGTGCAGACCGACTCGTTCGCCAACGCCAAGCTGGATACAGCGCTGATCGAGCGCGAGCAGGCCGCACTGGCGGTCACCGGTGACGGTGAGCAGGCGCTGTGGGAACTGGCAGCGATCGCCGCGGTGGCAAGCACACCTGCCGCTGCCGCCGATGCACGCGACCCGCATTCACCGTGGCAGGCACAGGATGGCTGGCGGCTGGGCGTGCCTGCCGCGCGCTTGGTGCCGCTGCAGCAGGCAGAGCGGGCACACACGCTGAAGGTATGGACCACTGCCGATGGCTGGCGCGTGCAGTGCGGTGACGCAGCGCCGAAACAGGTGGTCGGCCATGCCGATGGCCAGACCCTGTCGGTGCAGATGGACGAGCGTCGTTGGCGGCTGCAGCTGCAGCGCGACGGCGATCAGCTGTACCTGTTCGCCAGCGATGGCCAGCACCGCTTCACCCTGCACGACCCGGTGGGCGAATCCGAGCAGGCCAGCGCCGATGCCGGCAGCCTGCTGGCACCGATGCCCGGCAGGATCGTCGCAACGCTGGTGGCGGCGGGCACGCAGGTCAAGCGCGGCACGCCGCTGGTGGTGCTGGAAGCGATGAAGATGGAGCACACCCTGCAGGCACCGGCCGATGGCACGGTGAAGGGCTATCGGGCCAAGGCCGGCGACCAGGTGGGCGACGGCGCGGTGCTGGTGGATTTCGAAGCAGCGTGATGGAGGGTGGGCCGGGCGCTGCCCGGCCCAGAAATCGTTGGGCGTCTTGCGCCTACGGACCGAGGACGGACTTGCACAGCGTCCTCTCACCTACAGCCTGCAACGCGCTGCCCTCCCGGCACACGCGATGACCTGGTCATTTCAGCAGTTTGCCGCCACCTGATAGGCTTCGTTTGCCGCTCTGCGGTGCATCCATCAATTCGGCTATCACAGGAGTCATCATGTACCGAAAGCCCCCGCTGTCCGCCGAGAACGCCGTACGCCTGCTCGATCTGCTGTGCGACGATGACGCGTTCCGCAATGAATTCTCCGTCGATCCCAGCGCAGCCCTGGTTCGACATGCTCTGCAGCCACTGGCGGGTGGTAGTCCCTGTGCAATCCACGGCGTGCTGGCCAGCAAGGAAGAGTTTTCCGCCGTCCGTTCCCAGCTCGTGGCATCACTGGTGTGCAGTGGTCCCTTCAAAGTCCCCTTCATGTTCGAGTCGGAACAACTGGGATTGGTGTTGGCTCCAGACGCCATGAAACAGGTGGCCTGACGGCGCATCACATGACGAGTCGGACGCGCCTGGCCGCTACGCCAGGCGCGGCTGCTTCAGCGGCCTACCCGCGCCAGACCTGCTGCAGCGGGTCGAATTCACTGGTGACCTGCGCGTCCGCGCGCCACCCCAGGCCGCATATCATCACCGGGCTGGCATCGATGCCATCCAGCCCCAGCGCCTTCTCCACGTCGATCTCGTTGATCGCCGCGGTCACATAAGCGGCCAGTCCAAGCTCGGTGGCTGACAGCATCCATTGTTGCGACAGGTGCCCCGCATCAAGCAGCACCGCCCGGTAGGCCTTTGGATGGTGGCGGTATTTCCAGAAGCTGCGTGGGAAGCGTGCCACCTGGATGAGGTGCAGCGGGGCGTCGGCGAACCAGTCCTGCCCGGAAACAAAACCCAGCATCAAGGTGCGCAGGTCGTCGGTGGCAACGGCGACCGGTCGCAACGCGTGTTCCAGCGGATGGTAGTGATAGACGCCCGGCGCAAGACCGTCGACAGCCAGGGCGACCACATAGGTTTCCAACGGATGCAGGCCGCCGCCGGAAGGAATGTGCTTCTTCAGGAACTCCATGCCATCCCCCGGCCGCAATGCGGCGTGTGCCTGCACGGTCCGCTTGAGTACCTGCGCCAACAGCGGCAGCGCCAACGCGCGCTGCGCGTCGAAGTTTCGGCAGGTTGCACGCTTTCGCAGCAGCTCGTCGCGCGCATCGTCAGGCGTATCGGGCAACATCAAGGGGTCGGTACCGGGCGCATCCACTGCGGCGGGCGGTGCACCGAACCTGGCATGCAGATCCTGCGCCGTGACCAGCTTGTGCTCGCGCATCTCACGCGCGCTGTTGATGCCGCCCCAGCGTCCCATCCGGTGCTGCAACGCCGACAGCGGCCACCAGTTGGCGTCGCGCACGCGCTGGTCGCGGTCACGATGCGAAGCCTCACCTGGCTCCTGGCTGATCACCAGACCGATCTCCAGCAGGCGTGCCAGCGCAGTGCCTTCGAGGCCGACCTGTGCAGGCTCCACCCAACGATCCGGCTCGATGCGGCCCAGCACATCGATTTCCTCGATGCTCACCTCCACGGGTGCGTCCAGATGGGCGGCAAGGGCCTGCCAATGCATGCGTGTTACCAGTCCCGCCTGGCCCTGCAGCAGCAGGGAGAGGTCCAGCGAGACCTCGCTGCGGGGTTCGAACATCACGATAGCGCAACGTCGGATCTGCATCTTTCATCATCCACTAGTGGAAACCGTAGTATGCGGGTTGCCCGCAACGGCCGCGGTACTGTGGAGGCGCTTCTGTGCAATGCACACATCGCCCTAAATGCCGAGCGTTGGTGGCCGATACCGTAAGTTCTACTCTGGATGATCGACATGGCTACCGACCCTCGCCTTTCCGCTGAAGATGCCGGCGTACTGCTGGACAACCTCATCAACGATACAGCCTTCCGCGAACGCTTCGCCGAATCGCCCGCCAAGGCCCTCTCCAGCATCGGTCTGGATGCTGCCTTGGGTGAGAAGGACTGCATGAAGATCGACTCGCTCGCCCCGGTGGAGGAGCTTCGCCGCGTTCGCGACGGCCTGCAGAAACACCTCGCCAGCTCGCTGACCGCGATGAATGTGGTGTTCTGCTTCGAAGCGGGCAAAGTCGACGATTGCATCGGCGGCTGATAGCGGCTCAGGGCGCGCCGCCCGCCTTCACCGGTGCGGCCCAGCTCGATACATCGTGCACGTTCAGCGGCTGCCAGACCTGCATCGCCGAGACTTCGGCAATGGCCTGGCCACGGTGGCGGGCCAGCCATTCCTGCTCGCGGCGCACGCCTGTTTCATCGCTCTGCGCACGTAGCGCCTGCAGCAGTACCACGTGCGCCTGCACCGGCTCGCTGCCATCGAGCATCGGCTCGATCAGGGCCCGCGCAGCGTCCGGCCGTTGCCTCTGCAGTTCGCCCATCGCCGCAACCACGCGCATCCATTTACCGACCATCGGGCTGCGCTGAGCGCGCAGCAGCGCCTCGTTGGCATGCAGCCAGGCTTCGGCAACATCGGTCTGTCCCTGCCGCTGAGCCAGATAGACAAGGGCCAGCCACTGCAGGCTGCGGGCCTGCTGCATGGGATCGTCGCGATCTTCCAGCAGCGGCTGCAGCTGCGCTGCGATGGCCTGCAGTTCGGCTTTGTCGCCCGCCGCGCACAACGTGGTCACGCTGGCGTGCTGCAATCGCTGCTGTACCTGCATGTCCGCAAGCTCAGGTGCCGGTGCGTCCGCGCGCACGGCCGCCTGCATCGACGCGCAATCACCTTGGTCGGCAGCCAGCAGCAGCTGTGCACGCAGCCGCATCCGCTGCGCCAGCGCATCTCCGGTGCGCAGCTTCACAAGCAGCTGGCCGGCCTGTACGTAACGGCGCTGCGCCACAAATACATCGACGCCGGTGTCATCGGGATCATCGCGGCCGCGCAGCCCTTGTGCCTGCATCAGCGTTTCGGCGGCCAGCTGCGGTTGGTTGTGGGCGATCTGGATGCGTGCCAACTGCACCATCGGATACAGCCGCAGCGGATCCTGCGGTACGGACGCCGCATGTGCGTAGGATTCGGCTTCGCTGAAACGATTGTCCTGCAACAGAAGCCAGGACGTATTGGACAGCCCGGCGAAGGAATCGGGATAGACCTTGGCCAGCGTCCGCCATTGCTCCAGGGCCCAGCCGCCCGGTTCCAGTTCTTCCTGCCAGGCCTTCAGGTACAGGCGCTCGCGCGGTGGCAGGCGTTCCTGCTGGGCGAGCGCATGCTGCATCGCCTCGCGGGCCTGCCGCCCTTCTTCGGTGCGGGCCAGCAGCTTGGCCACGCCCATGTAGGCCAGCGCGAAACCGGGATCGATGTCGATCGCAGCCTGGTAGAGATTGCGTGCTTCCTCGAAGCGGCGCTGGCCCAGGGCATTCTCGGCCAGGGCATAGGCGCGCAGAGCACGCAGGTCACGGGTAGAGGCTTTCGGCAGCGGCAAGGACTGCTCCAGGCTGGCCACCGATTCGCCCAGGCCACGGCGCAGACGACCGACGACATCGTCCACCGCGAACATCATCTGGTCGGGGCCGTCGGCGGCGACGGTGAAGCTGCGCACCACCTGCCCGCTGCCGGGGGCCACCACGTCGATTCCCAGCTGATAGCCCCCTGCCTTGGGGCGTACGGTCGGCAGCAGGACCGCTCGAGCGCCTTCGCGCATGGCCACATCGATCGCTGCACCGCGATTCAAGCGGGTATCGCCGGACAAGCGCGCCATTTCCAGGCTTTCGCGGATCTTGCCTTCGGACAGCACATTCACGTAGCGCGACTGTTCCAGTGCGATCAGGATCGCATGGCGTGTCGATTCATCGAACACCGGCTCACCGGTGAAATTTTCAAGGTCGGCCAGCACCACCCAATCGCGCTCTGAGAATGCGATGGCCGGCTCCGGGCGCAGCAGGAACCAGCCCCCCACCACCACAGACGCCAGGATCAGGCTTTCCGCCAGCAACACCACCGGCTGCCGCCACAACGGCAGATCACGCCGTGCCTTGGCGTTGGCGCGCGGCGGGCGCAGCGGAGCAAAGCCGATCTCGCCAACTTCAATCACTTCCTGGACGGTCGGCATGCCTTTGAACCGCCAACGCCCGTGCGACTTCCATAGCAAGCGTGGGCCACGCTCGCCCAAGGCATCCGTGGCGCGTCGGGTCAGTGACTCGGCAACTGCCGACATCAGGATCTGGCCTGGGCGCGCCAGGGTCATCAGGCGCGCGGCCATCGGCTTGGCCAGGCCTTCGACTTCCATCGACTTGGCGCCGACCTTGACCGCTTCGGGACTGTTTTCCCAGGTCAGCACATCACCCACATGCAGGCCCGCTCGTGCGCGCAGCTCGACCCTCCGTTGCTCGCCCAGTGCCTGCAGGTCGCGCTGGTAATCCAGTGCAAACCCGAGCGCATCCACCGGGCGTTCGAACAGCAGGAACAGACCGTCGGAACGGTCGATCAACTGCCCATTCCAGCGATGCTGCAACACCAGCACCAGACGGTCGTGCTCCTGGAAGAGGGTGGCTGCGGCAGCGTCGCCGATACGCTCCACCAGTTGCAGCGAATCACACAGGTCGGTGAACAGCAGCGCCCGCAGCTGGGCGTTATGCGGGGCCGACGTTCCGTTGTCGCCATTCATCGCCAGGATCTCCGCTCAGTGTCCATCCGGGCCATTGGCCCACCGCAGGCAGTTGCCGCCTGCGCGCTTGGCTTGGTACAGCGCACGATCGGCGCGAGCGTACCACTCGCTCCAGTCCGCGTCAGGGGCCAGCAGGCTGGCACCGATGCTGGCCAGGCTGACGTGCGGGGTGCCATGGCTGCGCTCGAGCAGGCCGTGCACCGCGCTGAGGATGAATTCAGCCGCGTGCTGCACGATCTCGACATTGGCCCGGCGCAGGATCAGGCAGAACTCGTCGCCGCCCAGGCGGCAGGCCAGGTCATGTTCGCCGGCCATCGAGCGCAGGATGTTGCCCATGCTCTGCAGCACCCGGTCGCCGGCCTGGTGGCCGTGGCGGTCGTTGATCTGCTTGAAGCGGTCGCAATCGATCAGCAGCAGCGCCTGCGGCGGCCCCTCTTCCTGCGTGCGGCATTCCTGCAGGAACAGGGCCAGGCCACGGCGGTTGTGCAGGCCGGTCAGTTCGTCGGTGCGCACCAGCTCACGCGTGTGGGTCAGCTGGTGGGTGGTGATGTACAGGTTGTCCAGCGCGGCTTCCAGGTCATGGTTGCGCCGCCGCAGTTGGCTGATCAGGGCCTGCTCGTTGGTCAGCACACGCAGGATCGTGCGCCGCAGGAAGTAGGCCACCAGCCCCGGGTCGGACTCGACCAGGCGATGGAAATCAGCCGGTCCCAGCTCCAGCACGTGGCAGTCGGCCATCACCCGCGCGCTGGCGCTGCGCGGGTGGTCGCCCATCAACAGGCCGAGCTCACCGAAGAACTCATGCCGGCCGAGTGTCTTGAGCACCAGGTCCTCGCCGAAATCCAGCTCGATCAGGCCTTCCAGGATGATGTACATGCACTCGCCGCGATGGCCGCGGTGGAACAGCCACTGGCCCGCCTGCAGCCGGCAGGGCTGGGCAAACCGGGCAAACAGGGCGACCTCTTCGTCGGAAAGCAGCGCATGCACGATCTCGGCCATCGCCACCTTGGCGATACCGGTTGTCGTGTCGATGTTCTCGGCCGCACCCCTGCCGGTCATTCCCTGCACCCGCCGCCAGCGTCCCCTGGTGAGCCGCGGAGCATATCAGTGAATCAAACTGTGCGCCGCTTCTCATTTTTGTGAAGACGCGGTGCCCCGCCCTGCATGGCGCAGAGTCGCCCGTTCACCCCCGTTGACTGCGGGGAGAAAGCAAGCCATATCAATAGCTTGCGGTGACCGCGACGCCGATTGTCGCAGCAGCCGCAGATACAACAACGCCGGCAGATCCCCCGATCTGCCGGCGTCGTCTGGCCCTTCCCTGGCCACCCTGATCAGCCCGAGCCCTGGTCGCGCCGGCCGCTGGCCGACAGCATCAAGGACTGCGGGAACACAAAGGGTTGCCGGCCAGCGGCCGGCACGACCAGATCACGCAGCCCGTTCGCTGCGCTCGCCATGGAACTGCTCTTCCTCGGTCGAACCGGTCAGCGCGGTGGTCGAGGACTGCCCCTGCTGGATCGCCTGGGTCACCGCATCGAAGTAGCCGGTGCCGACCTCGCGCTGGTGCTTGACCGCGGTGAAGCCGCGCTCGGCCGCTTCGAACTCGGCCTCCTGCAGCTCCACGAAGGCGCTCATCTGCCGGCGCGCATAGCCGTGGGCCAGATTGAACATGCCGTAGTTCAGCGCGTGGAAACCGGCCAGGGTGATGAACTGGAACTTGTAGCCGTAGCTGCCCAGCTCCTTCTGGAACCTGGCAATGGTGGCGTCGTCCAGGTTCTTCTTCCAGTTGAAGCTGGGCGAGCAGTTGTAGGCCAGCAGCTTGCCGGGGAACTTCGCATGGATCGCCTCGGCGAACTTCCGCGCGAATTCCAGGTCCGGCTTGCCGGTCTCGCACCACACCAGGTCGGCATACGGTGCGTAGGCCAGGCCGCGGCTGATGGCCTGGTCCAGGCCGTTGCGGGTCTTGTAGAAGCCCTCCACGGTGCGCTCGCCGGTGGCGAACGGCTTGTCGTTGCCATCGATGTCGCTGGTCAGCAGATCAGCCGCCTCGGCGTCGGTACGCGCCACCAGCAGGGTCGGCACGCCCAGCACGTCGGCGGCCAGGCGCGCGGCGTTGAGCTTCTCGATCGCCTCGCGGGTCGGCACCAGCACCTTGCCACCCATGTGCCCGCACTTCTTCACCGAGGCCAGCTGGTCTTCGAAGTGCACGCCGGCGGCACCGGCTTCGATCATCGCCTTCATCAGCTCGAAGGCGTTGAGCACGCCGCCGAAACCGGCTTCGGCGTCGGCCACGATCGGCTGCAGGAAGTCGATGTCATCCTTGCCTTCGGCATGGTGCAGCTGGTCAGCACGCAGCAGCGTGTTGTTGATGCGCTTGACCACCGCCGGCACCGAATCGGCCGGGTACAACGACTGGTCCGGGTACATCTGCCCGGCCAGGTTGGCATCGGCCGCCACCTGCCAGCCGGACAGGTAGATCGCCTTCAGCCCGGCCTTCACCTGCTGCATGGCCTGGTTGCCGGTCAGCGCGCCGAGCGCGTTGACGAAGTCGCGCTCATGCAGCGACTTCCACAGCTTTTCCGCGCCCAGCCGGGCCAGCGAATGCTCGATATGGACGGTGCCACGCAGGCGCACCACGTCGGCGGCGCTGTAGTTGCGCTGGATGCCTTCCCAGCGCGGATTGGTGTCCCAGTCGTGCTGGATCTGTTCGGCAGTGGGCAGCGTGCTCATGTCTATCTCCAGTTCGGTTCGTGCGGATGCAGCGGGGAAGGAAGCGGCGGGAAAACCGGCATGCAGCGGTCAGTCGATGCGCGCGTACGCCGGCAGGGTCAGGAAGTCGGTCAGTTCGTTGCTGCGGCTCAACTCGGCCAGCAGGGTGATGGCTTCTTCGATGCGGCCGCCGCCTGGCAGCGCCGAGGTGTCGCCGAGGCGCGCCGGCAGCTGCGCCAGGGTGGTATCGAGCAGCGCCAGATCGATGGCAGTGCCGTCGTCCAGCTGCTGGCCCGGGGTATGCAGCCACTGCCACAGCTGGCTGCGGCTGATCTCGGCGGTGGCCGCATCCTCCATCAGGTGGTGGATCGGCACGCAGCCGTTGCCATCCAGCCATGCAGCCAGGTAGCGCACGCAGACTTCGACATTGCCTTCGAAGCCAGCGCGGGTGATCGTGCCCGGCGGCCGCGCGATCAGTTCATCGCGACCCACGCGCACATCCTGGCGCAGCACGTGATGCTGGTTGGGCGTGGGCATGTGCTCGTCGAAGATCGCCATCGCCACCGGAATCAGCGCCGGATGGGCGACCCACGTGCCATCGTGGCCAGCGCTCACTTCGCGCAGCTTGTCGGCACGCACCCGCGCCATCGCCTGCTCGTTGGCGGCGGCATCGTTGTTGATCGGAATCTGCGCGGCCATGCCGCCCATCGCATGTGCGCCGCGGCGATGGCAGGTCTGGATCAGCAGTTCCGAATACGCCTTCAGGAACGGCTGGGTCATGGTCACCTGGCCTCGCTCGGGCAGCACGCGGTCAGCGTGGCGGCGGAAGGTCTTCAGGTACGAGAAGATGTAATCCCAGCGCCCGCAGTTGAGGCCGACGATGCGATCGCGCAGGGCGTGCAGGATCTCATCCATCTCGAACACTGCCGGCAGCGTTTCGATCAGCACGGTCACCTTGATCTGCCCGTGCGGCAGGCCGAGCATGCCTTCGATGTGCGACAGCGCGGTCTCCCAAAGCGCCGCCTCTTCCATGCTCTGCAGCTTCGGCAGGTAGAAGTACGGGCCGCGGTCCCTGGACTGCAGCGCGCGCGCATTGTGGAAGGCAAAGACCGCCGCATCGAACAGGCCGCCGGCGAGGAACTGGCCATCCACGCGCACATGCTTTTCGTCCAGGTGCCAGCCGCGCGGACGCACGATCAGCACCGCCTGCTCCTCATAAGGGCGCAGTGCGTAGTGCTTGCCATTGGGTGCGGTGTACTGCAGGTCGCCGCGCACCGCAGCGGCCAGCGACTGCTGACCGGCCAGCAGGTTGCGCCAGGTCGGCGAGGTCGAATCCTCGAAGTCGGCCATGAACACCTTGGCGCCGGAGTTCAGCGCGTTGATGACCATCTTCGGGTCGGTCGGGCCGGTGATCTCGACGCGACGGTCCTGCAGCGCGGCCGGCAGCGGCGCCACGGTCCAGTCACCGCTGCGGATCGCGGTGGTGTCCTGGCGGAAGTCCGGCAGGCCGCCCTGGTCGAAGAACGCCTGGCGCTCGCGACGGGCCTGCAGCCGCGCCTGCCGGCCGGGTTCCACTGCCCGGTGCAGGGACACCAGCAGGGCCAGCAACGGCGCCGGCAGCACGGTGGCCTGGCCCGCCACCTGGGTCGCCAGGGCAATGCCCGGCGTGGCCTTGGCGGCGGTGGAGGGAACAGCGGAAGCGACGGCGGACATGGCAGAACTCCAGCGTGGGGGAACGACTCCACCGTGCGGCCGCAGCCCTGTATTTGGCAAAACAGTTTTTGCAATGCTTTACATAACTTGTGCTAATACTTGTGACGCCATGACCACGCGCACCCCGCCAAGCCCTCGTTTTTCCTACAAATCCGATCGGCTGAAGCCGCTTCGCGCGTTCTGCCAGACGGTGCGCCTGGGCTCAGTCTCACGGGCGGCTGAGGCACTTTTCGTCAGCCAACCGGCCATCAGCCTGCAGTTGCAGGCGCTGGAGCGTGAGCTGGGGGTACCGCTGTTCGAGCGCAGCGGCCGGCGCCTGGTGCCCAGTCGCGAGGGCCAGCTGCTGTATGAAATGGCGCAGCCGCTGGTGGAGAGCCTGGACGGTCTGGAAGCGCGCTTCCGCGACAAGGTGCGCGGGCTGGACGCGGGCGAGCTGAACATCGCTGCCAACAGCTCGACCATCCTGTACCTGCTGCCGAAGATCGTCGAACGCTTCCGCCAGCATTACCCCGACGTACGCCTGACCCTGCACAACGCCATCAGCGCCGACGGCACCGACCTGCTGCGCGAGGATGCCGCCGACCTGGCGATCGGCTCGATGACCGATGTACCGGCTGACCTCAGCTATGCGCCGGCCTACCGTTTCGAACAGGTGCTGATCGCCCCGCATGACCATCCGCTGGCCAGCGGTGGCGAGCTGGAACTGGCCGACATCGCCCGTTACCCGCTGGTGCTGCCGCCGAAACGGCAGATCACCTACCGGCTGGTGGACCAGGTGTTCCAGCGTCACCGCATCGCCTACACCGTTGCGCTGGAA
This sequence comes from Stenotrophomonas sp. FW305-C-20-S1, assembly GCF_058783335.1. Classification (NCBI taxonomy): domain Bacteria; kingdom Pseudomonadati; phylum Pseudomonadota; class Gammaproteobacteria; order Lysobacterales; family Lysobacteraceae; genus Stenotrophomonas; species Stenotrophomonas sp. FW305-C-20-S1. Next base: position 9,889 of record NZ_JBYTEK010000007.1, on the reverse strand, counting down.
GTGGGCGGCTGGGAGGTGATCAAGCAGTACGTGGCGATGGGCATGGGTATTTCCATCGTGCCGGCGCTGTGCCTGAACGATGCTGACCGCGAACGGTTGGCCGCACGGTCGATGAAGCGCTGGTTCCCGGAGCGCAGTTACGGGGTGATCGTGCGGCGTGGCAAGGCGCTGTCGGCGCAGGCGCGGGCGTTCATCGAGCTGATCCAGCCAGAGTTGTTCAGCCCGCGCGATTACGACCAGAGCGGGCATTCGGAGCGGTGAGGGGTTGTCGGCAGGGCTGCGCCCTGCACCTGCCGAATCGACGGCAACGGCAACGGCAACGGCAACAGCGGGGATTCCGTCGGATGGCGGGGCGGTGTGGGTGGGCAGGACACGCCATAAACCCGTCCTTGGGGGCTCGATGGCGCCATCCATGGCGCCAACGGCCCTGCCCACCCACACCGCCCCACCTCTGACAGATTTCCGCGATCTGTCGGAACGGCATGGCCTGCTCTTGGTGGGTGTCGACCTTGGTCGACACGGTTGATCCACGTCATGCGTGGATGACGATTCCCGGCGTCGGGCTGGATAGACTGCATCCATGTCCATCGAACTTCGCCACCTGCGCTACTTCCTTGCCGTTGCCGATACCCTGCACTTCGGCCAGGCGGCCGAGCGGTTGGGGATGTCGCAGCCGCCGCTCAGCCAGCAGATCCGGCAGCTGGAGGAACTGATCGGTGCGCGCCTGTTCGTGCGCAGCCATCGGCGTGTGCAGCTGACCGCTGCAGGGGAACTGCTGCAGGAACGTGCGCGCAGCATCGTGCAGCAGGTGGAATCGGCGGTGGATGAAGTGCAGCGCGCGCAGCGTGGCGAGCAGGGTGAGCTGCGTATCGGCCTGACCCGGGCCACGCCGTTGTCACCGCAGATTCCGCGTTCGATCCTGCAGTACCGCCAGCAGTATCCGCAGGTGCGGCTGCAGTTGAGCGAGATGAACACCCTGCAGCAGATCGATGCGCTGCTCGATGGCAGCCTGGATGTGGGCATCATCCGCAAGCGCACGCTGCCGGCCGAGCTGGTGGCGCACAGCCTGTTCGTCGATCCGCTGGCGTTGATCGTGCATGCCGACCACCCTGCCCTGCGTCGACTGTCGAAAGGCGGGACGCTGGCGTTGCGTGATCTGGCGCAGGAACCGTTCGTGGCATTCCGCCGCAGCGCCGGGGCGGGCATCCATGACCACATGATCGCGCTGTGCGCGGCAGCGGGTTTCACCCCGCGCATCGTGCAGGAAGCCGGTGAGGCTTCAACGCTGATCAGCCTGGCCGCTGCGGGACTGGGTGCCGCGATCCTGCCTTCGTCGTGCGACCACATCAGGGTGGAAGGTGCGCGCTTCGTGCCGCTGGCCGATGCCGGCGCGCATTCGGAAGTGCAATTGGCGTGGCGCCGCGAGGGGGTGACGCCGTTGATCCGCAATTTCGCCGGGCTGCTGCGCGACGCGTTTGCGGAGGGGTGAGGTGCATCGCGCCCGGTAGTGGCCAACCTTGGTTGGCCCAGGGCCACAACGCCGACCAAGGTCGGCATCTACCAGGGCAGGATCAGGCGGTCACCGGCTGCGGCGCGCGCTGCTGCAGCGCCCATACGATGCCACCTCCGATCAGGGTCAGCAGCGCGGCGAACGCGCACACGCCCAGCCAGTCCCACGCGGCATAGGCCAGACCACCCACGCCGCCCAGCACGCTCGAGCCCAGGTAATAGGCAAACAGGTACAGCGCCGACGCTTCCGCACGCATCGAACCAGCACGACTGCCGACCCAGCTGCTGGCCACCGAATGGCCACCGAAGAAACCGAAGGTCACCAGCGCGATGCCCACTGCCATCGCCGGCAGCCACGGCATCGCCAGCAGCACGATGCCGGCGGCGATCAGGCCGAAGGAGATCGCCAGGATGCGACCGCGCCCATGGCGCGTGGCCTGCTGGCCCATCCACGCCGAACTGAAGGTCCCGACCAGATACACGCTGAAGATCAACCCGACCACGGTCTGGCTGAGGTGGTACGGCGGCGCCAGCAGGTGGTAACCGAGGTAGTTGTAGAGGGTGACGAACACACCCATCAGCACGAACGAGGTGGCGAACAGCCACGGCAGGCCGGGATCGGCAAACAGCGTGCGCCAGCGCGCGGGCAGCTGGCGCAGGCCACTGCGACTGGCCTGGAAGTGGCGCGACGGTGGCAGCTGCAGCCACAGCAGCACGGTGCTGGCGATGGCGATGATCGAGACCACGCCGATGCCCCAGCGCCAGCCCCAGTGGTCGGCGATGATGCCGGCCAGCAGGCGCCCGCTCATGCCACCGATGGCGTTGCCGCCGATGTACAGGCCCATCGCCAGGCCCAGCGCGCGGCTGTCCATCTCTTCCACCAGGTAGGTCATCGCCACCGCCGGCACGCCGCTCAATGCCAGCCCCAACAGGGTGCGCAGCACCAGCAGGGTGGCCCAGTCGTCGACCAGTGCGGTGCACAGCGACAGCGTGGCCGAGGCCAGCAACGCAACGATCATCAGCGGGCGCCGGCCGACCGCATCGGACAGCAGGCCCGCCAGCAGCATGGCCACGGCCAGGGTGCCGGTGGTCAGCGACAGCGACATCGCGCTGCCGGCAGCAGACACACCGAAGTGGCGACTGAACTCGGGCAGCAGTGGCTGCACCGTGTACAGCAGGCCAAAGGTCGAAAAGCCAGCCAGGAACAGCGCCAGCGCGGTGCGGCGGAAGGCCGGCGTTCCCTGCTGGATGCGGGTGTCGACGGGAGCGTGGTCAGTACGGGGACGGTCGGCGAGGGCCGCCGGGGTATCGCCAGTCATGGGAGCGGTGGGCCGTGGGGGCGGCCGGATTGGAGGGGACGGGTCCCAGACTAGGCCCGTCCATCCAGTCGATCCATAACCTGATAGGTCATGATTGATACTTCTGGCATATCGATAAGCTTACAGCCGCTGCCACTCGAAGCCGTCGCCACGGCGGTAGTACACCGCCACTGCGCGGCCATAGATCTTGTCCGCATCGACGAAGCCGAAGAAGCGACCGTCGAAGCTGTTGCCACGATGGTCGCCCAGCACCAGCACCTTGCCGGCGGGCACCTGCAGATCCGCGATGTCCGGGCCACCGCCGCTGTCCAGATCGAGGCTGGCGCGGCGCTCTCCGAAAGCTTCGGTGTCGGCCAGGTCGGCGATCTGCAGCGGCTGGCCGTTGATGCTCAGGTGGCCATCGCGCAGCTGCACGTGGTCGCCGGCCACGGCGGCGACGCGCTTGATCAGGCGGGTGCCGTCGGCCGGTGAATCGAACACGGCCACCTCACCCCGCTGCGGCGTGCCGGTAGCCAGCAGCTCCTGGCTGGTGAACGGCAGGCGCAGGCCGTAGGCGCGCATGTCCACCACCACCCGGTCACCCGGTTGCAGCGTCGGCTGCATCGAACCGCTGGGCACGACATAGTGGTTGGCGAGGGTGTCGCGGGCGGCAGCGAGCAGGCCCAGCATCACCAGCAGCGGCAGTGCCTCCTTCTTCAGCCAGGTGAGCGCGCGCTCTGGGAACGGCGGACGGGCTACAGCATCCATGTCAGGCTCCGGGTGGTGGGTGGGCATCAGACCGCAAGGGCAGGCGTGAGGTTCCCGCGCATCATGCCGGTCTCCATGCCCGTGCCGATCAACGGTCGGCAGCCACCGGGTGCATTCCGGCCGGACGTTATGAAGGTTTTACGCCCGGGCCGGGCACTGGGCATCGCACCTTTACGGCCCCCACGCGCATCGTGTGCCTACCGCGCCGCAGGGCGCTTTGCGCAAGGTGTTGTATGACCCTCCTGGTGATCCGGCATGCGTCGCCGTCGGTGCCGCGTCCGCTGCTGCCGGCCGAGTTGTCCGGCCATCCGGTGCTGTGCACCGACTGCGCCAGCCTGGCCGATGTGCGCCAGTGTCTGTGCCAGCCGCAGGCGCGCACCGCGGACTGGGTGCTGCTTGATGTCGGCGTCGCCGACGAGGCGCAATGGTGTGCCGAGGGCGGTGCGCTGCAGGCGGCGCTGGACGGTCTGCCGGCGGAGTACATCGAACTGCAGTCGCCGCACCAGCCCGGTCTGGAAGCGCGCCTGCGCCTGCAGCACGGCCCGGCCGCCGTGGTGGTCGACCAGCGCAGCCAGCAGGCGGGTTATCCGCTGTCATTGGCCATCGTCAGCCGTCGCCTGGCACGGGAGGGCTGAGCCATGTCGATCTTCATCATCCGTGGCCCGGAAGCGGCGGGCGCATTGATCCGCACCGCCGCGCCGCTGCCGGCGCCGGTACTGAAATCACTGGTGCACCGTGCGATCGATGCGGGCACCAGCGTGGCGATCCGCGCCTGCGGTTCGGAGCAGGAACTGCTGGACGCGCTGCGCGTGGCCGACCACAGCCGTGGCGAGGTGACGCTGCTGGATCCGGGCGCATGTGCCGACAGCCTGCGCCTGCAGCGGCTGCTGCCCTACCTGCACAACGCGTACGTGGAAGTGCATGACGATGGCGCCGTGGCCGAGCCGTGCCTGCCGGCCGGTGTTGGCCAGCGCCTGGGCATCGCCGCCGGGTACGGCGCGCAGAGCTATGTACTGGCGCTGGATATCGCGCTGGATCACTTGGGGTTGGCCGAGCAGGCGAACCGGGTGCATGTAGGGACGTGATGGCCGGGCTGCGGCCGGCACCCGGTAGTGCCGGCCCCTGGCCGGCAACCTCAACAGCCAAAGCCGGTTTCCTGGGGGATGGCGGGGTGGGTCCGGTTGCGGGGGACGCTGCAAGTACGTCCATGTAAGCTCGATCGCGCCATCCATGGCGCTCACGCCCCCGCAACCGGCCCCACCCCGCCTTCGACACATTTCCGCGACCTGTCGGAATGGCATGGCCTGCTCTTGATGGGTGTCGATCTTGGTCGACACATGGATCCACGCCATGTGTGGATGAGCGACACAACGAAAAACGGCGGGGTTGCCCCCGCCGTTTTGTTTTTCGTACTTCAGGCCGCGCTTACTTCAGGCCGCGGAACTTCAGCAGCGGCTCCACCGACGGGTCCTTGCCGCGGAAATCGCGGTACAGGGTCGACAGCTCCATGCTGTTGCCGCGCGAGAGGATCTTGTCGCGGAATTCCTGGCCGTTGGCGGCGGTCAGGCCACCGTGTTCGGTGAACCACTGGTAGGCGTCATGGTCCAGCACTTCCGCCCAGAAGTAGGCGTAGTAGCCGGCCGAGTAACCGCCACCCCAGATGTGGTCGAAGTAGGTGGTGCGGTAACGCGGCGGCACCTGCGGCAGATCGACCTTGAACTTCTTCAGCGCGCTCGCTTCGAAGGCGCCGACATCCTGTAGCGGGGCATCGGCCTTCTGCGTGTGCCAGGCCAGGTCGAGCAGTGCCGCCGACAGGTACTCGGTGGTCGCATAGCCCTGGTTGAAGCTGCGCGCCTTGAGGATCTTGTCGACCAGTTCCTGCGGCATCGCTTCGCCGGTCTTGTAGTGCTTGGCGTAGTTGGCGAACACCTTCGGGTCCAGCGCCCAGTGCTCGTTGAACTGCGACGGGAACTCGACGAAATCGCGCGAGGTGGCGGTACCGGCGATCGACGGGTACTTCACGTTCGAGAACATGCCGTGCAGTGCATGGCCGAACTCATGGAACATCGTGGTGACGTCGTCGAAGCTGATCAGCGCAGGCTGGCCGGCGGCCGGCTTGGTGAAGTTGCAGACGTTGTAGACCACCGGCTTGGCACCGGTGAGGCCGTCCTGTTCGACGAACACGTCCATCCAGGCGCCACCGGACTTGCTGTCACGCTTGAAGTAGTCGGTGTAGAACAGGGCCAGCGAGGTGCCGTCCTTGTCGAACACTTCGTACACCTTCATGTCCGGGTTGTAGGTCGGAATGTCGGTGCGCGGCTTGAAGGTGATGCCGTACAGCTGGGTGGCGGCGTAGAAGACGCCGTTCTGCAGCACGTTGTCCAGCTCGAAGTACGGCTTGATCTGCGACTCGTCCAGATCGTACTTGGCCTTGCGCACCTGCTCGGCGTAGAAATCCCAATCCGAGGCGGCCACCTGGAAACCACCCTTCTGGGCGTCGATCACCTTCTGGATCTCACCGGCTTCGGCACGCGCCTTGGCGGTGGCGGCAGGCACGGTGTCGGTCAGCAGCTTCAGTGCGGCCGCCGGGGTCTTGGCCATCTGGTCGCCCAGCTGGTAGTCGGCGAAGGTGTCGAAGCCGAGCAGCTTGGCCTTCTGCGCACGCAGCTGGGCCAGGCGCTGCACGGTCTGCCGGGTGTCGTTGGCATCGCCACGCTCGGCACGGGTTTCCGAAGCCTTCAGCACGGCGGCGCGCTGGTCGCGGTCGGTCAGCGAACCGAGCACCGGCTGCTGGGTGGTGTTCTGCAGCGGCAGCAGGAACTTGCCATCCAGCTTGCGGTCCTTGGCGGCGGCGGCGGCATTGTTGACCGCGCCCTCGTCCAGGCCGGCCAGCTTGGCCTTGTCGTCCACCACGACCGCAGCAGCGGCGGTTGCAGCCACCAGGCGGGTGTGGAACTGGGTGGACAGCGTGGTTTCTTCCACGTTGAGCTTGCGCAGGCTCGCCTTGTCGGCGTCGGACAGCTGCGCGCCGGCGCGCACCAGGCCGTCGTAGTAGTGCTCGACCAGGCGCTTCTGCACCGGATCCAGGCCCAGCGTCTCGCGCTGGTCGTACAGCGACTTCACGCGCGCGAACAGCTTCGGATCGAGGTTGATCTCGTCCTGGTGCGCGGCCAGCTTCGGCGCCACTTCTTCCTGGATCTTCTGGCGGGCATCGTTGGTGTCGGCCTGGACCAGGCCGAAGAAGATGCGCGACACGCGGGTCAGGGTCTCGCCGCTGCGCTCCATCGCCACGATGGTGTTGTCGAAGGTGGCCGGCTCGGCGCTGTCGGCGATCTTGCGCACGTCGGCCAGATGCTGGCGCATGCCTTCTTCGAACGCCGGCAGGTAATCGCTGTCCTTGATCTTGTCGAACGGCGGTGCCTGGAACGGCAGGCTGCTGGCGGTCAGCAGCGGATTGGTGGAGGCTTCGGCCGGCTGCTGGGCCGGTGCATTCTGGGCTTCGGACACGGGGGTGGACTCCTTGCCGGAACAGGCCGCCAGCGCCAGGCTGATGGCGGCGGCCAGGACTACGGTACGCGACATGTAAAACGCTCCTTGGGCAGACGGTACGGGATGGCAGCCGTCCACCCTACTCCTGTCACGGGCGCCCGGCATGTGCCGGACGTGGCGTCTACGCTGCCGGCGGCGGCTGGCTCAGACCGTGCCGCGGGTCTTGCCGATCCAGGGCCGGTAGAACTCGCGGATGGTCGCCATGTCTGCGGCATCATCGCCGGTCGGCGTGAACAGCGGGCCGATGCCGATGGTCTTTTCCGGGTAGTGGAAATACGCGGCCAGGATCGGCACGTCGGCCATCCGCGCAATCTTCAGGAAGCCGGCCTTCCAGTCCTTCACGGCCTTGCGGGTGCCCTCGGGGGTGATGGCGAACCACATCTTCTCGTTGTTGCGCAGCAGGTCCACGGCCTGGCCGACAGTGCCCTGCGGCGAGCTGCGATCCAGCGGGATCACGCCCAGCTTGTGCAGCAGCGGGCCCAGTGGCCACCAGAACAGCGAGGCCTTGCCCAGCACCTTCACTTTCATGCCCAGTGCGATCTTGGCGGCCATGCCCCACAGCCCGTCCCAGTTGGACGAATGCGGAGCGATGATGAAGACCAGCCTGGGAACGTTCGGCAGCGTGCCGGTCACTTTCCAGCCGCCCATGCGCAGCGTGCAGCGCGCCAGCCAGCGCAGGAAACGGTTGGGCTTGACCTGCGGCATGTTCGGCGGAATGGCCGGCAGCAACGGCGTCGGGTTGTTCAAGCAATCACTCCCAGTCACGTGATGAGCGCCCGCGCTTGATCTGCGCGCGCCCGCGTTTGGCGTCCAGACGACGCAGTTTCGACCCGAAGGTCGGCTTGGTGGCCTTGCGTGGTTTGGGCACGCTCAGCCCGGCCTGGATGAAGGCCGCCAGCCGCTCGCGCGCATCCTCGCGATTGCGATCCTGGGTGCGGAAACGCTGCGCGTCGATGACCAGCACGCCTTCGCCGGTCATGCGCCGGTCGCGCCGCGCCAACAGGCGCTCGCGTAGCGGCTCGGGCAACGAGGGCGAACCGGCCACGTCGAAACGCAGTTCCACCGCGGTGGAGACCTTGTTGACGTTCTGGCCGCCGGCACCACTGGCACGCACGAAACGCTCGACGATTTCGCCGTCGGGGATTTCAAGCTGCGCGCTGATGATGACCGGTCCACTGCCCATCCGCGCATTGTAGCGGCAGCCGCGTTGCCGTGGCTGCCATCACGCCCCGTATGCCGCCGATCAGGCACCGAACACGCCGCCTTCGCCTTTGCCGGGGGTATGCTTGCCATCCCGTGTACTGCAGGACGCTCCGCATGATCCGCTTCGTTCCCTCCCTGTTGCGCCGCGCGACCCTGCTGCTGGTGCTGGCCGCAGCAAGCGCGCCGGTGCTGGCCGCAGCCCCCACCGATGGCGACATCAACCGCCTGCTGTCGGCCTCGCGTGCGCAGAGCATGATCGACACCATGCTGCCGCAGATCGAAGCGATGCAGCAGCAGCAGTTCCAGCAGGTCGCCGCACAGCGCAAGCTCAACGCCCAGCAGCAGGAACAGCTGCAGCGCATCCAGGCCCGTACCAGCCAGACCCTGCGCCAGGCACTGTCGTGGCAGCAGCTGCGGCCGATGTACGTGGACCTGTACAAGAAGACCTTCAGCAAGGAAGACGTGCTGGCCATGGCCGAGTTCTACGAGAGCCCGGCCGGCCAGAGCCTGCTCGACAAGACCCCGGCGCTGATGCAGAACGTGATGGTGGCGATCCAGACGCGCATGCAGCCGCTGTTCGCCGATCTGCAGAAGGATCTGGAAGCGATCGTCAACGAGCCGGAAAAGAAGTAAGACGGTAGCGCCGGGCCATGCCCGGCGAGCGCGAAGCGCGGCCGTTTCTTCGCAGAAGCCGCCGGGCATGGCCCGGCGCTACCGCTACGGAGCCTGCCAGCCGAACAGGTCCAGCGCCTTCTGGAATTCACCGTCGACCGGCGCGCGCACATCCACCGTGCCACCATCCGGATGCGGAAAGCGCAGGCGCTCGGCGTGCAGCAGCATGCGGTGCACACCCTGCATGCGGAAGTTGCGGTTGTGCCGGCCATCACCATGGCTGGTATCACCGATCAGGTGATGTGACAGGTGCTTGAGATGGCGGCGGATCTGCCGGAAGCGCCCGGTCAGCGGCTGGCAGCGCAGCAGTGCATAGCGCGAGCTGGTGAACTCGCCCACCGGTACCGACAGTTCGCCGGTAGCCAGGCGCTGGAAGTCGGTGACCGCCGGCTTCTTCACCGGCTTGCCGGGACCGCCATCCAGATCGTGGTCGACCTGCCAGGCCTCCTCGGCCGGCCAGCCGCGGCAGATGGCCAGGTAATCCTTGCTCACCTCGCCGCCCATCAACGACTTGCCCAGCGCACTGGCCGTATCACGGTCGAAGGCCAGCAACAGGCAGCCGCTGGTGGCGCGATCCAGGCGATGGACCAGGAAGATCGGCCGGCCCAGCTGCTCGCGCAGGCGATCGGCGAGGAAATCATCTTCGCCACGGGCCAGCTTGCTGTCATGGACCATCAGCCCGGCCGGCTTGTTGACCACGGCCAGTCGTTCATCCAGGTGCAGCAGCTGCAGGGGCGCGGTTTCAGTCTCGACCGCGGCGAGGGTGTCAGGTTCGGTACTCACCGCGCGATTATCCGGATGACGCGCTGAACAGGGTAGTGCGGGGGGGGGGGGGGGGGGGGGGGGGGGGGGGGGGGGGGGGGGGGGGGGGGGGGGGGGGGGGGGGGGGG